>JASJCN010000002.1 GCA_030065975.1 Myxococcota bacterium
CTCGTAGCTGTCGGCGTACCAGTAGCGCGAGGAGTCGGGCGTGTGGATCTCGTCGCACACGATCATCTGGCCGTCGGCGTCGATCCCGATCTCGTACTTGGTGTCCACGAGGATGAGCCCGCGCTTCTCGGCCCAGCGCGTTCCGGCGGCGAAGAGATCCGCCGCCATGCGAGCCGCGCGATCGTAGGTCTCTTCGTCGACGACGCCCCGGGTGAGGATCTCCTCCCGCGAGGTCAGCTCGTCGTGCTCGCCCTTCTCCGCCTTGGTGGTGGGCGTGAGCAGGGGCTCGGCGAGTCGCTCGTGCTTGCTCATTCCCTCGGGCAGCTGGTGGCCGCAGTACTGGCGCTCGCCGCGCTCGTAGGCCGTCCAGATCGAGGTGTTCGACACGCCCGTCAGGTAGCCGCGGTACACGAACTCGATGGGCAGGATCTCGACCTCGCGCACCACCGACACGCACGGGTCCGGCACCGACAGCAGGTGGTTCGGTGCGACGTCGCGGGTCTGGTCGAACCAGAAGGCTGCGAGCTGGTTCAGCACCTGCCCCTTCAGCGGGATGGTGCCGACCACCACGTCGAAGCAGCTGACGCGATCGGAGACGACGATGGTGCGACGCCCGTCGGCCACGTAGCTGTCGCGAACCTTGCCCTCGATGCGGTGGCCGAGGCCCTGGAGCGAGGTCGAAGCCAGGGTGCGGTCACACAGCGAGACGAGCAGATCGTTGTCGATGGGTGCATTTCCCAAGGGGGATCCTCCTTCTGAGGTCGGGAGACCGTAGGGTTCCCGAAGCTTCAGCAACCGGCAAGAGATCGCCACATTCCCCCGACCGGAAAGTCACGCTCAGCGATGCGCAATTTCTCAAGCGCAGAGGCGGATCGGCCGCTCTAGTGGCCGTGGCAGAATCCTCACATCCGGAGTCCGGGACCCTCCAGTCCTCGGCGGAGGCGGTGCTCGGGACGCCGGAGGAGGCCCCGCCGCCGGGCCGCGGCACGGAGCTTCGAGGACGCTTCCGCTACCGGCTGGAGCGGCGGCTCGGCCGCGGCGCGTTCGGCTCGGTCTTCCAGGCCCGCTGCCTGGACTACGACTCCCGGCGGGACGACAGCCCGCCGGCGCGGGTGGCCGTGAAGATCCTGCGCAGCGCCCGCGGCCCGGGCCTGTCCATGCTGAAGCGGGAGCTCTCGGCGATGCTCGCCCTCGACGACGAGCGGGTGCCGCAGATCTACGACTGGTCCCTCGAAGGCAGCTACGCCTTCGTCGTGATGCAGTACTACGCGTCGGGCAGCCTGCGCGACGTGATGCCGCTGCAGGGGCCCGTCGAGGAGGAGGTCGTCTGGCGTCTGCTCGCCGACCTGCTCACCGCCCTCGATACCGCCCACCGCGCGTCGATCCTCCATCTCGACATCAAGCCGGCCAACGTGCTGCTCGGGGACGACGGCGGCTACGTGCTGACGGACTTCGGGGTCTCCCAGGCCTCGCGCATCGGGCGCGGCCTGCTGCCCATGAGCGTGGGCACCCCCGGCTATCAGGCCCCGGAGCAGCGCCTCGAGAAGTTCGAGCAGTACGACCTGCGGACGGATCTGTGGGGCGTGGGGGCCACCGCCTGGGCGCTGGCGACCGGCATCAACCTCGCCGAGCGCGACAACCTGGCCCGCAACGACGACCCCGACTCGATCTACGGGCTGCCTCCGCTCTCGGACTACCGCATCTACTGCTCCCCGGAGCTCGAGAACACGATCATGAGCCTGCTGCGGCTCGACCCGGCCCAGCGGCCGGGCAGCGCGGCCGAGGTGCTGGCCCGGGTCGCCGCCAACGTCTCGGGCTCGCCCTTCCAGGCCGAGACCTTCGTGGCCACCCGGCGCAGCACGCTGTCCGACGAAGAGGTGGAGGAGGTGGTCGAGTCGCTGGTCGACCCGCTGCTGATGGCCCTGTGCCGTCAGCGGGGCTTCCGGCGCTTCATCGCCAAGTACGAGGATGGCGAGACGCTCTGCGGCGAGGGCGATCGCTCCTACTACGCCTTCCTGCTGCTGCGCGGCGACGTCTCGATCCTGAAGAACGGGCGGGAGACGGCGCGCGTCTCCGGCGAGGGCCGCTTCATGGGCGAGGTCGCCACCCTCGTCGGGATGCCGCGCACGGCCACCATGGTGGCCTCGGGCACGGTCTACGCCTGCGTGCTCAACGCGGCGGAGCTCGAGCGCTTCGTCACCTGCAATCCCGCCATGGGCCTGCGGGTGATCCGCTCGTTCGCCCTGCGCCTGTCGCGCGCCCCGGGCGCGCGGAACGACGCGGCCGAGGACGACTTCCTGTCCCGCCTGCGCCGCACCTGACTGCGCCGTTCCCGGAGCGGCGGCGGGAGGCTCAGACCGGGATCTTCTCGTCGGCGAAGATCGCCTCGAGGGACTGCCGGGCCCGGGCCAGGTGGGCCTTGCCGTCCACCACGAACACCTCGGCGGGCAGCGGCTTGGCGTTGTAGTTCGACGCCATCACGAAGCCGTAGGCCCCGGCGCACTCGATCAGCAGGTGGTCGCCGACGCGGGGCTCGGGCAGCCGCTGGGTGCGGACCACGCCGCCCTCTTCCTGGGTGAAGATGTCCCCGGACTCGCACAGCGGGCCGCCGACCACGATCTCGGACTCCGGCCGCGGCTCGTCGTCGCCGGGCGCGAGCGACATGGGGTGATAGGCGCCGTACATGACGGGCCGGGCCAGGGTGTTGAAGCCCGCATCCACCAGGGCGAAGGTACGCGCCCCTACCTTCTTGACCGCGCGCACCTCGCAGAGCAGCACGCCGGCCTCGGCCACCAGGAAGCGGCCGGGCTCGATCTCGAGGCGCACGGGGTGGCCGAACTCGGCCTCCAGGCGCTTCCGCGCCGCGTCCCAGTGGGCGAAGTAGGCGGCGGCGTCCAGGCTGGGATCGCCCTCGCGGTAGGGCACCGGGAGGCCGCCTCCGGCACTGATCGTGTGGATGGAGGGCCCGACCTCGCGAGCCAGCTTCTCCGCGGCTCCGGCCACGAGGGCCAGGTGCTCGAGGTCCGCCCCGCTCCCGATGTGCAGGTGCAGGCCGCCGACGACGAGCCCGTGCTGCTCGGCCAGGCGCGCCGCGTCGGCGAGCTCCTCGAACCAGATGCCGTGCTTCGAGTGCTCGCCGCCGGTGTTCGTCTTGCGGCTGTGGCCGTGACCGAAGCCCGGGTTCACGCGCAGGGTGACGTCGCCGCCGGACACGCGCTCGGCGTACTGGACGATCATGTCGGGCGAGCCGCAGTTGACGGCGATGCCGTGCTGGACGACGAGGTCGAGGGCGTCGCGGTCGAAGACGTCGGCGGTGTAGACGATGGGCGGCGCCTCGCCCTCCGCAGCGCGCGGGGCGTAGCCCGCCGCCAAGGCACGCAGGATCTCGCCCGCGCTCACCGCGTCCACCAGCGCGCCCTGGCGCCGCACCCAGTCGACCACGGCAAGGTTCGAGTTCGCCTTCTGCGCGTAGCGGATCACGTCGAACTCGGAGAGTGCCGCGACCTGCCCGGCGATGCGCTCGGCATCGTAGACGTAGGTGGGCGTGCCGAACTCCCGGGCGAGGTCGGCGACGGAGACCCCGGCGATCTCGTGGCGCAAGAGGCTTCGCATGGCGGCCGAGGGTACCGAAGGGGCGGGCCGGAGACAGCGGCCTCAGCCCCGCAGGCGGCTCCCGTCGGCGACGTCGAGGCGCTCGCCCGCGGGCGCCTCGACGGAAACGTCCCCCTCGACGACCACGTCCGCGCCGAAGTGCACGTCCCCTCGCACCCGCAGGCGACGGCAGCCGCGCAGCGAGGGCGGGCCCGCCTGGAAGTGGCGCTCCATGTCGTCCACGCGCTTGAAGTGGGCGGGGTCGAGGTCGACGACGATGCGCCCGGCCTCGAGGCCCGGCGCCGGAACCACGCGCTCCGCCTCGTCGACGACGTAGGCGTCGGAGCGCACCACCAGGAGATCGCCCGTGGTCTTGACCGGTGCGAAGCGGTCGCCCTCGACGCGGATCGCAAGGGCTCCGTCGAAGACCGAGATCGCCGAGCCCATGGCGGTCTCGAGCTGGAGCACGCGCGGCGAGTCGGCGTCGGCGGGATCGATGGGCTTCTCGTTGCGGATCAGGGGGAGGGGCAGGACCTGCCGGTGACGCTCGAGGGCGGCGTGCAGCGCGCGGAGATCGAGCCACAGGTTGTTCGTGTTGAAGAAGCGCCAGCGCTCGATGTCCTCGAAGCTCGGTCGATCGGCGTCGGGACATTGGGCGACCTCGCGGAGCAGGAGGCCTCCGCCCTTCCCGCGCGCCAGGTGCCCGCCCTTGCGGTCGGCCTCGGTGCGGCGCTTGACCTCCATCGCGAAGGGCGCCCCGCTGGTGACGAACCAGCCGAGGATCGCCGGATCGAGCACCGCACCCAGGTTGTCGGCGTTCGAGACGAAGGCCTTCTCGAAGCCGCGCTCGAGCAGCGCCTCGAGCAGACCCGAGGTCACGAGGGCGGGGTACAGGTCCCCGTGGCCGGGAGGGCACCACTCGTGCTCGGGCTCCGCGGGCCAGCTGGCGGGGCCGAGGCCGTCGGCGAGGATGCGCGGCACCTTGTGCTGCAGGAAGTCGGGCGAGAGCCCGGCCGACAGGTCGCCGTAGGGCGCGAGCCGGGCCAGGGAGTCGGCCTGGGTGCGGAAGCTGTTCATCAGGATCAGCGGCACGTGCTGGCCGGTGCGCTTGCGCAGCGACTGCATCTGGCGCGCGATCACGTCGAGGAAGGTCGACTTCCCGCGGATCTCGAGCAGGGACTTGGCGCGCGTCATCCCCATGGACGTTCCGAGGCCGCCGTTGAGCTTGATCACCACGGTCTTCGCGAGGGCCGCGTTCCCGGCCTCGGTGGTTCCGGTGAGGCCGCGCGCCTCGGGCACGTCGTCGAGCGGCTCGATCTCGGAGTCGGGGATGCTCCCGTCCGACCCCGACCCGAGCTCGGCGTAGGCGCGCTCGAAGTTGCGGATCGCCACCTCGGGGAGGCCGGCCTCGCGCATCTTCGCGGCGAAGGGAGCGAAGGGGTCGTCGTTGCGGGTCCCGGTGCTCATGCGGTGCCGCCCTCTCCGCGGAAGAAGGAGAGCAGCACCTGGATCATGGGCTCGACGTCGGCGGCGCCGGCCATCTCGCGGCAGGAGTGCATCGAGAGCATCGGGTTCCCCACGTCGACGGTGCGGATGCCCACGCGAGCCGCGCTGATCGGCCCGATGGTCGACCCGCAGCGCAGGTCGCTGCGCGACACGAAGTGCTGGGGCTCGATGCCCTGCCCCCGACACAGGCTCTCGAAGAGACCGGCCGTCACCGCGTCGCTCGCATAGGCCTGGTTGGCGTTGGTCTTGATCACGGGGCCCGCGCCCAGCAGCGGAACGTGACCGGCATCGTGACGATCGGCGTAGTTCGGGTGCACGGCGTGGGCCATGTCGGCGGAGATCAGGAGCGAGCGGGCCGACGCGCGGGCCAGACCCTGCTCGTCGCCGTCCTTGGCGGCCCCGACGTTGCGCGCCAGGGTGTCGGACAGGAAGGGTCCACCGGCACCGCGCGCACTCTGGCTGCCCACCTCCTCGTGGTCGTAGAGGACGACCATCTGGGTGAAGGGCACCGGCGGCTCGCTGCGCGCGGCGCACAGCGCCGAGAGCGCCGCGTGGCAGGAGGCCAGGTTGTCGAGGCGCGGGGCCAGGACGAACTCGCCGCGGCTCCCGGCCACCGTCGAGGGCTGGGTGTCGTACGCCATCAGGTCGAGGCCGCGAAGGTCCTCGGCGGCGAGCCCCGCGTGGCCCGCCGCGCGCAGCTCGGCGGCGACGAGCTCGGCCAGCGGCGGCGTCTCCTCGAGCCCGACCACCGGGAGCGCGTGCTTCTGTGCGTTGAGCTTGAGGCCGTCCGTCGCGATCTCGCGCGCGAGGTGGATCGCCAGGTTCGGCACCCGCAGGAGCGGCCGCTCGAAGTCGAGCAGCACCGACTGCACCCGGCCCTCGGCCTCGAAGGCCACACGGCCCGCGAGGGAGAGGTCGCGGTCGAGCCAGGTGTGCAGCAGCACGCCGCCGTAGGGCTCGACGGCGAGCTGGCGATAGCCCTGGGCGGCGACGTCGGCGCGGGGCTTCACCCGGAGGTTGGGCGAGTCGGTGTGGGCGCCGACGATGCGGAAGCCCGCCTCGGCGGGAGACACGCCGCCCACCACGAAGGCGGCGATGGATCCCTCGTCGCGCACCACGTAGCAGGCGTCGCCGGCGCGCAGCTCCCAGTGCGCGGCCTCGGAGAGCGCTCTGAAGCCCTGGGCCTCGAGCCGGCGGACGGCCTCGGCGACGGCGTGGTAGGGCGTGGGCGAACGATCGACGAACCGCAGCAGGTCGGCGACGCGATCGGTGGAGTCGGCGGGCGTGCTCATGAGGCCGCGATGATAACCACCTGCTCGGGCGGGCTCCGGCGCGAACCCTCAGGCCGGCCCCGAGCCGACGTGATCGTCGATCGCGCGTGTCGGCCAGCCGACGCCCCAGTCACCGCCCATCTCGTCGGGGGTCACGCGGTCGAGCACCCAGGTCGCCCCGGCCTCTCGAAGCGCCGCCACGCGCCCGGCCGTTTCACCGCGATCGGCCGAGGCGGGGATCGCCACCACCACGTCGGCGGGACGCGGGCCCTGGGCCTCGAGGGCGCCGAGCACCCGGGAGAGCGCCTCCGGCTCGTCGACCAGCGGGAACAGGCCCTCGTAGCGGGTGGCCCGCCGCAGGGGTCTCGGGGCCGCTCCGAGGGCGGCGACCCAGATCGGGGGCCTGGGCCGCTGCACCGGGCGCGGCACGAAGCCCTCGCTGCGGATCCGGAAGTGCTCGCCGCGATGCTCGAAGGGCTCGCCCCCGAAGCACGCGTCGAGGATCGCGAGGCCTTCGTCGAGAAGGGCGCCGCGCTCGCGGGGATCCCTCACCTCCCCCAGATCGTCCCACTCGCAGGGGCGGCCGCTGCCGATCCCCACGCCGAGGACGAGCCGCCCGCTCGAGAGCTGGTCGAGCGCGACGCAGGCCCGGGCCAGCTGCCAGGGTCGGCGCCGCGGCAGCGGAGTCACCAGGGGCCCGATGCGCAGGCGGGAGGTCGCGGCCGCCACGGCCGAGAGCGCCACCCAGGGATCGACGAGCTCGGGCGCGCCCGGGCGGGCCACGTGGTCCCAGAGGAAGAGGCCGTCCCAGCCCGCGGCCTCGGCTCGGCGCGCCAGCTCGGCCAGGCGACGCGGGTCGGCGTAGCCCGAGCCGAAGTTGGGCAGGAAGAGCCCCCGAAGGGGAGCACTCATGCCGGCTCCGCCTCGACCGCGAAGCGCTTCTCGAGCCGCCGCAGGGGCACGAGCGCCAGGGTCGCGAGCGCGATCTCCGACGCGCCCGCCACCAGGAAGGCCGCGCGGTAGCCGCTCACCGGGTCGGCCGGGTCCATGGCCAGCTCGGTCACGAGCCCGCCGGCCATCGGTCCGACGATGAAGCCCAGGCTCCCGGCCGCGTTGAAGGCGCCGAGCGCGGTGGTGCGAACCGACTCGGCCGAGAGCTTCGTCGTCATCACCAGGGATGGGACGAACATGACCGCGGCGGTGATCCCGAGCGCGAACATCAGCCACATCAGGGCATCGGGATGCCACCAGGTCAGGCTCGCGGTGCCGAGGCCGTAGAGCAGGCTGCCCCCGCACAGGAGCCAGGCCAGGGAGCCCCGCTCGGCGACCCAGCCGAACGGCACCGAGAAGAGCGCGAAGGGCAGCATGAAGACCGCGATCAACGGGCCGATGTGCGCGGACGAGACGTCGTGGACGTTGCGCAGGTACAGGGTGAAGGTCGTGGTGTAGAACCCGACCGTGAAGCGGTCGGCGAAGGCGAAGAGCAGCGGCAGCGCGACCTGGGGGGTGGATCGGATCAGGGGGAGGATCGCGCGGAGCCCGGGGCGCGACTCGCTCTCGCGCCCGTGCTCGCGCAGCACGAGGGCTGCGAGCAGCGCCGCCCCGACGGAGACCGCCGCTCCGGCATAGAGCGGCGCCAGGGGCCCGGAGCGGCCGATCACGCTGCCGAGCGGAGCCCCGATGGCGACGCCCAGGAGCATGCCGCCCCCCACCATGCCCATGATGCGCCCGCGATAGGCCTCGCCCCGGGCGCCGGAGGCCAGGGACAGCACCATCGAGAGCGCCACGATGTGGGTGCAGCCCTCGAGGAAGCGGATCGCGAGGAAGAGTCCGAAGTGGGGCGCGAGCGCGAGGCCCACGAACGCCAGCGCGTCGAGGAGCAGGGCCCCGACGACGATGGCGGGTCGCCGGCCGAAGCGATCGCCGAGCGCGCCGGCGATCGGGGCCGACAGGGCCGCGCCGATCATGTTGACGGACATGAACAGCGAGGTGAGGAAGTCGGAGACGGCGAAGCGTTCCTGCACCAGCTCGCGCAGGATCGGAACCGGCAGGGTGACCGGCACCAGGGTGAGGAAGGCGACCACGCCCGCTGCGACGATTCGCCACGTTCGCCAGCCCAAGACGAAGGCCCCTCGAGTCACGCGCGCAAAGTACCGCGATTCTCGCGCGCGGGCCGGGACGACGGCGACGAGGTCGCTATGGTCTGCGCGGACTTTCGGTGAGAGGAACGGGCTCCTCGGATGCGGCGACGCCGCGACCGCGGAGCCCGTCCTGCCTCGGGGCACCTCCCGGTCTCCCGACCGCCCGTGACAGTCAGCGGTCGAAGGTGCCGGGAAGGTTCCAGGCGGTGGAGCCCGCGCGCGCGAGTCGCTTGCGCTTCTGCGGGTCGGGACGCCGGCAGACCGGCGGCTCACTGCCCTCGTGGAGCCGCGACGCGATCGTTCCGTCGCGCCACAACGGCCCCCAGCAGCCGTGGGTCTCGAGGCGCGCGCGCACCCGCGGCCTGGCGGCCTCGGGGAGCGCCTCGAAGTGCTGCTGCAGCCGCTCCCGACACCAGACCCGGTAGTGCACGACCGGCGTGTTCCGGTAGCTCACGCCCTGCACCCACCAATCGAATCGTCGCCGTCGCTCGGAGAACGCCACGGCGTTCGCGTGCAGGTAGGGGAGATAGGCCGTGCCGACGTCGTCGAGGATCGGGCCCCAGTCGTCCGGGATCGCTCCGGCGACGGGCCAGTCCCCCTTCACCTCCTGCCAGCGAGCGGCCCACAGCCGGGCCACCCAGGCGAAGACGCGTGGCGCCGTATCGCGCATGATGCGTGCCGGGGTCGGATCCAGCGAGAAGTGCCGGAACATCGAGGCGAAGAAGCCGAAGTCGGCGAGAGAGGGCCGCTCGCCGAGCAGGAACGGGTGGCGCGCCAGGATGTCCTCGAGGCGCCGCAGGTTGTCCAGGTAGACGCCCTCGACGTGGGCGCGCGTCTCGGCGTCGACGCCGTCGCCGCGCACGTAGGTCCACCACTGTCGCCAGGCGACCATGCGGGCCCGAAGCGACTCGGGGAGCGGCGCCTCGATCAGCTCGCGCGCGATGCGCTGGCCCAGGTGCCGCGCGTCGGGGCGGTAGCTCCAGCGGTAGTGGAGCGCGGGACGCCAGAGCCACTCGTCGGCGTAGTCCTCGAGCAGCCGACAGAAGAACGCCTGCTCGGGGTCGTGCGGGATCACGGCGCCGTCGGGGTGGCGGGCCTCGAGCCAGTCGATGATGGGCGTCGTGTCCTGCAGCCACTCCCCGGATGGAGCGTGCAGGACGGGCATCTTCCCGATGCCGGCGTTCGGGACGATCACCTTGCGGGTCACGCTCGTGCGCGCCTCGATGCGGCGGTAGGGAATCCCCTTGTACCGCATGTACGCCTCGAGCTTCCCGGTGAAGTACGAGACGTCCGCTCCGTAGAGGTCGTAGGCTTCGCTCATGGGCTCCCGCCTTCGGACGGCCTGGGCGATGCGAGCCACTCCGAGATCGCCGCGTTGACCTCCTCGGGCGCGTCCTGCTGCACCCAGTGGGAGGCGTCGGGGATGCGGTGCACGTGCAGGTCCTTCACCAGGGCCTCGGTGCCCTCGAGGAGCTCGATGCCGAGGGCCTCGTCCTGCTCACCCCACACGATCAGGGTCGGCGTCTCGAGCACGGGCAGGCGCTCCACGTCGTCGAAGAGGTGCCGATTCGCCCGGTAGTAGTGGAGCATGGCCGACGCCGCGCCCGGCTGGAGCGCGTTGTTGCGGTAGACGTCCACGTCCTCGTCGGGGAAGCGCTCGGGATGCACCGCCATCCCGCGGAACGCGCGCTCCACGGCCCGCGCGCGCCGCGCCCGCAGCAGACGCTCCGGGAGCCAGGGGATCTGGAAGAACACGGCGTAGAGCGAACGCCGGCGCTGGGCCTTGGAGGTCGCGAGCACCTGCTTGAAGCGCAGCGGGTGCGGGATGTTCAGGATCACCAGCCGCTTCAGGGGATGGATGCCGCGCAGCGCGGCCATCCAGGCGATGATTCCGCCCCAGTCGTGGCCGAAGAGCGTGACCTCCTCCGCACCCGAGGCGTCGATCAGCCGCGCCGTGTCCTCGAGGAGGCACTCGATCCGGTAGTGGCGCTTGCCTCGCGGACGGGTGGTCCCCCCGTAGCCGCGCAGGTTCGGCGCCCACACCCGGTAGCCCATGCCGGCGAGCACGGGCAGCTGATGGCGCCAGGAGTGGGCGTGCTCGGGGAAGCCATGGAGCAGGAGCGCCAGGCGGGGGCTCTCGGGATCGCCCGCGGTGTGGACTTCGAAGCGCATCTCACCCGCCTCGATCCACTCGACGCCGATGGCTTCGCTCACTGCGGATCACGGTAGCGGCTTTGTCGGCCGGTGCGCTCGGCCCGGACCCCCGGGCTACGATCGCCGCGGATGCGTGCAGAAGCGGCAGACGCCCCGAACGATCCGCCCGTCGAGACACCGGTGTGCGTGCTGACCGGCGGCGGCAGCGGCATCGGGCTCGCGACGGCCGTCGCTCTCGCGAGGGCCGGGGCGCGGGTCGCCCTGGTGGCGCGCACGGCGGCCTCCACGCGTCGCGCCCTCGGGGAGATCGAGACCCACGTCCCCGATGCCCGCGCCTTTGGCTTCGACTGCGACCTCTCCTCCCAGCGCCGGGTCCGCGAGCTCGCGAAGCAGCTTGGCGACCGTTTCCCTCGCATCGACGTCCTCGTTCACGACGCCGCCGCGGTGTACGGCCAGCGGGAGCTGTCCGAGGACGGCGTCGAGATGCAGCTGGCCATCAACCACCTGGCGCCCTTCCTCTTGACCGCCCTGCTGCGCGAGCGCCTCGCCGCCGCACCCGCTTCACGCATCGTGACCGTGACGTCGCGAGCCCACGCGCGCGCGACGCTCGACCTCGAGGATCTGAACCTCGAGCGCGGCTACAGCGCCTTTCGCGCCTACGACCGGTCCAAGCTCGCGAACGTGCTGTTCACGTACGAGCTCGCCCGCCGGCTCGAGGGCAGCTCCACCACCGCCAACTGCATGCAGCCCGGGCTCGTCCGGACCGGAATCGGCGACAAGCACACGGGAACGCCTTCGCGCTGGCTCTGGTGGGCGATGACGCGCCTCGCCCGGAGCCCCGAGCGCGCCGCCGCGGAGCTGTCCGACCTGGCGCTGAGTCCGCAGTGGGAGGGCGTCTCCGGGCGCTACTTCAGCGCCGGTCGCCCGGCGCGCTCGTCGCGTGCGTCGCGGGACGAGGACCTGGCCCGGGAGCTATGGCGGCGCAGCGAAGCGCTCGTCGGGCTGGCCGAGGATTGAGCGTTGCGGCCCCCCGAGCCCGAGCTCGTCACGACCTACGGATACACCCGATCCGGAACGGCCATCGTCGCGCGCCCGCTTGGCCGTGAAGACCTCGAAGCCTGTCTCGCGTTCGCCCGGGAACGCGACCTCTCCCTCGTCCCGGCCGGCGGACGCAACAGCTTCGGCGACGTCTTCCTGCGGACGGGACACCTCGTGGTGGACCTGTCGGGCCTGGATCGCGTGCTGGACTTCGACCGCGAGGCCGGCCGCGTGGTGGTGGAGGCCGGCGTCCGCATCCCGGACCTCCTGGCGCGCATCATGCCCGAGGGGTTCTTCCTGTGCGGGCTCTCGGGCTCGCTCTGGAACACGGTCGGCGGGAACGTCGGCGCGAACATCCACGGCAAGGACTCCTGGCGGGACGGGAACTTCGTCGAGAACGTGGAGTCCTTCCGCATGCACCTCGCGGACGGGAGAGAGGTCCGGCTCGATCGGGAGTCCGACAGCGAGCTCTTCCACGCGGCGGTCGGAGGCCTCGGGCTGCTCGGGCTCGTGACCGAGGTGACGCTTCGCCTGCGGCGCATCCCGTCGATGCGCGTCGAGACGAGCTCCCGGCGGGTTGGCGGTTTCGGCGAGATGCTCGACGCCTTCGAAGCGCTGGACGGCGCGCGTACCGACTTCGCCTACGGCTGGGTCGACGCCTATGGACGCGGCTCGCAGCTCGGTCGTGGCGTCTTCGAGACCGCGCGCTTCGCCGAGAACGGTGACGGCGGGGACGCTGCCGAGCTGCGGCGGCGACTGCAGCCGCCCGCGCGGGTGGCCGGACTGCGACCCGAGACCTTCTGGAGCGTCTACCGGACGGGCTGGGACGCGCTGGTCGCGCTGCGCGGCGAGCGGCTCTTCCACGGCGCGATGAACCGGCTCAAGCTCGCCGCCGCCCCGGTGCGGGAGCGGCGAGCGGCGCCCCGCCCCTTCCCGGACTTCCAGTACCCGATGACCCGGCTCCTCTCCCATTGGCGCGACAAGTTCCGCCCCCGCGGCTTCCACGAGATCCAGACCCTGCTGCCCCGGCCGGCGGCAAGGGAGGGCTTCGAGGCGCTGCTCGCGGTGTGCCGGCGCTTCGACGTCGTCCCGGAGGTGTGCTCGATCCGGCGCCACCGCGACGACCCGACCCTGCTCTCGTTCAAGGGCGACGGGCTCTCGCTCACGGTGAACCATCCGCTGAAGCACTTCCCGGCGGATCGGATCGGGGCATTTCGGGACAGCCTGCTCGACGTGGCGCTGGACCACGGCGGACGCATCTATCTCGCGAAGTTTCCCTGGATCCCTCGGAAAACCTTCCACCGCATGTTCCCGGAGGCGGCCCGCTTCGCCGCGATCAAGGAGCGCGTGGATCCGAGGGGCCGCCTCTGGTCCGACGCCGCCCTGCCCCTTCTCGGGCCGACTCAGGGGGCTTGAGATCGCATCGCCGACGGCGTGAGCCGGGCTATCTTGGCGCCGGTTGGCAGCGGCGGAGCGAGCGGTGACACGATTCCATGTTGGTGCGGTCGGTGCGGATGGCGTGGACGGCGCGGTTGTTGGAGCGGAGGTCGGGGGCGTCCCGTCCCGATCGGGCAGCGCCATGGCAGGCGGACTCACGGAGCGAGCCTCGTCCGCGTGGCTCCTGCTGCTCCTGGCGCTGATCTGGCCCCAGGCCGCGCGCTCGGCCGTCACGTTCTTCGACGCGACCACACTCGCGGGCGTCGACTACGTGCAGCAGACGATCGACCTGCAGACGGTCGTGGGGCCCGAGTTCATGACGGGCGGCGCCGCCGCCGCGGACTACGACGGCGACGGGTGGATCGACCTCTACGTCACGCGCTTCGACGATCACGACCTGCTCTTCCGCAACCAGGGAGACGGGACCTTCGTCGACGAGAGCTTCTCGGCCGGCCTGCAGGCGCACGTCCTCAAGTCGAACGCGGCGATCTTCGCCGACGTCGACAACGACGGAGACCCCGACCTCTTCGTCTCGACGCATCAGGACACCCGCTACCACCTCTTCATCAACGACGGCCTCGGGGCCTTCACCGAGGAGGCGGTGGCTCGCGGAGCCGCGGTGAGCGGACCCGACGCCCACTTCGGCTTCGGCGTCGGCGTCGGCGACTACGATCGCGACGGCTACGTGGACATCTACGTGACCGAGTGGCGGACCGACGTCTTCAACCCCACCCTGGCCGCCTCGAACTCCCGGCTGCTGCGCAACCTCGGCGCCGCGAACCCCGGGCACTTCGAGGATCGCACCGCGGCGGCCGGCGTCGGGCTCGACCCCGTGCCGCTCCTCTTCGGCCAGATGGGCACCACGGCCTTCGCCCCGGCGATCGTGGACGTCGACGGCGACGGCTGGCCCGACATCGCCATCGCGAACGACTTCGGCTCGACGCGGATCTTCTGGAACGACGGCGACGGCACCTTCACCGACGGCAGCGCTTCGGCCGGCGTGGTGGGGGACGGCGCCGGAGGGGCGGGCGACGAGAACGGCATGGGATCGACCCTGGCGGACTACGACGGCGACGGACGCCTCGACTGGTTCGTGACCGCCATCTACGACCCGGCCGACACCTGCCAGTGCAACAACGGGTTGACCGGCAACCGCCTGTACCGCAACGAGGGGAACCGCACCTTCTCGGACCAGACCGACGCCGTCGGCGTGCGGGACGGCGCCTGGGGTTGGGGCGCCGCCTTCCTCGACTTCGACAACGACGGCGACCTGGATCTGACCATGAACAACGGCCAGACCTTCCTGGGGCTCTCGGGCGGCAACGAGGAGAACTACGCGAACGATCCGGTCCGGCTGTGGCGCAACGACGGCGGCGTGATGAGCGAGGTCGCGAGCTCCCTGGGCGTCGTGGCACAGGGCTCCGGCAAGGGCGTGTTGAGCTTCGACTACGACCGGGACGGAGACCTCGACCTCTTCTACACGACCGCGCTCGGCCACCCGCACCTCTACCGCAACGACGGCGGCAACGACAACGACTGGCTGCGGGTGGACGTCGTGGGAAGCACCTCGACCCGCGAGGGGCTCGGCACCCGCGTGGTGATCGTGCCGACTCCGGGAGCAGACCCGCGGGTCGCCGTGATCGGCTCCGTCAGCCACTTCCTGGGCCAGAGCGAGTCGACCGCCCACTTCGGGCTCGGGGCCTCGAGCCCTCCGGTCACGAGCGTCCGCGTCGAGTTCCCGAGCGGACAGATCGCCGAGCTCCAGAACGTGGCCGTGAACCAGGTCCTGAGCGTGAACGAGCCCCAATCCGTGCTCTGCAACGACGGCTTCGACAACGACGGCGACGGCCTGGTCGACTTCCCGGACGACCCGGGCTGCGACGACGCGCTCGACACGTCGGAGCGCTCGGCCGCGCTCCCCTGCGACGACGGCATCGACGGCGACGGCGACGGCTGGACCGACCACCGGCCGGATCAGGACTCCGACGGGATCGGCGAGTTCCCCGGCGACCCGGCGTGCCACTCGCCGAGCGCGCTGCGGGAGGACGCGAAGTGCCAGAACGGCGTCAACGACGACCAGCTGTTCGGCATGGATTTCGACGGCGGCGCCTCCGTCAACGGCGGCGTGCCCCTGGGCAGCGCCGACCCGGACTGCACGGGCAAGCCGTGGCGGAACCGCGAGGGCTCACCGGGGTGCGGCCTCGGCGCCGAGCTCGTGCTGATCCTGCTGCCGCTCCAGGCGCTGCGGCGCCGCCGCCGGCCCTAGGCGTCGTCCCGCTTGCGGACGGTGCGCACCACGTAGGCCGGGCTTCCCTGGAGCATCAGGAAGCTGCGGATCACGTATTCGCCGATCCCCGCCGAGACGCCGACGATGACCAGCAAGCTGAACGCCAGCGCGTTCAGGATGAGCCCGTTGGACACGTTCGGCAGCACCGGGATCGGGAGCAGCAGCCCGACGGCCACGCGCAGCACGAGGAGCATCCCGACGGCGAAGCACAGCATCGAGAGCAGCTGGAAGGGCCTTCGCGAGAGCAGGACCGCGTTGTCGAGCCAGTAGGAGGTGAGGCTCCCGAGCGTCCAGCCCGAGCGGCCGTAGCGGCGCGGGCGGTGGTGGACCGGCACCTCGGCGCAGCGCCCGGCCGCGGCGATGATGCTGACGAGGCGCACCACCTTGAAGGGGCCGAATTCGAAGGCACGCACCAGATCGGCGTCCAGGATCTTGAAGGTGCAGCCGAAGTCGCGCAGCGGGTTGCCCGCCACGCGACGCAGCAGACCGTTGGCGAGGGACGAGAGCAGACGCCGGGGCCAGGCGTCCTTCCGGCTCTCGCGATAGCCGCTCACCACGTCGTAGCCCTGGTCCACCCGCTCGACGAGGAGCGGAAGATCCTCGGGATCCAGCTGCAGGTCGCTGTCGATGAAGACGAGGCGCCGTCCGCGGGCCAGGGCGCAGCCGGCGGTGACGGCGGCGGCCTGGCCGGAGTTGCGGTAGAGGTCGACCACCGCGTGGATGCCCGGGTCCTTCTCGTAGAGGGCGTTCAGCCGTTCCAGGGTCCCGTCGGTGCTGCCGTCGTTCACGAAGATGATCTCGTACGAGCGGCCCAGCTCTTCCAGCGTCTTCTTGAGGCGGCGGTGGAACTCCTCGAGGCTCTGCTCCTCGAAGTAGCAGGAGACCACGATGCTGAACTCGGGAACTCGAGCAGGGGACTCCACGGGCGCTCCAACGCCCCGTTCCCACCGCCGGGGAGGCGCCGGGGCCAGCGGGGGCCGGCCGGCGCCGATGGCTCCGTCGCCGGGCGAGGCTCGTCCAGCTTGGCCCGTCCCGTCCGGGAACACAACCCGCGGGGCATTCTCGTAGACGCGGCCGTCGGTCGGTCGTATGCTGGTCCGCGATCGCTGCGCGGAGTTGCCCATGTGGACCCAGACCGCCCCCCGAGGCCCCTTCGGGCCCCCTCGCCATCCCGGCCTCGCCGGGCTCGAGGTCCGCGCGACGAGCCCGGCCACCGAGCTGGCCGGGCCCTGGATCCACAGCCGCCGCTTCGACCTGCTCTTCGTCTTCGCGAGCTGCGTGCTGGTGGCGGTGCCGCTGATCACCTACCACGCGGTAGCCGCGCTCACCGGCGTGCCGCCCCAGTCGTTCCAGGAGAACCAGGCGCTCAGCATCGCCATGTTCGTGAACCTGGGCGCCGCGTTCCTGATCGGTGGCCCGCACATGTACGCCACCTACACGATGACCCTCGGTGAGCGCCGCTTTCGCGAGACGCACCCCGTGCTCCTGCGCGTCGCCGCCCTGGTTCCCATCGTGGTCACGACCCTCGCCCTGTGGCGGATCGAGGTGCTGCTCTTCGTGTTCTTCAGCTGGGCCAGCGTGCACGCGCTGCACCAGCTCGCGTACCTGGTCACCCAGTATCAGCGACGGGCACGGACGCCGATCCCGCTGTGGTCCCGGCTCGTCGACTACACCGTCGCACTGACCTGCGTCTACCCGCTCGGCGCCTGGCGCATGTTGGCGGAGCCCGGCTCGGTGCTGACCCTCCCCTTCGGGCTGCAGGTGGGGTCGGGCTTCCACATCGGCGCGGTCGACGTGGCGCTCCAGATGCCGTCCTTCCTCGTCGGCCAGACCTGGATCGCCGGCGTGATCGGCGGCGTGTTCGGCGTGGCGTTCACGCTCTTCGTGGTGCGTTCGCTCTTCGAGATCGCCACCGGCCAGGTGCTCTGGCCCCGCACCCTGATCCTCGCCCTGACCGCCCCCATCGCCGTGGCGCTCCCGCTCTTCGACAACCTCGACGTGGCCCTCCAGGGCTTCAACCTGTGGCACAGCACGCAGTACCTCGCCCTCGTCTACCTGATGAACAGCTACCGCCTGGAGCGCAACGAGATGTCCTCCCCGTGGATGCGTCTCATCTCGGGCCGCGAGAACGGGATGCGCTTCTACGCCTTCGTGGTCTGCGTCTCGCTGGCGGCGGGCGGCCTGATGGGCGTCCTGCACTACGGGCTCGGGCTTCCGATGCTGCAGGTCTACTACGTCGTGCTTCTCTCGGGCCTGTGGATCCACTACCTGTGGGATCACTGGGTGTTCCAGGAGTTCGACGCGCTGAACCCGCCCGCGGAGCCCTCCTAGGCCGGCCGAGCCCGGCCCCGAGAAGAGCATGGGCTTCCTCGACGAGCAGCAGCTCGCGGCCCTCGGCCTCGCCTCGTGCGGCCGCAACGTGCGCATCTCCGATCGCGCCAGTCTGCACGGAGCCCCCGGCATCTCGCTCGGCGACCACGTCCGGATCGACGACTTCTGCGTGCTCTCCTCGGGTGGCGGCGACATCTCGATCGGCCGCTACGTCCACATCTCGCCGCACTGCATCCTGCTCGGCGGCGGAAGCATCGTGATGGAGGACTTCTCGCAGCTCTCGTCCCGCGTGACGGTGATGTCGGGGGGCGACGACATCCACGGCGAGTATCCCCACGGTGCAGCGATCCCCGAGGAGTATCGGCAGGTGCACCGCGGGCGCGTCGTGCTCGAGCGCTACAGCGGAGCGGCGGCCGGCTGCACGGTGCTCCCCGACTCCGAGATCGGCGAGGGGACCATCGTCGGCGCCATGTCCCTGGTCCGCGGACGCTGCGAGCCCTACTCCATCTACGCGGGCATCCCGGCCCGACGGCTGAAGGAGCGCGGCCGCGGCTTCCTCGCGCGGATCGAGGCGCTGCTGGCGAGCGAGGCCGACTAGACGAGTCGCAGGAGCGCGTCGCAGACGCGCTCGACGTCCGCTTCGGAGAGGCGGTTGCTGGTGGGCAGGGACAGGATGCCCTCGCACAGCGCCTCGGTGGTCTCGAGCTCCTGGAGCCGCGGGCAATCCTTCCAGCGCGGCTGCTGATGCAGGGCCGGGGCGAAGTAGGTTCGCGTCTCGATGCCGCTCGACAGGAGCCGCTCGCGGAGGGGGCCCCGCATCACCCCTTCGGGCAGGCGGACCGAGACGCACTGATACGGCGACAGCTCTCCCAGGCGCTGGAACGCGAAGCCTTGGGGCTCGAGGCGGGCGCGGTAGGCGTCGGCCACGCGCCGCCGCGCGGCCAGGGCCTCTTCGTGCCGCTCGAGCGCTCGACACGCGATGGCCGCGTGGATCTCGGAGAGCTTCGCGTTCAGGCCGGGCCCCTCGCAGACCGGAGACTCGTCGAGGCCGAAGTTGCGCAGGCGCTCGAGCTCCCTCGCGAGCTCCGGATCCGGAGTGGTCACGAGGCCTCCCTCGCCCACCCCGAAGGTCTTCGTCGCGTGCATGGAGAAGACCTCGCAGACGCCGGCTCCCCCGAGGCGCCTTCCGTCGGCGTAGCGGCCGCCCAGCCCGGAGGCGGAGTCGACCGCGAGGGGGAGATCCAGGGAGGCCGCGAGCTCGCTCCAGGCCGAGACGTCGGAGGGCGCCCCGAAGGTGTTGCACGAGAGGATCATCGCGAGCCGCCCGGCAGAGGCCTCCACCCGGGTCCGATCGAGTCGGGGCTGCCACGTCTCGGGATCGATGTCGCAGAACATCGGCTCGAGTCCCGCCCACTCGACGGCGAGGGCGGTCGCCGGGAACGTGAACGAGGGCAGCAGAACGTAGGGCCGGGCGCCGCCCCGCCCCTCCCGCTCTCGCCGCGCGAGCGCGCGGATCGCCAGCATGAGGCCCAAGGTGCCGCTCGCGACCGGCACGCAATGCGCAACTTCGAGATAGGCGCAGACGCCCTCGGCCAGGCGGCGATCGAAGGGGCCGCCGTTCGAGAACACCCCCGAGGCGTAGATCTCGCGCAGATCCGCCTCGACGTCCTCGAGCGGGGGCAGCTCGGGCTCGAGGAACGGGATTCTGCCATCGGGGGTGGGCATGGGCGTCGGCCATTCTACGGCGTCGGCGCGGGCTCACCCAGCGGCCCCTGCCCTGGCGGGGGTGGTAGACTGTCGGTCCGCAACGGGAGCTCTGCCGTGGAAGTCGCCTCGCAGCCGCAGGATCGAATCCAGAACGGCGAGTCTGGATCCCTGCCCGCTCAGCCCGAGCCGCTCTTCTTCTACCTCAGCAACACCTGGTACAAGGGCAGCCAGCCGCCCTTCTACGACGTGGAAGGGCTGCCGGCCACCAAGCTGCTGCGCGAGAACTATCCGGCGATCCGCGAGGAGCTCGAGCGCTTCTACCGCGAGGAAGGGGCGGAGATCGGGCCGAACTTCACGCCCTACGCCTACTCCGAGAAGGGCTGGCGCACGGTCAACCTCTACTCCTACTTCCTGCGCGACCGGAAGAACTGCGAGCGGCTGCCGATCACGGACTCGGTGGTGCGCCAGATCCCCGGGATGTGCCTGGCCCAGGTCGCCGTGCTCGACCCGGGCGTCCGCATCAAGGCCCACCTCGGCGACACCAACGCCCTGATCCGGAGCCACCTGGGCATCGTGGTGCCGGGCGAGCTGCCGGACATCGGCATCCAGGTCGGCCGCGAGCGCCAGTGCTGGAAGGAAGGCGACGTCCTCGCCATCCAGATCGCCCGCCGCCACTACGCGTGGAACTACACGGACAAGCCCCGCCTCGTGCTGGTCGTCGACGTGGTGCGCCCCGAGTACTTCGACCGGCGCTACGAGATCGCGAGCAAGGCGCTGGCGGCCATCGGCATGAAGTTCTTCGCGACCCGCTGGCCGCTGCTCAAGCGCATGCCCTGGCCGCTCACCCTCGCGATCCACCGAGTGGGCGCCCTCGCCTTCCGCGCCCGGCTCTGGCTCCAGAACGCGCTCGGCCGCGGCTAGTCGGAGGGGTCCTCGGAGCCCGGCTCGCCGCCGGCATCCTCGCGGAACTGGTAGAAGGGCAGGCCCTGCCCGACCTGGTAGATGCGCTGGACGTACTCGCCCACCAGCGACATCAGCGCGCCGAGGGCGCCGACGGCCCCGGTGATCAGGCCCGGCACCCACACGCCCCCGAGCAGGAGCACCGCTGCGACGCCGGCCGTGACGAAGGAGAGCAGGCCCGTCACCAGGAAGGGACGCCGGGCGGTCAGCAGGTAGTAGTCGAGCACGATGCCGAGCAGGGTGAGGAAGGAGTGGCCTCCGGGGACGCCCTTGGGCTTGTGGTCGATCTCGACCTCGGCGACCGAGCGCGCGCGGCTCAAGAGGAGCGGCGTGATCAGCCGGCGCCGCTCGCCCTCGGACGCGAGGTCGTGGACGATCCACGACTCCATGGCGCGCATGCCGCAGCCGATGTCCCGCACCCGGGTGCCCGTCTGGTAGCGCACGTAGGCGTTCAGCAGCTTGGAGGGCAGCCGGCGGAAGAGATACGAGTCGCCGCGGTTGCGGCGCACGCCGCAGACGAGGTCGTGCCCCTGGTCGAGGAGCGCGAGCAGCTGCGGAATGTCCTCGGGAAAGTTCTCGAGGTCGGCGTCCAGACACACCGTCCGCTTGCCGCGGACCTTGTCGAAGGCGGCGCAGATGGCCGACTGGCTGCCGAAGTTGCGCGTGAGCGAGAAGGCGCGGATGCGCGGGTCGGCGTCCGCCCGCGCGCGCAGCAGCTCGTAGGAGCCGTCGCGCGAGCCGTCGTCCACGAAGACCAGCTCGAAGTCGAGGCCGAGCTTCTCGATCACCGACACCAGCCGGTCGATCAGCTCGTTCAAGGTGGGCGTGTTGTCGAAGACCGGCACCACCACCGACAGCTCGGGAATCGGGCTCACGGGAGCACCGCCTGCAGACCGGGTAGGAGTCATCACGGGAACACCGCCTGGAGCGCGAAGACGAAGTGCAGCCCGTCGGGCGGCGCTCCTTCCTTCACCCGGGTGACGCGCAGGCGGTCACAGACCAGCAGCACCTGCCACGGCAGGCGGTCCTTGAAGAGCGCCTTCCAGTCCGCCTCGGGGAGGCGCACCGCATACTCGGCACCGTCGTCGCCCGGCACGGGCTTCGAGCCGGGGTGCCGGAAGTCGACGCTGAAGCAGGCGGCGTCGTCGCCCTCGATCTCGAAGAGCACGCGCTGCCCCACGTAGCGCGAGGCGTCGGCGACGGCGGCCGTCCGTGCCGGAAGATCGCGACGGAAGAGCTCCTCGGTCGAAGGCTCCTCCGACTCACAGTGGCGCTCCCCGGTACCCAGGTGGAGATGGGTCGCATCGTGGGCCACTCGCGGCGCGGGGCGCCCCTCGATGCGCGCGCGCTCGACCCCGCCTTCGCGCGACCAGGCGTCTCCGGGCTCGAGCGGCAGCAGCCGGGTCTCGGGCGCCTCCTCGGCCAGCGCCTTCTCGAAGTGGCTCGGGCCGCGGCGGATCACCTTGCGCGTGCAGGCGGCGCCCAGGGGCTCGCACCACTGCATGTTCGAGGCACCGGCGATGGCGTGCGGCACGCCGAGGATGCGCGCGGCCCGCGCCGCACCCAGCGGGCCGTGCTCCGGCGGCTTGAACGAGGACAGGCCGAGCAGGGCCGGCTGATCGAAGGAGTTGTGGCTGAAGGACCCGACGTCGATGGGCCCGAAGCGATCGCGGATCTCCTCGATCACCTCGGGAGGCTGGGGAGCGTCGGCGCCGTTCCAGAAGCGCCCCTCCGGACCCTCGATCAGGTAGGCGCACTCGTCCAGCACGCCCCGCGAGGGCGTCGGGACGATCCGCACGCCCGCGCCCAGCTCGAAGGGCTCGAAGTCGGCGCGCGCGTGGAGCGTGTCGAAGCCGAGCCTCCGCAGGTTCGAGTCGGCCTCCGTGAAGCGGATCGGCGGGTGCACCACCGGCAGGCCCGGGGCGGCGAGCGCAAGGAGGCTCGGCGCGTTGAAGTGATCGAGATGGCCGTGGGTGAGCGCGATGGCGTCGATCGGCGGCAGATCGTCCGGGCCGAAGGCGAAGGGAGGATCCCGCTCCACGTGGCCCTCGAACACGGGGTCCATCAGCCAGGGATCGGTGAGGATCCGCTTGCCCCCGGTCTCCACCAGCGCACAAGCCTGTCCCAGGAAGGTCACGCGCACGGCAGGGCCCCCCGGATGTCGAGGGGGAAGTGGAAGGTCGAGGTGGAGCGCAGGTAGCGGAAGCCCATGCGCGCGTAGACGTTGATGCTGCCGAGGGTGGCCGCCTGGGTCTCGTTCTCCATGAACTCGGCACCGAGCGGCCGCCGCGCGATCATCTGACGCTGGATGGCCGTGAAGAGCCCGCGGAATCGCGGCAGCGTCGCGCCGAGCCCGCGACCGAAGACCTCCCGGCCCGCGGCCGCGGAGACCTCGGGCAGACGATTCATCGAGATGAAGGCCACGACCTGCTCGCCCTCGCGGGCCACGAGCACCGCATCGGCCCAGCGCCCGTCGAAGGTCCGCTCCGTCCAGGCGCGATAGACCTCGAGCGCGCGCTTCTCGGGGAGGCCGTGGTCGAACACCAGGGGGCCGCGGTCGAAGGCGCTCTCGCAGAACGAGAGCAGCTCGGCCAGGTCCTCGCGCGGGATGCTCCGGACGCTCTCGGCGTCGTGGACCTCGATCCGCAGACCCTCGGGCGCCTCGGGCGGCGTGCCGCCCACGAGCTCGGCCATCCAGGAGACCTGGGTGTCCACGTGGATCCCGCCGAGCTCCTGCAGCACCCAGGGCGTGACGCGATCGCGCGTGCTGGCGCGGGCCGCCACGTGCTCGTAGCCCGCCTCACGGGCCGCAGCCAGGGCCTCGGGAATCAACGCCCGGAGTGCCGCGGCGCGGCGGTCGCCGTCGGCCACCGCAACCGGCTGCTCGATTCGCGCCATGGGTCGACCGAAGTGCTCCGACTCGAATCCGCGGTGCACGAGCTGGATGCAGCCCGTCGGCTCGCGCGACTCGAGCGCCAGCCAGGTCCCCGCCCCGATCGTCCCCGGCCGCGACCGGAACCAGCCGCGATGGAGCGCCTGGGCGGCGCCATCGCGAGCCGCGACGGGCGCGAAGTTGGCGTAGGCCAGCTCGGGCTCGAGCGGGAGCAGGAGGTCGAGCGCCTCGTCGAGAGCATCGCCGGAGGCGGCGACCACAGCGGGGGGCATCGCGCCAGTATACTCTCGGGGCCCCTCCCAAGGGGCGGCCCGCGGGCGCCCGGCAGCCGCCCGGCAGGCCCCGTGGCCCCGACGGCCCCAGCCTTCGGTCCCCTCCTCTTCGACCCCCTCAGCAGGCGGCAACATCCATGCAAGCCCTGGCCGAGCTCCTGGACCTGGAGCGCTATCCGATCGACTCCCCCGAGACGCCGGCGACGCGCGCCCTGGTCGAACGCTGCCAGCGCGGCCTCCGGGAGACCGGCGCCGCCGAGCTCCCCGGCTTCCTGCGCCCGGAGGCCACTGCCGCGCTCGCGCGCGAGGCCCAGGACCTCGTGCCCAAGGCCCATCACCACGAGGGCAAGGCGACGCCCTACCTCGAGCTGCCCGAGCCGGGCTGGCCCGAGGACCACCCGCGCAACGCCTGGAACCCCTTCTCCCTGGCCGCCGTCCCCTACGACTGCATCCCGCAGGAGTCGGGCCTGCGCGCGCTCTACGCGTGGGAGCCCCTGCTCGACTTCGTCGCCGCCTGCCTGGGTGAGCCCACCCTCTACCGCTACGCCGACCCCCTGGGCGCCCTCAGCCTGAACGTGATGGAGGACGGCGACGAGGTGGAGTGGCACTTCGACCAGGCCGACTTCGTCGTGTCCCTGGCCCTGCAGAACGCCGAGAGCGGCGGCGACTTCCTGAGCGTCCCGCGCATCCGCAGCGCGGAGGACGAGAACTACCCGGCGGTGTCGCGCGTCCTCTCGGGAGAGCTCGAGCCGGGCCGCATCCCGATGAACCCGGGCACGCTGCTGCTCTTCAACGGCCGCACCTCGCTGCACTGCGTGTCACCCACCCGAGGCCCGAAGCCCCGGCTGGTGGCGCTGCTCGCCTACGACACGAAGCCCGGCACCTGCGCGAGCCCGCTGCTCCAGCAGTCCCGCTACGGGCGGGCCCAGCAGCCCGAAGGGGTAGCCGGCTAGTTCAGCTCTCCCAGGAGCAGGGACTCGATCGAGGCGGAGTCCAGGCGCGTCGTCCGGCGCAGGGCGCGGTCGAGGTCGCGGAGCCGCATCCAGGCGTCGAGGGTGCGGGCCAGCCCATCGGCCCCCACCCGCCGCTCGAGCAGGTCGACCAGGGCGCGGGACTCGAGGTAGGCCAGGGGCACGGTCTCCGGGTGGAGGTGCCCGAAGGTGGGCGCCTGCAGAGCGGCAACCGGGATCCAGCCCCCTGCTTGGTACGCCCGGCCGAGGGCGCCCCACTCGCGGGCGGAGAGCCGGCGCGAGCCGTGGGCGCGGTGCTCGAACCACTCGGCCAGGCCCTCGTTCCACCAGGCCGGCGCCGGCAACGAGGGGGCGGCCGCGTCGAGGGCGGCGTGGACCAGCTCGTGGTGCAGGGTGCGGGAGAGCTGCAGGGTGACCGCGGTGTCGCCCCGGATGCGAATGGCCCCGGCATAGAAGCCCGCGACGCCGAACTTGAAGAGCCCGGCGAACTGGGCGTCGAAGATCCCCGGGTCGTAGACGTAGACGGGGAGCTTGCGCTCCGGACGCAGGCCGAGCCAGCGATCCAGCGAGCCGTAGGCGGCCTCGAGCACCCGCAGGACCTCGCGCTCGAAACGCGCCGAGCCGTGGAAGCCCGCACTGCGGTCGATGTCCACGTCCTGGTACAGGACGAAGTGGGACGACTCGCGCTTCTCGAAGCGGCCGTCGGCGCCGCGGTCGAGCGCTCCGGCCGGCGCCGCGAGGATCGAGAGCGAGATCAGGAGGACCCCGAGGAGGCCCGAGCGTCGCGTGAGCGCTCCACGAAGCATCCGGCGGAGGGTCGCAACCGGGGGGCGCCGAGCAAACCCCGGGGGGCCTCAGCGGTGGCGCGAAGAATGGGTCCGGCGGGAGGCGTTTCCCCTTCGGGCAGGCGGGTCTCGCGCGGAATCGGCGCGAACCAACGAGGGACAGCCCGATTCGGGTGGCGCGCCGGTGACTTAGGCGCATCCGGACCCATTCTTCGCTCCACAACTCAGGGCGTGACCGGATCCGTCACGTCGGGTGCCTATGTTCGTGGATGAGCCGTCGCCCTTCCCCCGACGCAAGCGACCGTCGGCAGATCGATCCCGACTCGTGGCCATGCGATGCAGGTCCGAGGCGAGATCGGGAAGCCGGCCCCCTCCGGAAGCGAGCGTCGGGCGGCGGCTCCGACACACCCTTGCCTCGAGCCCGGCGGCCATCGGCCGCCGGGCCCTGGGCGACTACCGGAGGAAGCCATGAGCCAGGCCATCGACCCCACCCGTGAGGAGCGGTCCGACGCCCACCGCGCGGCCCCGGCGCCCGAGCGACCTGGCGCCACGACGACCCCGCTCGCCCTGGCCCGCTCCGCCGAGCCGGAAACGTCCGCGGACGCCCTCTGCCTGCGGCTCGAGGTGCGGGATCCGGAGCTGCTCGAGGCCCTCTCGGCCCGCGCCCCGGGCTCCGAGCGGGAGGAGTTCGCGCTCACGGCCCTGCGGATCGGCGTGCTGGCGCTGCGCCAGGCGGCCGGGCGGATCGATACCGAGGTCGTCCGGAGCGAGGGCGAGCGCCTGCTGACCGAGCTCGGGGGCCGGCTGGCCGAGCATCGCCGGGGCGTGGCCGACCATCTCTCCGAGACGCTGCGGAGCTACTTCGACCCGGAGAGCGGCCGCTTCCAGGAGCGCGTCGAGCGCCTCGTGCGCCGGGACGGCGAGCTCGAGGCCCTCATGCAGCGCCAGGTCGGCCACGAGGACTCCGTGCTCGCGCACACCCTGGCACGCCACGTCGGCGAGGGCAGCCCGCTCATGGACCTGCTGTCTCCCGAGGCCTCGGACGGTCTGGTCGGCATGCTGGAGAAGCGCGTCGAGGAGTCGCTCACCGGCGAGCGGGAGCGCATGTTGCGCGAGTTCTCCCTGGACAACAAGGAGGGCGCGCTCTCGCGCCTGCTCGGCGAGCTCGGCGAGCGCCACGGGGCCGTCGGCAAGGAGCTGGCCGGCCGCATCGACGAGGTGGTGGCCGAGTTCTCCCTCGACTCCGAGGACTCCGCCCTCTCGCGCCTCGTCTCCCGGGTGGAGGGCGCGCAGCAGCGCATCTCCAAGGAGTTCTCCCTCGATCACGAGGAGGCCGCCCTGTTTCGCATGCGCCGCGAGCTGATGAACGTGCTCGAGGAGCAGCGCAAGGGCGCCCAGGCGTTCCACACCGAGGTTCGCGAGGCCCTCGCCGCCATGCGCGCCAGTCGCGAGGAGGCCCGGCGTTCCACCCGCCACGGCGGCGAGTTCGAGGAGCAGGTGGTGCGCCTGATCCGCAGCGAGGCCCAGCGTGCGGGCGACGTGGCAAGCCACGTGGGCGCCACCACCGGCGCGATCCGCCACAACAAGAAGGGCGACGCCGTGATCGAGCTGGGCCCGGACACCGCAGCGCCCGGGGCGCGCATCGTGGTCGAGGCCAAGTGCGACCGCAGCTACGACCTGAAGAAGGCCCTGGCCGAGTGCGACGAGGCGCGCCGCAACCGCGAAGCCAGCATCGCCCTCTTCGTCTACTCCCGGGAGGCCGCACCCGAAGGTCTCGACCCGCTGGCCCGCTACGGGGACGACGTGGTCGTGGTGTGGGATGCGGACGATCCGGAGAGCGACGTGTTCCTGCGCGCCGGCCTCTCGGTGGCCCGCGCCCTGGCCACCCGCAGCGTGGCCCAGGAAGCCGAGTGCGAGGCGGACCTCGGCGCGATGGACGTCGCGATCAAGGAGATCGAGCGCCAGGCCGGCGGCTTCGAGGTGATCCGGAAGTCCGCGGCGAGCGCCCAGAGCGCGATCGGCAAGATCGACGAGAAGGCCCGCGTGATGCAGCGCGGGCTCGGGCGCCAGGTCGAGGAGCTCTGCCGCTGCGTCGAGGCGCTGCGCACGGTGTTGTAGCGCGGGCGGAGGGTCCGCCCGACCGCTCGGCTTCGGGTAGCATCCGGGCGTGCGAGCCCTGGTATTCGATGGGGAGCAGGCCCGGGTCGCGGAGCGGCCCGATCCTGCGGCCGATGGCGCGATGGCCGTGGTGCGCGTGCACGTGGCGGGCGTGTGCAATACCGACCTCGAGATCGCTCGGGGCTACATGGGCTTTCGCGGCGTGCTCGGGCACGAGTTCGTCGGGAGCGTGGAGCAGGGCCCGGACGCCTGGGTCGGCGAGCGCGTGGTGGGCGAGATCAACTTCGCGTGCGGCGAGTGCGACGCCTGCCGCCACGGGCTCGGACGACACTGCCCGACCCGCCAGGTGATGGGGATCCTCGAGGCCGACGGCGCCTTCGCAGAGCGGGTGGCGGTGCCCGTCGCCAACCTGCACCGCGTGGCCGATGCGATCGCGGACGAGGCCGCCGTCTTCGCCGAGCCCCTCGCGGCCGCGTTCGAGATCCTGGAGCAGGTCCACGTGAAGCCGGCCCTGCGCTGCACGGTGCTCGGCGACGGAAAGCTCGGGCTCCTGATCTCCCAGGTGCTGCGTGGCGCGGGGGCCCGGGTGCGCGCGGTCGGCCGACACCGCGAGCGGGCCGAGATGCTGCGGCGCCTGGACGTCGATGCGGTCGACGCCCGCGACTTCGATCCGGAGGCGGAGCGCGCGGACCTGGTCGTCGAGGCGACGGGCACGGCCCGCGGGCTCGAGCTCGCCATCGCCGCGACCCGGCCCCGGGGCACGCTCGTGCTCAAGAGCACCGTGGCCGACCCCATCGGCGTCGACCTCTCGCCGCTGGTGATCCACGAGATCCAGCTCGTCGGGAGCCGCTGCGGACCCTTCGCGCCCGCCCTGCGCGCGCTCGAGCGCAGGGAGATCGAGGTCGGCCCCATGCTCCACGACCGGCTGCCCCTCGCCCGGGCCGACGAGGCCTTGCGTCGGGCCGCGGAGCCGGGGGCGCTCAAGGTGCTGATCGACTGTCGCTGAGGCGCCGGGGCACCGAGGCTCCGGGATCAGGTGAAGACGCCCGTCCGCTCGCGAAGGCCCTTGGACAGCAGGTCGCGCATGGCGTCCTTCACTTCCTCGACGTAGCCGCCGATCACGCCGTCTTCGTCGTTGGCGTCGCCCTCGAAGTGCAGCGGCTCGCCGAAGTGGATGCGGTACTTCACCGGCAGCGCGAAGGAGGGTCCGGCGAGGCCCAGCCACGGCGTGCTGATCGTGACGGGGAACGAGGGCAGGCCGAGGCGCCCGCCCAGGTCCTCGAGATTGGCGAAGCCCGGCTGCTGCTCTTCGGAGCCCACGATGCCGACGGGCACGATGGGCACGCCGCTCTGGAGGGCGATGCGCATGAAGCCCAGGCCGAAGCGCTGGAGCTGATAGCGCTTGAAGAAGGGCTTGTTCGCGCCCTTCGCGCCCTCGGGAAACACCATCACGCACTCGCCGGCCTCGAGCATGGCGACGCAGTTCTCGGGCGTGCCAACCATGGTGCCTGCACGCGAGGCCGCGAGACCGAAGAAGGGCACGCGCCACAGGAAGTACTCGCCCATGCCCCGGACCACGCGGGGCGGCTCGCCCTCCAGCAGCATCGACGTCCCGAGCATCGCGCCGTCCCAGGCGAACTGGCCGGCGTGGTTGGCGATCAGCAGCACGCCGCCACTGGGGACCCGTTCGATCCCGAACGTCTCCACCCGGAAGTAGTGCTGGTGGAGCAGCGCATTGGGCAGGATCAGACGTCGCGCAGCGTCCGGATGCAGACCGTAGGGGTCGTAGCCGTAGCTGTTGAGCCGGAGCGGCGCCTTGCTCAGCCGATCCCGGACCCGCCGATCCAGCGCGTCGACGGCACCGGGCGCCATCGGGCCCGGAAGGAGCCTCTGGAGCCAGGAGGGCGGGTTCTGGGTGAGCTCGTCGGGCACGCCTTGCAGGATACCGCGCTAGCCTCGGCCGGCGAAGCAGCGCCCTGGAGGACCCGGTGACATCCCCGGTGAAATCCCCCGAGAAGTCCCCCGAGAACGACGAGGGGCCGATCCCGGGCCCGCTCCGGGCGAGCGGCCAGCCGATCCACACCCGCTCGCTCAACGTCGAGCTGCGGCGCAGCGGCGAGAGCGGGCTCCTGGCGCGGGGCAGCGTGATCGACCTGCGCAAGCGCGGCTTCATGCCCACCACCGGTGGCGTGCAGTCGGCCGGGATCATCCACCACATGACCCTCGAGCTCGAGATCGAGCCGGCCTCACGAGCGATCCGCCGCGTCGAGGTCGATCAGCCGACGGTGGCCTTCGAGCCCACCGACGAGAACGGCGGCGAGTGCTGCCGCGATCCGGCGCCCCGCCTGTTCGCCCTTCATGGCCAGGTTCTCGACGCCGGCTTTCCGGGCTTCCTGAGCCAGCACTTCGGCGGCGCACTCGGCTGCTCCCACCTGCTGACCCTGGCACAGCTCATGGGCTCGGTCCTTCCGCGCGCGCTCTCGGAAGAGGAGCGGATCGAGGATCGGGCGCGTCGCCGACCGGGCGAGCGCATCTTCCAGCGGCTGCTCGTGCTCGACGGCTTCGAGATCAGCGAGGGCGAGCTGTGCGTCCTGGTGCAGCTCTCGGACGCCCATAGCCGGCCGCTGCCGCCCGAGGGCAGCCCGATGCAGCGCATCTCCCACCAACGCGAGGCCCAGCTGCTGGCTCACGTGGCGACGCCCGCCATGCAGGTCACGCGCTGCCACGCCATCACCCGCGAGCGCGACCTCGCGGACTTCGCCACGGCCCGCTTCGAATCCCGCGACGATCGCGTCGCGTGGCTCGTGGGTCGCCCGCTCTTCGGCGGCATCGCAGGGGAGGCCCTGCGCCGCCTGCGAAGCAGCGAGCAGGACGACACCCTCCGCGACCTGGTGCTCAACCTCGCTCCCGGCACGATCCAGTGCCTGGCCGCCACCATCGACCGGACCCTCGAGCGGATGATGCGCGAGCGGGATCCGGCGGCGCCGACCCGGGACGGGGAGACGAGGCGTCGGCTGCAGAGCGAGGCCGTCGGGGGCCAGCCCGACTCCTGCTACATGTGGCGCCGCGGCGGGCCGCTGCTCAGCGTGCGCACCGGAGACGATTCGGCCGGGGACGCGGGCTGAAGCCGCGGCTCAGCCGACGCCGAGCTTGGCCAGACGCCGATCCAGGCGAACCGAGCGCACCCGCGTGATCGTCGAGCCGCGTGGATCGACGAGCACCAGATGGTGGAAGGCGCACTCGCCTTCGGTCTCGAGCAGGAGCTCCTGGATGTGCAGGCCGTCCGCGCAGGCGCGCTCCATCACGCCGGCCAGGAGCCCCAGCGCATCCCAGGCGTGAGCCTCCAGGTGGAGGCGATGCTCCCCTTCGAAGGCGAGCTGGTAGTCGATCAGTCGCGGCTCGGTCGGCGTCCAGTCCCGCACCGGCGGTCGCGTGAGCACGGCCCCGTAGTCCGGCGCCGTGTTCAGTCCCGTGTTCGGTCCGGGATCGATCACGAGGTCCGCCTGCCAGCGCCCGCCCGGCGAGACCCGCCGCTCGGCGAATCGCTCTCCCCTCTTGATGTGGCCTTCGATCAGGCTCGCACCCGCCTGGGCCATCGAGCGTGTCAGCTCGAGCGGCCAATCGGGAGAGGACGTCCCGAGGACGCAGAGCTCATGGAGCCCTTCGTCCCCGGGACGAACCCGATGGGAGAACTCGACCGGCTCGCCCCGCGTGGGGTCCATCGCGCCAGCGGGCCCACGATCCCGGAGGCGCGGTTGGGGAAGGAACGCGGAGAGCGACATCGAAGGAGAACTCCCAGGGGAGGGTTCGCGTGCGGGTAGAGCAATCGCCGTGCCCACCCTCTCTTCGCGTCTCCGCCGCTCTCGTGCGCCCTCACGGGAGAAGGGGGACCAGGGGACGTCTCCCTGCCCAGGGAGTGCCCAGGGCGCCGCCCCGAATGCCCTTCGAATAGGCGTACGCGCCCCTGCGTCGAAGCCTGCGAAGACCCACGGAGGGTCCAGGAGAAACACCGATGCTTCGATCCCTGACCATGACCGCCCTGGTGGTCGGCCTGGCCGTGGCCGGCCTGGCCGCGCCGAGCTTCGCCGAGCGAGTGCGAGGCACGGTGCTCGAGCGCACCCGACACACGCTCGTCGTCCGCGCCGACGTCGGCCGGACCTTCGCCTTCGAGCGCGACCGCGACCTGCGCGTCCGCGGCGAGGTGGACCGCTGGCGGCACATCCGCCGCGGCGACAACGTGAAGGTCGACTACTACCGCCATCGCCGGCACGCGGTTGCCGAGCGCATCAAGGTCCTGCCCAACCGCCTCCACAAGCAGTACGCCTACGAGCGTCGCGTGAAGGGGGAGATCACGCGAATCGGCCCCTTCGGCATGGAGCTCTTGACGACGGCCGGGCGCACCCGGCACGTGCGGCTCACGCCGAAGACCCTGTACTTCAACACGAGCTGGCGGCGTCCGCTGCGTGACTGCGACCACGTCGAGGTGGTCCTCGACCCGAGGCGTGACCGCAAGCATCCGAAGGCCGTCCAGGTGCGACGCATCGATCGGCGGACCGAGCGCCTGGTCTTCCGCGACTCCGAGCGGGGCGAGCGCTATGCGGCTCGCAGCGACGACCGTCGTGACGAGCGCCGCAACGATCGGCGACGTCGGGGTGGCGAGCGCCGGCGGTAGATCGGGCAGGTCGGGCAGGTCGATCGGCCCGAGTGAGCCAAGAGGGCGTCCTCCTTCGGGAGGGCGCCCTGCTTTTTCGGGGCTCAGGCTCCGCTCCCGAGGTAGGCGCGCCAGCCGCCGAAGTGGCTCACGTCCCGGGCTCCGGCGAGCCCGTCGCCCTCGCACACGAAGCCGGCGACGCACTCGCCATCCGAGAGGGTCACGTGACCGATGGCCAGGGGGCGCGGCACCGCGTCCACGAAGCGGCCGAAGGCGTCCGCGGGGAGGGCCCAGATCTCGGCGTCGATGGACTGGCCGCCTTCGGCGACGCGCTCGAGGCCCGGCTTGGGCGGCTCGCTGTCCTTCAGGTGCCAGAGGCGATAGTCGGGGCTCGTGCGCACCGCGCGGACGAACTCGCCGCCGGGCCCGGTGAGCTGATGATTGAGCGGCATGTCCCGAAGGTGCGCGCCGACCACACACAGGGGGATGCGGGCGCGACGCGCCGCGGCCTCCGGGGGCGGAAGCGGCGGCAACACGCCGGCCAGCGCTTCCGCCCGTCGCAGCACCCGGGCGTCGGTGCCGTCGGGCGCCATCAGCGTGACGCCCGCCGGAACGACCTCGCCCATGCACACGGGCAGCGCGGCTCCGCACAGGCCGATCAGGTTCATGAAGTTGGTGAAGCGACCGAGCTCGGTGTTGACCGCGAGCGGTGCACGCAGCACCTCCTCGATCGAGGGCGCGCGCGGGATGGTGGGCAGGAGGATCGTGTCGCACCGGTCGAACACCTGGAGGGCGCGGGCGCGAAGCGGCTCGAGATCCCGGAAGCCGGCCTCGAGCGCGGTGGGGTCGATCTCGGCGGCGCCACGCAGGATGGCCGCCACGCTCGGCTCGATGGCCTCGGGGTGCGCCGCGGCGAAGGCCCCGACGGCCTGGTGGCGCTCGGCCACGAAGGGGCCGTCGTAGAGAAGCGCCGCCACCTCGGCGAAGACCCGCGCGTCGAAGGGCACCGGCTTCCCGCCGAGGGACTCGAGGCCGGAACGCGCCCGCTCGAAGGCGTCGCGCCCGCTCGGATCCAGGGGAGCGAGGAAGGCCTCGTCCGGGACGCCGAAGGAGAACGGCCCCTCCGCCCCGGGCTCCGCGAGGTCCGCTCCCGGCGCCACCACCTCGAGGACGCGCCGGGCATCGGCGGGGCCCCGCGCGAAGATCGAGACGCAGTCGAGGGAGCGACAGGCCGGCACCACCCCCTGCGTCGGGATCCGCCCGATGCTCGGCTTGAATCCGGTCAGCCCGTTGAGTGCCGCCGGCACCCGGCCCGAGCCGGCTGTGTCGGTTCCCAGCGCGAAGCCCACCAGATCGAGTGCCACGGCCACAGCCGAACCGCTGCTCGAGCCGCCGGAGATCACCGACGCGTCGTAGGCGTTGCGGCAGGGGCCGAGCGGCGAGCGGGTGCCCACGAGACCCGTCGCGAACTGGTCCATGTGGGTCTTGCCGACCAGGATCGCCCCGGCCTCGATCAGCCGCTCGACGGCCGGCGCAGAGCGCTCGGGAACGCGCGCGTAGGCGGGGCAGCCGGCGGTGGTGGGAAGGCCCGCAGCGTCGATGTTGTCCTTGACCGCGAAGGGAACACCGAAGAGCGGGTGGGTCTCGAGCACGTCCTCCCCGCGCTCGCGAAGGAGCGCGTCGAGCTCGGCCGCGCGCCGGTCGAGCTCTGCTCGCGAGAGCCGGGCGATCCATACCTCCGGCCGGCCGCTGGTCTCCGCCCGCCCGTGAGCGGCAGCGGCGACGTCGGAGAGACGCAGCTCCCCGCGCGCACAGCGACGCGCGAAGCCCGCGACGTCGCCGAAGTCCATCACCGCGCGGGATCCAGCGCGGGATCCGCCGGGTCGGGGTCCGGGAGCAGCGCGCCCAGCAGCCCGCCGGCGTCGACGACCTGGCCGACGCGCGCCAGGCCCTCGAGCAGGGTCCCGGCGCACGGCGCCTCGATCACGGTCTCGGTCTTCATGGCCGACACCACGAAGAGCGGCTGTCCGGCCTCGACCCGGTCCCCCGCCTCGACGCGAACCTCGAGGACCTGAGCGCTCATCGGCGCCGAGACGCGCACGGCATCTTCGGGCAGCTCCATGGCCGGCTCCGGAGCCACGTCGACGGCCGCACGCTCGGCGGCCTGCAGCTCGCCCGACGCCTCCCAGCGATCGCGTTCGGCGCGGAACGCCTCGCGCTGGACCTCCCGGAAGCGGGCGATGTCGTCGGCATTCGCCTCGAGGAAGCGGTGCACCTCGCCCATGTCGATCCGCGTCTCCTCGGTCTCGATCTCGAGGCGTCCGGTGCGCGCGGCCTCCCGCTGCTCGAGCAGCTCCTCGGCCCCGATCGGGTGGAAGCGGATCTGGTCGAAGCAGCGCAGGAGCCAGGGCTGGTCGCTGGCGGCTCCCCGCCAGCGGGCGAAGGTGTCCCACACGGGAAGGGTGCGGCCGACGAACTGATAGCCGCCCGGCCCTTCCATCCCGTAGATGCACAGATAGGCCCCGCCGATGCCGACGGCGTTCTCCGGAGTCCAGGTGCGGGCCGGGTTGTACTTGGTGGTCACCAGGCGATGGCGCGGATCGATGGGAGTGGCGACCGGCGCTCCCAGGTACACGTCTCCCAGCCCGAGCACCAGGTAGCTCGCGGCATGGACGATCTCGCGCACCGCGTCCTCGGACGGGAGGCCGTTCACGCGACGGATGAACTCGATGTTGCTCGGACACCAGGGCGCGTCGTCCCGCACCACCTCGGTGTACTTGTCGATGGCCTCCCGGGTGGCGGGGTCGTCCCAGGAGAGCGGCAGGTGCACGATGCGCGAGGCGAGCGTCACCGAGCGGCTCTCCGGCAGCGCCGTCTCGATGGCGGCGAGCTCGCGCACGAGATCGTCGCGGTCCACCCGCGCCGGGTCGTACTGCACCTGGAGCGAGCGGATGCCGGGAGTGAGGTCGCGGATCCCGAGCGCCGGATCGGCCCGTCGGCGCTCTTCGATGGCTTCGAGCAGGAGCTGCACCCGCACGCGCAGGTCGAGGTCGAGCACCATCGGCCCCATCTCGAAGAGGACCGCGTCGTCTCCGCTGGCGCGGATCAGGAGCTCGGGCTTGCCCTCCTCCCGCTCGAAGCGCTGGATCACCCCGTCTCCGGTGGGCCGGTGGCGCGGGAGCGGCGCGTTGGGCTCGCCGTCCGAGCCCCGTGACGCGAGGAAGCTCCGCTGCGCGTCCCGGCGCGCGTCCGCCTCGGCGAGCGAGACGGGGCGGAACCGCACGGTGTCGCCCGCGCGCAGCTGCCCGAGCTTCCAGCGGTCCGCCTCGATCACGACGGCGGGGCACACGAAGCCCCCGAGGCTCGGCCCGTCCGGGCCGAGGATCACCGGCATGTCGCCGGTGAAGTCGATGGAGCCCACGCAGTAGGCGTTGTCGTGGATGTTGGAGGGATGCAGCCCTGCCTCTCCGCCGTCCCTCCTTGCCCAGCCGGGCTTCGGCCCGATCAGGCGCACGCCGGTGCGGGCCGACTGGAAGTGCACCTCCCACTCGGCATCGTAGAGCGCGGCGATGTCCTCGTCGGTGAAGAACTCGGGGCTTCCGTGCGGCCCCTCCAGCACCGCGAGCTCCCACTCGCATCCGTAGGTGGGAGCCAGGCGTCGCGACTCCTCGGCCGCGAGCGGTTCGTCTCGCGCGTCCTCGGTGCCGGCCAGGGGGAGACGATCGCGGGCCTGGAGCGGGCGGCCGTTGTGTCCTCCGAAGCCACCGAGGGTGAAGGTCGACCGCGAGCCCAGGATGAGCGGCACGTCGAGGCCGCCCCGGACGAGCAGATAGCTGCGGTTGCCCGGCCCCTCGATGGCGCCGAAGCGCAGCACCTGACCCGGCCCGATCGTCGTGGGCACGAAGGGCTCGACGGCTTGGTCGTCGCACGTGACGTCGATCGGTGCCCCGGTGACGACCACGACCGCGGACTCGGCGAAGCGCAGGGTCGGCCCGCGCATCGTGATCTCGAGGCCCGCGCAGGACGGGTCGTTGCCCAGGATGGCGTTGCCGAGTGCAAAGGCCAGGGAGTCCATCGGCCCGGACGGCGAGACGCCGACGGACCAGAGGCCGGTCCGGCCCGGGAGGTCCTGCACCGTCACGAGCGCGCCGCCATCCAGCACCTCGATGCCGGCCTCGGGCAGCTCGTCGGACTCGAGCGAGCGGGTGTGATGGGTCGCGCTTTGGAAGCGCTCGGTCGCGAGCTGCACGACGCCCAGGTGCCGGTTCGTCTCCACGCCCGCGATGCGCGTCTCGAGGAGGGCCTCGTGCAGCTTGGCGATGGCCTGCTCCCGCGTCTCGGCGTGGGCCACGAGCTTCGCCAACAGCGGATCGTAGAAGGGCGTGATCTCGGTCCCGGCCGCGACCCACGTATCGACGCGCAGGCTCTCGGGGAAGTGGACCTCGGTCAGCAGGCCGGGGCTCGGCAGGTGGTCCCGGCTCGGATCCTCGGCGTAGAGCCGGAACTCGATGGCGTGTCCCTTCGGCTCGGGACGGAAGCGCGCCATCGGGCTCGCGTCCCCCGCCGAGAGCCGCACCATCCACTCGACCAGGTCGACGCCCATCACCGCCTCGGTGGCGCCGTGCTCGACCTGCAGGCGGGTGTTGGCCTCGAGGAAGAAGAACTCCTCGCTGGCCGGCTCCAGCAGGAACTCGATGGTGCCCGCGGAGCGGTAGTCGACGGCCCGCGCGAGGCCGAGGGCGGCGGCCTCGAGGCGCGAGAGCGTCTCCTCCGAGAGCGCGGGCGCCGGAGCCTCCTCGATCACCTTCTGGCGACGCCGCTGGAGCGAGCAGTCGCGCGCGCCGAGGGCGACCACCTCGCCGCGTCCATCCCCGAAGATCTGGATCTCCACGTGGCGTGCGGTCTCGATGAAGCGCTCGACGAACACGCCGGCCCCGCCGAAGTGCCGCTCGGAGAGGCCCGCCACGCGGGCGAAGCCGGAGACGACCTCGTCCGCGTCCCGGCACACGCGCATGCCGATGCCGCCGCCGCCGGCGGTGGCCTTCAGCAGGACCGGGAAGCCGAGGGCCTCGGCAGCGGCCACCGCCTCCTCGGGGTCGCCGAGGAGGGGCGAGCCCTCGAGCAGCGGCACCGAGGCCTGCGCGGCGATGTCCCGGGCGCGATGCTTCTCGCCGAAGTCGCGGATCTGCTCGGGCGTCGGGCCCATGAACGCGACGCCCTGGGCCTCGCAGGCGGCGGCGAAGTCCGCGTTCTCCGAGAGCAGGCCGTAGCCCGGGTGGATCGCCCGGCTCCCGGTCGCGCGGGCGATCTCGAGGATCGCGTCCTGGCGCAGGTAGCTCTCGGAGACCGCGGCCGGGCCGAGGTGGAAGGCCTCGTCCGCGTCGCGTACGTGGGGGGCCGCGGCGTCGGCGTCGGAGTACACCGCCACGGAGGGAATGCGCAGCCGCGAGAGCGTCCGCTGGATGCGACAGGCGATCTCGCCGCGGTTGGCGATCAGCACCTTCTCGGGGAGGGGCGCGCCCTCTCCCGCCGAGGTCGGGCTCAAGGGCGGACGCTCCTCCACCGGCAGCGGAGAGGCGCGCACGATCGCGCGCTCATCGGTACACGACCATCCGGACCGGTGTGGGATCGAATGCGTTGCAGGGGTTGTTGATCTGCGGGCAGTTGGAGACGGCGACGAGAGTGTCCATCTCGGCGCGCAGGTCGATGTGCTTGCCGGGCGCCGAGAGCCCGTCGACGATGCCCAGGGAGCCGTCCGCCTCCACGGGCACGTTCATGAACCAGTTGATGTTGCTGGTCATGTCGCGCTTGCCGAGGCCCCGCTGCGCGTGGTCGAGGATGAAGTTCTCGACGCAGGCATGCTGGTGCTTGGTGTGGTGGCCGTAGCGCAGCGTGTTCGACTCGCAGCTGCAGGCCCCTCCCGAGGTGTCGTGACGCCCGACCGTGTCCTCGGTGATGGTCATCATCACGTTGCCCTCGGTGGAGAGCAGCTTCGTACCCGTCTCGAGGAAGATGTTGCGCTGGGCGACGATCGTCTCGCACGAGCTGTAGCGCTCGACCGGGTCGTGGGCGTTGTAGAGGATGCAGTCGACCGCCTGGTTGCCCATCAGGTCGATGATGCGCAGGGTGTTGCCGGCTTCCACGACGTGGGACCAGGGCGCGCGCGCCGCGACCTCTTCGTCGTGAAGGATCTTCCCGGGGATCTCAGCCACCATGGGGACCGCCCGAGGTGCCCACGTCGGTCCCCGCGTAGTAGGCCTCGACGTTCTCGAAGGCGCGCAGCCGCTCGGGGCTCGAGTTCCGCACGGGGTCGTCGAGCGGCGCCAGCTCCCCGGCCCACGCCGTCACCCGCACCGGCGTGGCCGTGTACTCGGGCCGCGGATCGAGCACGTGGGGCGCGTTCACGAGCACCACCAGCACCCGCATCTCCGCGCGCAGGGTGAGCGCCTGGCCCGGCGCGGGCGCCCGCTCCTCGAAGAGGAGGTTGCCCGCGTCGTCCACCCGCACCCCCTTGAAGAGATTCACGTTGGGGCAGAGATCGCGCTTGCCGAGCCCGTGCTTCGTGAGCGCCAGGGTGAAGCGATCGCGGGCGTTCGGGTGGGGCCCGTGGTTGCCGCCGTGGCCGTAGCGGGCCGCGTTGCTGCGCTCCGAGGAAGCTCCGCAGAAGGTGTCGTGATGCCCGCATCCGTCCTCGAGGATCGAGAGCAGCACGCGTCCCATGTCCGAGAGGAGCAGGCTTCCCTCGCCCAGGTAGGCCTGCCACTGCACCTTCACCGTGTCGGCGGTGTTGATCCGCTCCTGGGTGTCGTCGGCGTTGTAGGCGAGCAGCGAGACCGAGGCATCGCCCTCGAGATCGAGCAACCGGAGCCGGCTGCCGCGCTCGAGCACGGCCGAGGCGTAGTCGCCGGGCCCGAGCACCTGGTCCCAGACGACCTCGGACGCGTCGACCCCGGCGGGCAGGTCCTTCGCGTCCGTGGCCGGAATCGTGGGCTTCGCGAGGACGCGTGCGGCCTCGCTCTCGGCCTGGGCGCGGGCGTGCTCGCGAGCCGCGAGCGGCGTCGACGTATCGCTCACGCCTCTCCTCCGCGCTGCCGGGGGATCTGACCTTCGGCCCCGGGCTCGGCATCGTGCAAGGGCGGAAGCAGGGCCGCGGTGATCGCGAGCTGGACCTGCTGCACGCCGCGGCACGCACCCAGCTCGTCTCGCAAGCGCCGCAGCACGCCGCCAGGCCCCTGCACCAGACACACCTCGAGGCTGTAGTCGTCCTCCAGGAAGACGTGCTGCGAGCTGATCACCTCCTTCAGGAAGCGACGCTGGATCGCCGTGAGCCTCGTGCGCAGGTCGGAGCCCGTGTCGCGGTAGACGAGGGTGATGGTTCCCGCGACGATGCGGTCGTCCGGGCCGGACCGATGCGAGATCAGCTGGCTGCGGATCATCTCGCCGACCGCATGGGAGCGGCTCGGGATGCGCCGCTCGGCGATCATCTCCTCGAGATCCGCCGCCAGACCGGCCGGCAGCGACACGCTGAAGCGCACCACCGGCCCGTCGTGGCGGGGCATCCGTCCCGGCTTCGTCCTTCCGAGCGGCTGCACGGTTCGCCCCCGGACCCTCGGGTCCTCTACAGCTCGCCCGCCGCCGCCATGGCGTGGAAGCGATCCTCGAAGCGGAGCTTCACGTTGCCCGTGTCGCCCAGGGTCTTGCCGCCCGGAAACGCGATCCCCACGGCGTCGGCGCTCGAGGCGCCCGGCCCGAGCAGACCGTGCTCGAAGGAGAACTGGCGCACCAGATCCATCGTCTTGGGCAGCTGCTCGCTGCGCACGAACGCGAGCGCATCCTTCGGCTGGTAGAACATCTGGGTCGCGGCGAGCTGCTTCTCGTAGCCGGCCAGATCCGTGCCCGAAGCCTTGCCCATGGCCTCGCGAGCCGCCTTGCCCTTGTCGCCGGGGTCCGACATCAGCGCCATCGTCTCGTACCAGGCGCCGAGGAGCGCCTTTCCGAGCGCCTCGTTCTTGCCGAGGGTCGCGGTGTTCACCACGAGCATGTCGATGATCTCACCGGGGATCTTGCTCGAGTCGAACACGAGACTCGCCCCCGGCATGGCCGTCACCTCGGACAGCTGGGGGTTCCAGGTCACGACCGAGGTGACGTCGTCCGAGCTGAAGGCCGCCACGATGTCGGCGTCCGACGTGTTGACGACGGTGAGGTCCTTCTCGGCGAGGCCGACGGAATCGAGGCCCCGAGCCAGCAGGTAGTGCGAGACCGAGAGCTCGACGAGGTTGACCTTCTGGCCCTTGATGGCCGACAGATCGCTCGCGCCCTTGAGCACGACGCCGTCGTTGCCGTTCGAGAAGTCGCCGACGACCAGCGCCGTCGAGTCGATGCCGCCCGCGGCGGGGATCGTGAGGGCGTCCATGTTGGTCATCACGCAGCCGTCGAACTCGCCGGCGGTGTAGAGGTTGATCGACTCGATGTAGTCGTTGATCTGCACGAACTCGATGTCGATCCCGTACTTCTCGGCCCACTTGTCGACGATGCCGGTGTCCTCGGCGTGGCCCCAGGGCATCCAGCCGACGTAGATGGACCAGGCGATCCGGAAGGAAGGCTTGTCCTCGGCGTGTGCGGGAACGACGAGCAGCAGCACGGCGAGACCGGCTACGAGAAGCGATGCCGGACGGAAGGGACGACGGTGAGGCATGGGTTGGATCTCCCGATGTGGTTTCGGACCCCTTCGAGGGGCGCCCGCTCGACTGCAAGAGCAAGTGGCGTGCCGCCCACTCCCCTCTGCGATTGCGCAGGAAGCGGCGCGACCGCGCCGATCCCGACCCGAGATGGAGGCAGCGGCTGCCTCGATTCCAGGCACGAGTGCTACGAATCCTCCCACAAGTGTGATTCCAATGCGCGGGTTTCGGCTCCTGCGGGCCGAATCGGACGGAGAACGGCCGGCACTCGACCGGAGTCGCCCGAAGGCGCACGGCATGGCCCTTGCAGCCTCGTCTCGCGACGCTGGCCGTCGGCCGGGAGGTGCCGTGCCCCACGGAGTTCGCTGGATCAACCGCAAACCGCGCAGTGCGGCGCTGCTCGCGGCGATCCCCCTGGCCCTCCTGCTGGTCGCCTATCTGGCGGGCTCGTCGGTCCGACTCGCCGAGAATCCAAACGACAAGCTGATGCCGGCGCCGAGCACGATCGCCGAGACGTGGTCGCGCATGGCCTTCGAGCCCGACACGCGCACGGGCACACGGCTCTTCTGGGAGGACACGGCGGCCTCGCTGCGCCGGATGGGCCTCGGGCTCGGAATCGCGACGACGGTGGCGCTCGGCGCCGGATTGTTCGTCGGCATGCTGCCCTACGCGCGAGCGACCTTCTCGACCCTGGTCGCCGTGCTCTCGATGATCCCAGCCCTCTCCATCCTTCCGATCCTGTTCATCGTGTTCGGGGTGGGCGAGCTGGCGAAGGTCGTCCTGATCGTGATCGGCGTCCTGCCCTTCATGGTCCGCGACCTCACCCAGCGCGTGGTGGAGCTCCCGCTCGAGCAGTGGGTGAAGGCCCAGACCCTCGGTGCGTCGAGCTGGCAGCTCGCCGTGCGGGTGGTGCTGCCCCAGATCCTGCCGCGGCTGATCGACGCCCTGCGCCTCTCGCTCGGACCCGCCTGGCTCTTCCTGATCTCGGCCGAGGCGATCTCCGCCACGAGCGGACTCGGCTACCGGATCTTCCTCGTGCGCCGCTACCTCGCGATGGACGTGATCCTGCCCTACGTCCTGTGGATCACGCTCCTGGCCTTCGCCTTCGACCTCGCGCTCCGGCTGCTGCGACGCCGGCGCTATGGCTGGCTCGACGCCGAGGCCGCGGGGTAGCCGTGACGCAGATCTCGGTCCGCAACGTCTGGCAGGAGTACGGCGACAAGGTCGTGCTCGAGCGCGTGAGCTTCGAGCTCGCGCCGCACACCTTCTGCACCGTCGCCGGGCCCTCGGGCTGCGGCAAGAGCACCTTCCTGCGCCTGCTGCTGAGCCAGGAGACGCCGACCCGGGGCGAGATCCGGATCGACGGAGAGCCCATCGCGCCCGAGCCGATGCCCGATCGCGGCGTGGTGTTCCAGCGCTACTCGGTCTTCCCCCACCTGACGGTGCTGGGCAACGTGGTGCTGGGCCTCGAGTTCGAGGGCGCCCCGTTCACCGGACGCCTCTTCGGTGCCGCGCGGCGGCGAGCCGAGGAGGAGGCCTCGGAGGTGCTCGAGAAGGTCGGGCTGTTCGCCGAGCGGCACTCGCGGCCCCACGAGCTCTCGGGCGGCATGCGCCAGCGGCTCTCGATCGCCCAGACGCTCATCAAGCGGCCGCGGCTGCTGCTCCTCGACGAGCCCTTCGGCGCGCTCGACCCGGGCACGCGGGGCGCCATGCACGAGCTCGTGACGAAGCTCTTCGAGGAGGGCGGGATGAGCGTCTTCATGGTCACCCACGACCTGCAGGAGGCCTTCAAGCTCGGGACGCGCCTGCTCGTATTCGACAAGGTCCGCGTCGACGAGCAGGCGCCCGAACGCTACGGCGCCAACATCACCTACGACATCCCCCTCGACTCGCCCCTGCGGCGCCACGGCTACGTGGGGATCGAGGACACGCTGCAGAAGACGGCGTGACTCAGGTGAGTCGGCGCTGTCGTCGCGCCACCGCTGCGAGGTCGATCGGATCGGACGTCCACGGCGAGGGCAGTTGCGCGTCCGACGGCAGCGGTACGCGGGGGTCGAGCTTCGGCCCCATCCGCCCGATGCCGAAGACCAGCGGCCGCGCACTCGAGGCGAGGTACTCGGCGATCCCCGGAAGCCCGGCGACACGCTCGCGCAGGGCCGACAGCGCCTCGTGTCGAGCCAGCACGGCCGGGAAGAAGGCGTCGACCTCGTCGAGGTAGACGAAGGCGAGGCAGTGGACGTGGCTGAACGGCGCGGCCACGAAGGGGTCGTCGCCCCGGGTGACGAAGGCCTCGAGCTTTCCGAGGCGGACTTCGAGCGTCCGCTCCGCGTAGACCTCCAGGCGGTCGTAGTAGGCGTCCTCCCAGTTGAAGCGCCAGAGGTCCTCCTGGCTCTCGGCCAGGAACTCGTGAGTGACGTCGAGTGCCAACGCGGCCGCGGAATCGGACGCTCCGATCCCTCGGCGGCCGAGATGGCGCAGGATGGCGTGGCTCTCGGCGAGGGTGACGTCGCCGTCCTCGAAGATCGGGAGCCGACCGAAAGGAAGGGTCGGCTGCAGTGCCGCCCACTCGGCGGCATCGACGACCCGATCGTCGTCGAAGGGGACGCCTTGGCCGTGCAGGTAGAGGCGGATCGCCTCGGCCCGTCCACGCAGCTCGAAGTAGCGGAGCCTCGTCATCCCGGTCAGGCCCGGGGGAGCGGGCGCATGGCCCGGCGAGGCGCACGGCGAGGCAGGTGCCCTCCGCGCGCGGTGATCCAACGCTGGGCGCGACCGCGTTCGCCCTTCACCGGCTCGAGGAGCGCGAGCATCTCGGCGTCGGTCGACCGACGGGGCTTCATGCCCTGCACGCGCGTGACCACGACGGTCGCGAGGTGGTAGTCGCCCTCGACCACCGCGTCCGCGTGGCCCAGGACGTGCAGCATGATCGAGCGGGCGCTCCACACGCCCACGCCGGGCACGGCGCGCAGGCGCGCCTCGGCCTCGGCAGGCGACATCTGCGCCGCCTCCTCGAGACGCGGCGCGCGCTCGGCCACGCGACGCAGCGTCTGCGCCTGGCGCTCGAGCACGCCCAGTGGCGGGAAGGCCGCGGGCGGGAGCGTCTGCAGCAGCTCGGGGCTGGGCGGGAGCCACAGGGCGGGCCACCCCCCTCCGAGCGGACCCGGTGCGCGCTCGCTGTGCTGGAGCACGAGGTTGCGCCAGGCGCGAGCGGCCTCGCGACCCTGGACGAGCTGCTGCAGGACGACGAGGGCGAGGCTCTCGACCACCCGGTGGGTGCGGGCCAGGCGCAGCCCGGAGGCGCGCCGCGCGAACCCGGCGAAGGGCTCGGGCAGGTCGGCGGGAGCCGGCGGGCGATCGGCGAGCCCGACCCAGTCGGGCAGGCACTCGAGCACCCAACCCGCGCCGGGGCCCCAGGCCCGGGCACGCAGGGCGACCTCCGCCTCGCCCACGCGCGGACGAGGCCGCTCGAGGAGCAGGGCGGCCGGGCCTTCCGGCGTGTGGGTTCCGCGCGCGAAGGTGGTCGGGTTCACGACCAGGGTGGGATCCCCGAAGCCCGTGCCCAGCGGGCCGAAGGTCGCCGGCAGGTCGAGGACGGCGGGGACGCGCAGCGAGCGCTCGAGCATCTCAGCGCGGAGCGGGCTTCTTCCGCAGGTCGAGACCGAGGAAGTCGAACACGGCCTCCTTGGTCGCTCGGGCGGGGACGGCCGTCATGTGATCCCGGCCGGTCACGAGGTGCAGCTCCGAGCCCGGGATGCACGCCGCGAGCTCCCTCGGGTCGCCGACCATGTCGTCGTCCCGCCCGACGATCACCAGCACCGGGGGGCGGATCTCGCCCAGGCGCTCGGGCGTGATCGAGCGGTCCATGCCGCGCATGCAGGCCGCGAGTGCCCGGAGGTCGCCGCCCTGTCGCTCGGCGAAGTCCCGGAAGCCGCGCGCCGCCGGATGGTCGATGCGGCTGGGGTCGTCGGCCAGCAGCGTGGTGGCGATGGCCTCGGCGCGACGCGCCTCGTCCTCGCTCTGCAGCATCCCGCCGCCCACTCCGGCCAGCACGCCCTGGCTGAAGCGCTCGCCGGCGTCCGCGAGCAGGGCGCTCGCGATGCGGCCACCCATCGAGTAGCCCATCAGCACGGCGCGACCGATCTCGAGCTCGTCGAGCAGGGCGACGACGTCGCCGGGCATGGCCCAGCCGGCGTAGGCCGAGGGATCGTGGGGCTTGGCGCTCTCCCCGTGGCCACGGCAGTCGAGGGCGACCACGCGTCGGCCGGACCGCTCGAAGGCATCGATCCAGCCGGGCAGGCGCCAGTTGGTGTGGAGACTCGAGGCGAAGCCGTGGACCAGCACCACGGGCTCGCCGGGGTGATCGTCCCCGACCGTCTCGTAGGCGATGTCGATCCCGTCCGGCGTGCGAAGGCGGCCCTTGGGCATCGCGCGAGGCTAGCAGCAGCCTCGACGGGCCTCGCGCCCCGCTGACACCGCCCCGCCGACATCGCCCTGCCGACATCGCCGGATGGCAGACACCGGTCGACCCGGGTCCAGAGCCCTGCGGAGGAGGGGTTCCGCAAGGCTCCCCAGGACCCGGGTCTGGGTGCGTCAGTCCGAGGCGAGCTCGCTCAGGGCCGATCCGCTGGCGCACTGCCGAAGCTGGGCCAGGGCTCGCGCCTCGAGCTGCCGGGCCCGCTCTCGCGAGAGGCCCAGCCGGTCGCCGATCTGCTGCAGGGTGTGCTCGCCTTCGCCGTCGAGGCCGAAGCGCCAGCGCAGGATCTGCCGCTCGCGCTCGGGCAGGCGCTCGACCGAGTCGCGCGCCACCCGAACCAGCCGGGACTGATCCAGCGCCGCCATCGGCGACGGGGCGTCGGTGTCCTCCACCAGATCCTCGAGACGTCGGGACTTGCCCGAGCCGCCGTCCCCGCCCCGGATCTCGGAGTCGAGGCTCATCGGCTCGGGCGCCAGGCCCGAGAGCTCCTCGGCCCGCTCCACCGGCACGTCCATGGCGACGGCGATCTCCTCGGGAGTCGGCGGCCGCTGCAGCTTCGACTCGAGCTGCGCCTTGGTCTGCTGGTACCAGCGCAGGGCGTCGTGCTGGTGGCTCGGGATGCGGATCGTCCGCGAGTGGTTCTGGATCGCTCGGATCAGGGCCTGGCGGATCCACCACACGGCGTACGTCGAGAACTTGTGTCCTCGCCGCCAGTCGAACTTCTCGACCGCCCGGACCAGGCCGATGTTGCCCTCCTGGATCAGGTCCTCGAAGGACAGGCCCAGGTTCCGGAAGTCCTTCGCCACGGACACGACCAGCTTCAGGTTGTGCCAGACGAAGCGGTTCTTGTGTTCGGACAGGCGCTCGTAGGCGTCGGCCACGGCGTCGAGGCGCGGCCGCAGCTGGTCGCGCTCGAGACCCAGGGCCTCGGCCAGCGCTGCCGGTCGGCGGCGGTGGGTCTTCTCGAGCGTGCGCAGCTGACGGTGCACCCGTCGCATCAGCTCGAGGGAGAGGTCGCCCTCCATGAGCAGCTTGGCCACGCGGGTGTCGATGCGTGCGATGCCCTCGCGTTCGCCGGCGGCCTGCAGCTTGGCACGCCGAGCCTGGGCCTTCTCGACCTTGGCGAGGCAGGCGTCGAGCTGGTCTCCCGCGGCGCCCGACTGGTCACCGAAGGCCTCGGAGAGCTTGCTCGTGGTGCGTCCAGCCTGCTGGGTCTCCCGCCACAGGGCCACGACCTCGCGGCCGTACCAGGGGATCCGGTACAGCGCCTCGCGCAGGCCGGAGGTCGCCGACTCGACCTCCTTCGCGAGCAGCAGCTGCTCCTCGCGGTTGAGGGTCGGGATGTGCGCAATGTCTGCGAAGTACGAGACCAGAGGGGTACCGGTCCGGCTCCCCTCGTGCCGGCTCGTCTCGTTGCTCTTTGTCTGCGCGATGCTGGCCACGTTCTCGATTGCCTTTCTCGGGGCTCTTGCTGGGGCAGGTGTGGGCGGAGGCTGCCGCCGAATTGGTGGAGTTCGTCACGTCGGGAGTGGGGTTGCGTGAGGGGGATCACGTCACCCTACCCTGCCGACGCGCGGCTTCTCCTGTCAATCCGACATCTACTGAAGTTGGATGCTTTCAACCCGCATCCGGTTCACCGGTCCCGACGCGAGTCCGAACGCGGGGGTCCCGGGTTCGTATCGGCCGGAGCAGGTCCGGATCGGCTGCGGGCCCCTCGGGGACCACCGCGTCCTGACCAGGCGGTCTGGCCGGCGGCTCCCTGGGACCCACCGTTGATACGCGGCAGGTTCCGGATCGGATCAGACGGCCGGGATCGGAGGGAGCGCGCGCGACCTAGCGGAGCAGCGGGGAGCCGGGTGCGTCGGACGCTCGGGGTGCGGCCAGTCGGAAGGTCGCGGTGTCGACGAGGGTGATCGGCGTACCGTCGGCGTTCGTCAGCCGGAACTCGGCCTGCACGACCTCCTGGATCAGGCCCTTGCCCTTGGCGAGCCACACCGTGCGCTCGTACTGGCCGCCCTGGAGCGACTGGCCGTCGACCCGGCCGCTGACGGAGCCCGTGAAGCGCACCTCGAGGACCTTCGCGTGCTCCTGCCCGCCGACGGTGAGCGGGCCGATGCCCGCCACCTCGGCCTCGAGGTCCATGCGCAGGTCCTGGCGGCGCAGCTCTCCGACGCTCCAGCGCCGGCCCTTCTCGAGCGGCCCCTTCAGGAAGTGTCGCGGCGGGTCGTAGACCTCGCGCTCGTCGGTCCCCCCCACCCGCTTCTGGGCGTGGAACAGCACCTCGTCGGCGGTGCTGGAGTAGACCTCGAGCAGCTGGCTCACCTCGGGCTGGCCGGGAGGCCCGAGACCGGCCTGGGTCTGGGACTCGACCCGCGTCACGCTGACCACGCCGCCGTGACGGGCGGCGACCCGGAGCTGCGCGGAGCCCCTGAAGTGCGATCGAGAGGTGCCGCCCACGGTCTCGACCCGGCGCTCCCGCTCGAGATCGAGGTCGATCTGGCGTCCCTCGTCGAGGGGGAACCAGGCGTAGGCCGGCTCCGCGGCGACGGCTCCCGGAGCGAGCAGCAGCGCGACGAGGGCCGCTGCGATCCATCGGCAGTTCATGGCTGGGACCCTAGCACCCGGGCGTCCGTCGGATCGGGCACGCGCCAGAGGCTGCCGGCCTCGTTGGCGATCGACAGCTCGAGGTGGGGCCTCGGATCCACGCGCAGGGGCCGATCGGCCGGCGCGTACACCCAGACGGCGCCGCTCTTGCGGACGGCCTCGACGACCCCCCGCGGATCCGTCGACTCGAACGCGCGCCGGGTCGTCGCGACGCGGGCGGCCGACTCGTCGGGCCCGAGGAAGCCGGCATGGGCGCGGTGGCTCGCGTAGACCGGCTTGCCCGCCAGCCACGCCACCCGGGAGAGCCGGCTGTCTCCCTGGAGCAGCGAGGGCTCGAGCACCCGATCGAGGGGGGCGGCGCGCACCTCGAGGGTGCGCAGCAGCTGCCGCTCGGCGGGCTCCACCCGGACGAACGGGGGAGCCGCGGCCCCCTGCGCGACGATGAAGAACAGGCCGGACGGCAGGGCCAGCCCGACGACCGCCGCCACGGGAAGCCAACGTCGGCGCGCGATCCAGCCTCCCAGGGGGAGCCCGATGAGGGGCCACAGCCCGAGCGAGCCGATCCAGACGAACTGGGCCGCGTTCACCGGGTGGGGCGGCGTCCCGATGACGCAGGCCGCCCCGAGCCCCAGGATGGCCGCCAGCCCGAGAACGAGATGGACGGGCTGGACGGGACCCGGCTCCCGGGCCCCACGCCAGAGCGCCGGGACCGCCACGAGCTTCACGCCGAGGAGCACCGCCACGTACGCGAGGGAGAGGGGCAGGGCCACCAGCAGCCGCTCGACCGACAGCGCCGCCTCGAAGTACTCCGCTCCGGCGAGGGTCGCCGGCCGCGTGGTCGCGAAGACGTATGCAGGAAGGCATCCGAGGCAGGGCTCGAAGCCGACCGAGGCGAGGCCGTCGAGCTGCGCCGCGAAGAGCAGCTTCTGGACGAGGAGCGGAAGGGAGACGAGTGCCGCGGCGGCGCCGGCCCAGACGAGCGAGGCCCGAGCCGGACCCCGGGCCAGCGGGATGGCCAGCAGCAGCCCGCCCAGCAGCGCGGGCCATAGGAAGAGCTTGATCTCGAACACGCAGGCCAGGAGGACGCCCGCGAGGAGCGCAGCCCCGCGGCTCGTCGAGGAGGGCCGCGCCAGGATCAGCAGGGCGGCGAACGCCGTCTGCAGCGCGGGCGCGATGGAGTTGAAGGGCAGGTGGAAGGCGGTTCCGAATCCCCAGACCTCGTGGAGCCCCACCTCGAAGCCCAGGGCGAGGGCGCCCAGCAGGAGGGCCTGGGAGAGACCGCCGCCGAGGAGGAGCAGCAGACCGGCGAGACCGGCGCCGGTCACGCCCGCGCCGAGGGCCCTCGAGACGGCGAAGACGGAGAGCGAGAGGCTCGCCATGTCGAGGTGCGGACGGATCCGGAACACCACGTCCATGCGCTCGGCCCCGGTGATCGCCTGGATCCCCACGATCTCGCCGAACCAGAGTGCGTGCCCCAGGTTGGGGATGCCGGCCACGAAGGGGCTCTCGACGGGCCAGCCGAGCTCGGTGATGCGCCAGGCCATGGCGAGATAGGTGAGCGGGTCGTTGGTCGTGTGCTGACCGTGGAAGACCAGCGCCCCGGCCGCGTCCTCCACGCCCGAGCGCCCAACGACCACCTGGACGACCCAGAAGCCCAGGCCGAGCAGGATCACCACCCAGGGCAGAACCGATCGCGGCCAGGGCAGAAGCAGGGTGCCTTGCCGGACCCGCTGCAGGACCCCCTGCAGGACTCCTCTTCGGACTCCCCATCCGAGAGCACCGATGAGGGCCACGGCGAAGGGCAGGAAGAGCGCTCCCAGGGCCGGAGTCCCGGCCGTCACGAGAGCAAAGGCTCCGAGCACTACGCGTCCGATGGCGAGGGCCACGACGGCGCTCTCGAGCCGGCTCAGGGAGTGGGGGATCGCGAGCAGGACGAGCCGACCGACGCCCCACAGCGCCAGACCGGCCCAGACGGTCTGAGCCACCCACATCCAGGTGGAGCCTCCATCGCACCAACGCTAGCCCGGGCCGCTGGCCGGGGCGTACGACCCGGGCGCGAGATGGCCGAACAGAAAGCGCCCGCAGCCCCTTCGGGCTGCGGGCGCCTTGGATGCTCCGTCCCCGCAGACTAGGCCTTGCGGCGGCGTCCCATCATCAGGAGGCCGGCCACGCCGGCGGCGAGAAGGCCGAGCGTCGCGGGCTCGGCGATCACGGTGCCGGTCTGGGTGGCCACGATCAGACCCGACAGGTTGCTGAGGGTCAGGTTCGTCAGCTGCACGTCGACGCTGTTCACGTTGAGCGCGCACGTCGAGGTTCCCGGGACCGTCGCGACGCAGCTGTTCACGGCGATGTTCGAGTTCGGCAGCGGCCCGATCGAGAGCGAGAGACCACCGGGGATCGGGATGTCCAGCTGGCTACCGGTCCCGAGCGCTCCGGGGCCCGTACGCGAGAGCCCGACCGCCAGGGCACCCGGAACGGACGCCGGGCCGATGACGATGTCGTTCGTCCCGAACGAGATGCCGAACGGGCCGGTCGCGTTGAAGTCCACCTGCGCGCCGAGCAGGAGGTCGACGGAGGTATCGACCGAGGCCCAGGGCCCCGATCCGGGGAGCGCCTCGACCGGTGTCGTAGGCGCGCTGAAGCCGGAACCGGCCACGCCGAGCGTGATGTTGTCCACGCCGATCGTCAGGTCGAAGTTGACCGGGATGAAGCCGAAGAGATCCAGAGTGGCGCTGCCGTTCGCGGAGCCGGGGCTCGGCACGTTGATGTTGACGTCGCCCGCTCCGGCATCCAGGGAGCCACTCCAAGGCGTGCCCCAATCGACGCTGATGGTGCCGTCGGGGTTCGAGGAGAGCGAGCCTGCGGCGTTCGCGGAGCCGCTGACGCTTCCCAGGTTCGTGTTGACGGTAATCCCCAGGGACCCCGACACGTCACCGGCCAGGCTCGACGGCCCGCTCTGGATCGTGTGGGTGACCGGAACGGCCGCGGCCGGCAAGGCCAGCAAGACAATTGCAGCAATCGCAGCCAGGGCGCCGATCGCAGTTCCACGTACCAACATGCGCATCCTCTTCCTCCAGCCACACCGAGGTCGGTCCGGTCCGGACCCGGCCTCTGCGTAGAATCAGAGCCAGCTGGGATGCGTTGGTGCGCCAGGCGCCGCCAAGACATCCCCTTCCCAACCGCCAGGAGCTGCAAGCCAGGTGCCACTCGCTGGCTCCGTGACCAAACCGAGTCTTTCCGGGCACTTGCGCCTTTTGCCACAGTCCCGGAGAGGGCTCCATGAGAACGCCCCTTCCGCCCGGTGGGAAAGTTGTTTCCGCCCGTTCTCCGTCGGTACTCCGGGGGACGCTGTGGCAGAGTCCCTGCGATGAGCAGCCACGGGGACCAGCCGGGCCGAGGGGACGCGCGACGGGGCTGGCTCGCTCCCGTCGGCCTGCTCTTTCTGGCGTTCACGGCCGCCACCCTGCTGGCTCCCGCGGGCAACCCGCTCGAGCCTCCTGCCGGCCTCGCGGACCGGCTGTTCCCGGGCGTCTCCCCGGCCTTTGCCGCAGCCCGGCTCACCTGCCTCGCGCTGGGAATCGGTTGGCTCCTGGCCCTCGGAGGAGCCGGGGCGCGGCGCTGGTCCGATCCGGCCCCACGTTCGCCGGCCGCCCCTGCACCGCCTCCATCCCCGGAAGGCGCCTCGCGGGCGCGGCTCGCCCTCGCGGCCGGCCTGGCCGTGGGCTCGGCCCTGGCCTGGGGCCTGCGGGCGGGGTTCGGGCCTCCGCTGCAGCTCGCATGGCTCACGAGCCTGCTGCTCCCGGCGCTCGCCCTGTCGCGGTGGAGGCGGCCCGGCATCGGCAGAGCCGAGCTCGGGGTGCTGGTCGTGACCCTCGCCTGGATGGGCATCGCCGTGGCCGCCAAGGGTGGCGACCTGCGCCCGGCCACCCTCGTCGATCTCTGGCAGAGCTTCGAGTGGATGCAGACGGCCGGTGCCACCGGCGCGAATCCGCTGCTCGAGTCGGGCCAGCCGGGGATCGGCAACGTCTACATGCTGCTGATCGGCCACCCATGGCTGTACGACGGGGGGCCCGACGACTTCCGGCGGCTCCAGTGGGTGCACGGGCTCTGGCTCTGCCTGTCCGGCATCGGAGTGGTCTGCCTGCTCCGCGAGACCCTCCCCGGACGGGCTCCGACCGTCGCCCTGGCGACGTTCCTGTTCTCGCCCTTCGTGCTCGCGCTGGCGCTCAGCCCGTCGCCCTTCGGGATCTTCATGGCGCTCGGCTCCGGCGCGCTCGCGCTGGTGGCCCGCTACCGGAACCGAGGCTCCCCGGCCGCCCTGGTGGGAGCGGCCAGCCTGCTCGGGCTCGGCATGATGTCGGCCTACCTGTGGCCGTGGGTGCTCGCGGCGGGCGCCGTCGGCGCGATCGCCTGGCTGCGCCGCACACCGAGATCCCTGGGAGTCGCCGCCGTCGCCCTGCTCGTGTTCGGAGCCGCGGCGCTCGCTTCGCTGCCGTCCCTTCGAACCGTGGACGAGATGCCGCAGCGCTACGGCGAGCGCGCGGGCCCTTGGACCACGCTCGAGGCGCTCCTGCTCGGGCAGCGACCCGCCGACTTCGAGGACCCCGAGAACGTCTGGACGGCCGACCCGGCAGACCGTGCGAGCCGCGCCACGGGCGTCGCCCTGGGTGCCGCGCTCTCGCCCTTCGCCGCGCCCCGCACGCCGATTCGCCTGTGGCTCGACGCGCTCTTCGACCCCGTCTCCACCTGGCTGGCCGCGCTCGGCCTGGGCGCCGCCCTCCTCGCCGTCCGCCGCTCGCGCGAAGCCCGG
>JASJCN010000094.1 GCA_030065975.1 Myxococcota bacterium
GCAGTGAGCCCGCCTCCAGGCCGTCCAGCACCGCCAGGGCGTCGTTCCAGCGGCCCTGCTCGAGCAGGTTCCCCGCCTCCGTGACCCGGTGGATGGCGTCCACGTTCTCGGTCGGATCCGGCCCCTCGAGCCACGAGCCCGCGGGCTCGGATCCCTCCTCGGGGAGCAGGTAGCCGAGAGCCACCAGGCGTTGCCGCTCTTCTTCGTCGATGTTGCGCGTCGGCGTCGGGTCGCCGCCGGACTCGATGCGGGTGTCGATCTCCGCCTCCAGCCGGGCTACGAGCTCCGGGCGTTCGTCGGCCAGATTGCGGGTCTCGCCCGGATCGGTGGAGAGGTCGTAGAGCTCGGTGCGCGTGCCCCGGATCAGCTTGTAGTCGCCCTCGCGGACGCCCACGAGGCTCGCCCAGCCGAAGTCGAAGTGGGGAGCCAGGGTCTCCATGTAGGTCACGAGCGGCGCGTCCTCGCTGCCCGCGATGCGATCGCGCAGGTCGACACCGGAAGCACCCTCGAGAGCCGGGAGCCCGAGCAATGCCAGCACGGTGGGCGCCACGTCGATGAGACGGACGGGAGACGCCACGACCTTGCCCACGGGAAGGCCCGGGCCCTTCATCAGCAGGGGGATCCGCTGGGTGGGCTCGTAGATCAAGTAGGAGTGGGTGGACTCTCCGTGCTGGCCGAGCGACTCGCCGTGGTCGCTCGTGGCGACGACGAGCGTTCGGCCGTTCGGCCAGCGTTCGTCGATGGCGGCGAGCAGCCGCCCGACCTGCGAGTCGGTGAAGGCGATCTCGCCGTCGTAGGGGCGGCCGGGGAGGGCCAGGGCAAAGCCGGCGGGCGGCCGATAGTCGGCGTGGGGATCGTAGAAGTGCGCCCAGAGGAAGAAGCGGTCGGGAGCGCCGTCGAGCCACGCGAGAGCCCGATCGACGACTTCGTCTGCGGTGCGCTCGGCGAAGCCGAAGGTGCCGGCGGTACCGCGGTCGATGCTCATCTCGTCGTCGTAGACGTCGAAGCCGCGTGCGAGGCCGAAGCGGCGGTCCAGCACGAACGCGCCCACGAAGGCCCCGGTGGCGAACCCGGCATCCGAGAGGCGCTCGGCCAGCAGGGGCAGCTCCGGCTGGACCTGGAAGAGGCCGTTGTGGCGCACGCCGTGCTCGGAGGGATCCCGGGCCGAGAACAGCGACGTGTGGGCGGGCAGGGTGACCGGAGCGGGGCTCGTCGCGACGTCGAAGCGCACGCCGTCGCGGGCGAGGCCGTCGAGGACGGGCGTTCGGGCGAAGCTCGCGCCGTAGGCGCCGACGTGATCGGCGCGAAGGGTGTCGATGGTGATGACGACGACGCGGTCGATCTCGAGGGCCTCGGGGGCCTTATCGGCCTCGCCCTGGCAACCGACGCCGAGCCATACCACGACCAGCCCGCAGAGCGCGCTTCGCGGCCCGCGCTGGCTGCGCGCGCGTCTCCTGCGCAGCCTCCGGGCAGGTGCGCCTCGCTTGCCTGTGCGCGACGCACGGCTGCGTCCTCGCTGCGTGCCCGCCGACTCCTCGGTGAGCGAATCTTCCTTGGCATCCATCGCGCGCCCTCCTACCCTACCGGGTCGCTTTCGATCCAGAAGGGAACCCAGCGCCATGATCCGATCCGTCACCGAAGGCACCCCCACCGCCCTCGCCGACATCGCACCCTTCGGAGAGGGAGCCCACCCTAGCCGATCGTGCTGGGAGGGCGCGCCCCGGGCGCGCGGCGCCATCGGGATGGTCGCCCTGCTGCTGCTCGCGCTCGCCTGCAGCTCGCCCGAGACCCAGCTGCAGGACACCCTCGCCCGGGCCGAGCAGTACCGGAAGGACAGCAACCCCCAGGCGGAGATCATCGAGCTTCGCGCGGCCCTCAAGCTCCAGCCGAATCGCGCGGAGACGAATCTGCTGATCGGCCAGTTCTACAAGCGCCTGGAGCAACCGGACGAAGCCGCTTTCTACTTCGGTGAAGCCTATCGGCTGGATCCCGAGCTGAGTGAAGCCGGCGTGCAGCAGGCCGACCTGCTCAAGTTCGAGGATCTCGAGCAAGCCGAGCAGATCGTCGAGGAGATCCTCGCGCGCGACCCGGGGCATGCGGGCGCGAATCGCCAGCGTGCCGAGCTGCGCCTGGTGAGCATGGATCTCGCCGAGGCGCTGACCGCCGCGCTCACCGCGGCCGAGATCGCACCCGACGATCCCGCGGTGCAGGTCACCCTGGGTCGGGTGCACCAGTCCCGCATCATCGAGGCGCGCAAGATCAAGGGCGAGGAACCCGCCGACGACATCTTCCAGTCCGCAATCGACGCCTTCGAGAAGGCCGAGGCCGGCTACGAGGGCGTCGAGGAGCGGCTCCCCGTCGTGCTCGAGATCGCCAAGGTCTACGAGAGCTGGCCCGGTCACGTCGAGGAGGCCAAGGACGCGCATCGGCGGGTGAACGAGCTCGCCGGCGATTCGCACCGTGCCTATCGCTACCGAGCGGCGATCGTCGCGGTGGCGTTCGCGACGCGCATCCAGGACGAGGAGTTCCTGCGCTGGGCCCTCGAGCGGGTGATCGAGGTGCAGCCCGAGGACGTGCGGAACTGGCGCCGCCTGGCCAAGGCGATGGACGACTTCGACGGGACTGGCGATGCGATCTACGAGCGCCTGCTCTCGGAGCAGCCCGACAACATCGCCGCCCACGAGAGCTACGCCGACTTCCTGGCGGCCAAGGGCGAGGGCGACCGCGCCGTCGCCCACCTCGACCAGCTCGAGGGCGACGGGCTGGATCCGGCGCGGATCCGCAAGAAGCTGGCGTTCACCCACCTCGACCTGGTCGACAAGGAGTCCGCCGAGGCCGTCGTCGCAGATCTCGAGGCGCGCTTCCCCGACGACCCGAGCATGCTGATCGCGCGGGGACGCCTGCACATGATCAACCTCCGCTTCGACGACGCACGCGCCGACTTCGATCGCGTGAATGCAGGCGGTGGAGACGCCGAGGCGCTGCTCTACGTCGCCGAGCTCGAGCGCCGGCTGGGCGACACCGGCGCCGCGATTCGAGCCCTGGACCGCTCCCAGGAGCTGTCTCCCGACGTCTGGCCCGAGCGCATCCGCGAGCGGGCCCGGGTAGCGGCCCAGGCGCGGGACTACGCGCAGGTCGACCAGCTGATGCGGGGCCTCGTGGAGATCGGGCTCGCGCCCACCCGTCAGGATCAGTTCCTCTGGTCCGACGCGCTCTACGCCATCGGCCAGGAGGGAAGGGGACGCTTCATCCTGCTGCGCCTCCTGAGCAAGGGGAACCGCTTCGGCGCGGCCATGCGCTTCGCCCGGCACGAGGGCGACAACCGCCCGGACGAGGCCCGCAAGTACCTCGAGGAAGGCATCGCCAAGCGGCCGGGCAACCGGCGGCTGCTGGTCACCTACGCCCGCTTCGAGACCCGCCAGGGGAACGGCGAGCGCGCCCTCGAGCTGCTCGACCAGGCGATCGCCGGCTCTCCGCGCATGGCGCCGGCGCGCGCCCTGCGCGCCCGGCTCCACGCCGGAGAGGGCAACTGGGAGCAGGCCGAGAAGGACGCCTTCGACGCCTTCCAGATCAATCCGCAGGTGCCCGGGCTGACCGGACTGCTGGTTCGCATCTACGCCGAACGCGACAAGCTCGACGAGATCACGGCGTCTCTGGCCGAGGCCGATGCGGCCGGTGCGCTGTCGCCCGATGCACGGGCGCTGCTCGGCATGCTCCAGGTCCGGAAGGGCGACACGCAGGCGGCCATGGCGAGCCTCGACAAGGCGATCTCCGAGGGCGCCGCCGCGCCCCTGGCAAAGAACAACCTCGCCTACCTGTTGGCACAGGAGAAGAAGGATCTTTCCCGCGCTCTCGAGCTCGCCCAGGAGGCCCAGGACGACCTCGGCGACTCCTCCACGATCACCGACACGATCGGGTACATCTACCACCAGCGCGGCCTGCACGAGAGCGCGGTGACGACGCTCAAGGCCGCGCTCGAGCTCGCGGAGGACGAGGGCTCGCCGGCGGCGGACATCCGCTACCACCTGGGCCTGGCCCTCGACGCCCTCGGTCGCACCGAGGAGGCGGTCGCGGAGTACGAGGCCGCGCTCGATCTCGACCCGGACTTCTACGCCTCGAAGGACGCGCGGGCGGCACTCGAGAAGGCGCGCGCCTCGCTCTAGCGCGGGGCTCTAGGCCGGAGCGGGGCTCGCGTAGCGGCCGACCTCGTCGGCCGTGGCGCGGAAGTCCCGGACCATCCCCTCCAGGATCGATGCCACGGGGACCACGGCGTCGATGCGGCCGGACACCTGTCCCGAGAGCGGGATTGCCGCCTCCATGTCGCCGCCGAAGTAGAGGTCGCGGGGCGTGCCGAAGTCGCCCATCACGTTGTGCTCGGCGTACTCGAGGGCGCTGGTGCGATCCGTCCGGAGCGCCCGCAGGCCGGGTCCGTGGCGGCGGTTCAGGAACACCGTGTCCGTCTCGGCCGCGGAGACGATGGCCTGCTTCCAGTTGTCGTGGACCGGCGACTCCGCCGCCGACACCATGCGCGAGCCCATCTGCACGCCTTCGGCGCCGAGGGCGAAGGCCGCGGCCATGCTCCGGCCGTCGCAGATCCCCCCGGCGGCGATCACCGGAACGTCCACCCGGGAGCACACCAGGGGCAGGAGCACCATGGTGGCCACGTCCTTCGGGTTCTTGAAGCCGCCCCCTTCGCTGCCCTCGACGATCAGGCCGTCGACCCCCGCCTCCACGGCCTTCAGCGCCGCGCGCAGGGTGGGCACGACGTGGTACACCGTGAGCCCCGCGTCCTTGAGCGGCTTCGTGTAGCGGGTGGGGCTGCCCGCCGACGTCGTGACGAAGCGGACTCCCTGCTCGACCACGAAGTCCGCGATGCTCGGATCGCGCACGAAGAGCTGGGCGATGTTGACGCCGAAGGGGCGGTCGGTCAGCTCGCGCATCTTGCGGATCTCGTCCCGCACCGCGTCGAGCTCGCCCGAGGAGGTCTCGATGATGCCGAGGCCGCCGGCGTTCGAGACGGCCGAGGCCAGCTTCGAGCGGGCGATCCAGCCCATGGGGGCCTGGACGATGGGGTAGTCGACGCCGAGGGCCTCGCTCACGCGCGTGCGAATGGGAGCAGGAGCGGCTTCACTCATGGGGGCGGAGGGTATCGCGGCCGGAGACCCCGGGCCCTCGGAGTGCAACGGATCGGGCTCCTCCGCATCGGAGGGTGGGGTCGGGAGACGAGCTTGGGTCGACGGGTGTCTTCGATGCGGATGGTCTCGTGGGCCGCGCTGTGCCTCGCGATCGGGCTTTCCAGCGGCTGCGGCTCGCCGCTCCGCGGCCCGGACCTGGGCGGCATCTACAACCGGGCGGCCCAGCAGAGCGATCTCGAGCGCAACCCCATCATCGTGATTCCCGGCGTGCTGGGGAGCCGGCTCGAGCACGCGGACAGCGGACGCACGGTGTGGGGGGCCTTCGGCGGCTTCTATGCCAGCCCGCGCACCGACGAGGGCTCGCGCCTGATCGCCCTGCCGATGGAGCCGGGCCTCGGACTCTCGGAGCTGCGCGACGACGTGATGCCCGTCGAAGTGCTCGATCGCGTCCGGGTCCTGCTGCTGCGCCTGCCCGTGGAGCAGAACGCGTACCTGAGCCTGCTGGCCGCTCTCGGTGCCGGCGGCTACCGGGACGAGAACCTCGGCCTGGCCGGCGCCATCGACTACGGAGAGGATCACTACACCTGCTTCCAGTTCGCGTACGACTGGCGCCGCGACAACGCGGAGAACGCTCGACGGCTCCACGAGTTCCTCATGGAGAAGCGGGAGCAGGTGCTGCGCGAGGACGAGCGCCGCTTCGGGAAGCCGCGCGAGAACCTGCGCTTCGACATCGTGGCCCACTCCATGGGCGGCCTGCTGCTTCGCTACTACCTCCGCTACGGGCCGGCCGAGCTCGGAGACGAGGGGCCCCTGCCCGCGCTCGACTGGGCGGGCGCTCCGAACGTCGAGCGCGCGGTGCTGGTGGCGACCCCCAACGCCGGATCGATCGAGTCGCTGACCAACCTCCTCGACGGCGCGGCCTTCTCGTGGGTGCTGCCGAGCTTCCCGGCGGGCCTCCTCGGGACCATGCCGGCGCTGTATCAGCTGCTGCCGCGCGAACGCCATCGGGCGGTCGTCGCCGCGGACGGCGAGACGGCGCTCGACCTGCTCGACCCGGCCGTCTGGGAGCGGAACGACTGGGGCCTGCTCGACCCCGGGCAGGACTCCGTGCTCGAGCGGCTCCTGCCCGAGAGCGGCTCCGCCGAGGAGCGCCGCCGGGTCGCCGCGGATCATCTCGAGAAGGCGCTGCGCCGGGCCCGCCGCTTCCAGGAGGCCCTCGACCGGCCGGCGGCCCCGCCGGCCGGGCTGACCCTGCATCTGATCGCCGGCGACGCCGAGCCCACGTCGAGCCGGGCCCGGGTCGACCCGGACGGCCGGCTCGAGATCACCGAGCAGGCGCCGGGTGACGGGACGGTCCTGCGCTCGAGCGCCATCCTCGACGAGCGCATCGGCAGCGAGTGGCGGCGGGGGCTGCGCTCGCCGATCGCCTGGGAGCGGGTGACCTTCCTGTTCCAGGACCACCTGGGCCTGACCCGGGATCCCGCCTTCACCGACAATCTCCTCTACGTGCTGCTGGAGGAGCCCCGCGAGCCGTGGCATCCGGAGGCGTCGAGCCCGGAGCCCGCGAAGGCGTCGAGCCCGGAGCCCGCAAGGGCGTCGAGTCCGGAGCCCGCGGAGGCGTCGAGTCCGGATCCCGCGAAGCCATCGAGCACGGAGCCGGCGGCGCCCTGAGCTCCGTCTCGCCGGGCTATGATGGCCGCCTTCCACCAGGAGACCGCCCGATGCGCCTGCACGACTATCTGGACTACCGCGCCCGCGAAGGCGCGGACGTCGACTTCGCCGTCCTCGGAGACCGACGCGTGAGCTACGCGGAGGCCGCCCGCGAGGCCAACCGGATCGCCAATGCGGTCGTCGCGGCCGGGATCGCCAAGGGCGAACGCGTGGCCTTCCTCTCCAAGAACTCGATCGAGCAGGCGCTCTTCTACTACGCCGCATCCAAGGCCGGCGTGGTGCCGGTGCCGCTGAACTACCGCCTGGCTCCGGCCGAGTGGGCCTTCATCATCAACGACTCCGGGGCGCGCATGCTGATCGCGCAGGCGTCCCTGGCCGAGGCGCTCGAGCCGGTGCGCGGCGACCTCGAGAACATCGCCCGCTTCGTCAGCACCCACGCGCCCATCGACGGGTGGACGACGTGGGAGGACTTCGTCGCAGGCGCTCCGGACACGCCCCCGGACGTCGAGGTCGGCGACTCCGACGACGTCTACCAGATGTACACCAGCGGCACGACGGGACGTCCCAAGGGCGCCGTCATCACCCAGTACGCCCTCTGCAGCCAGCTGATGCAGGCGTCCGTCGCCTTCGGGGGCGAGCCCGGAGACCGCTCGCTGATCGTGGCGCCGCTCTATCACGCTGCGGCCGCCATCGTGGCCTTCTGTGCCGTGCAGACGGGGGGCACCCTCTACATCATCGAGGACTTCGATCCGGCGGAGACCGTCCGCGCGCTCGACGAGGAGGCCATCGCGGTCGCCCTGCTCGTGCCCGCGATGATCCAGTTCTGCCTGCTCATGCCCGGTGCGAAGGAGCGCAACTACGAGAAGCTGCGCCTGCTCGTGTACGGCGCATCGCCGATCGCGGAGCAGACCCTCCGCGATGCCCTCGAGACCTTCGGCTGCGAGTTCCTCCAGGGCTACGGCATGACCGAGCTCACGGCAGCGGTGACCTACCTCTACCCCGAGGACCACCGGCGCGCGCTCTCCGGCGAGCCCCAGCTGCTGGTCTCGGCGGGCCGCGCGTTGCTCGGCACCGAGGTGCGCGTGGTGGATGCCGACGACAAGCCGGTGCCGAACGGGACCATCGGCGAGATCGTGGCCCGCGGCCCGCAGGTGATGAAGGGCTACTGGAACCGTCCCGACGCCAATGCCGAGGCGCTGCGCGGCGGCTGGATGCACACCGGCGACGCCGGCTCCATGGACGACGAGGGCTACCTCTTCATCCAGGACCGCGTGAAGGACATGATCGTCTCCGGCGGCGAGAACGTGTACCCGCGCGAGATCGAGGAGGTGCTCTTCCAGCACCCGGGCATCGCCGACGCCGCGGTGATCGGCGTCCCCGACGACAAGTGGGGCGAGGCGGTGAAGGCGATCGTGGTGGCGAAGGAGGGCGAGAGCCTCTCTGCCGACGACGTGCTCGTGCACTGCAAGGGCAAGCTCGGCGGCTACAAGTGCCCGCGCTCGGTGGACTTCATCGACGCCCTGCCGCGGAACCCGAGCGGCAAGGTGCTGAAGAAGGATCTGCGCGAGCCCTACTGGCAGGGCCACGACCGGCGGGTCGGATAGCGAGGCCATGGCCGAACCGAAGCGACTGAGTCCCGAAGAGGCCGCCGCCCTGGTCCGGCCCGTCGACAGCCTGGCCGTGCCGCTCGGGCCCGGGCAGCCGCCGGCGCTGCTCCGCGCCCTGGGCGAGCGCGACGACTTCGAGGATCTGGAGGTCGGCGGCGCGCTGCTGCTCGGGCTGTACCCGCTCTTCACCCGCAAGGGCGTGCGCCTGCGCAGCGGCTTCTACGGGCCCGTGGAGCGGGGGCTCCTGGCGTCGGGGCACGACGTCTCGTTCGTTCCCGCCGACTTCCGCCGCTTTGCCGTGGTGCTCGAGCAGTCGAAGCCCCGCGTGATGGCCACGGCCGTGGCCCCGCCGGATGCTTCGGGACGTCTGTCCCTGTCCCTCCACGCGGGCGCCTCCGTGGAGGCGATGAAGGAGTGTCGCCGCGATCCCGATCGGGTGTTGATCGCGGAGATCAACCCGCGCCTGCCACGCACCCTCGGCCTGCCGCCCGAGCATCCCCACGGCTTCATGCCCGACGAGGTGGACGTGCTGGTCGAGGCGGACAGCCCGCTTCCGGTGCTCTCCGAGCCCGAGCCCGGTGACGTGGAGAGGGCGATCGCGGATCACGTCCGCCCCTTCGTGCCCGAGGGAGCCACGTTGCAGACCGGCATCGGGGCGATCCCGAGTCTCGTCGTGGGCGCCCTGGCCGAGGGCCCGGGAGGCGACTACGGCATCCACTCGGAGATGTTCACGACCGGCCTGATGCAGCTGTGCCGTGCCGGCAAGGTGACCAATCGCAAGGGCGTCTACGACGGGTTCTCCGTGTGCACCTTCGCGGCCGGGAGCCAGGAGCTCTACGACTGGCTCGACGGCGAGGAGAGCGTGCGCTTCCTGCCCGTGGACCTCGTGAACGACCCGGCCCGCATCGGAGCGAACCGGCGGATGATCTCGATCAACGGTGCCCTCGGTGTGGATCTGGCCGGGCAGGTCTCCGCCGACACCCTGGGCTCGCGCCAGTTCTCCGGAATCGGCGGCCACGAGGACTTCGTCCAGGGGCCCGGAGGGCACCTCGCCGACCGCTCCTTGATCTGCCTGCCCTCCACCGCCCGCGTCGCCGGCGAGACGGTGTCGCGGATCGTCACGGCGTTTACGCCGGGCACCACCGTCACCACGCCTCGCCATCAGGTCGACGTGGTGGTGACCGAGTACGGCGTGGCCGAGCTCCAGGGGCGCAACGTCGACGAGCGCGCCCGCGCCCTCGCAGCCATCGCCCATCCCGACTTCCGCGACGAGCTGCTGAAGGGCCTCTAGCCGGCTCCTACCGCCGCGCCGACTCCCACGCCTCGCGGAAGAGATCGGGCTCGAAGCGCCAGCGGCAGCGCAGGGTCGGCTTGCGCAACGCGTGGGCCAGCTGCTTCAGGAAGCGCGCGCGGGGCCACGCCTCGCAGCCCAGGCTCTCCAGGTGAGCGGACGGGAGCTGGGTGTCGAAGAGCTCGAACTGCCAGCTCCGCAGGTGCCAGGCGAGGGCGATGAGCGCGCACTTCGAGGCGTCGCGCTCGTGAAAGAACATGGACTCCCCGAAGAACGCGCGCCCGAGCGACACGCCGTAGATCCCGCCCACGAGCCGGCCGTCCCGGAACGCCTCGGCACTGTGGGCGAAGCCCTCGGTATGGAGGTCCTCGTAGGCCTCGATCATCTCCGGCGTGATCCAGGTACCGGCGTTCCCCGGGCGATGTGCCGTGGCACAGGCGCGGATCACCTGGGAGAAGGCGGTGTCGATGCGCAGCTCGAAGCGCCCGCTTCCGAGGGTGCGATGGAGGCGCCGGGACACGCGGAGCCCGTCGAGGGGCAGCACTCCCCGGGGGTCCGGCGAGAACCAGAGGATCGGGGGACGGTCGTACCACGGGAAGATCCCGCCCGCGTAGGCCTCGAGCAGCCGGGCCCGGGACAGGTCGCCTCCGACGGCCAGCAGGCCGTCGGGATCGGCGGCCCCCGCCGGCGGGAAGACGGGCTCCGGGCCTAGCTCCCAGACCGTCATGGGGCGGTCATCGGGCGGTCTTGGGGGCGGTCATCGGGCTGTCGTCGAGCGCTCATCCCGGCTCCCTCGGGCCCGGCTCCGCGCGTCCGAAACGGCCCGAGGACCGGCAGCGGAGCCCAGGAGTGGACTCTATACTCGGCCGACTGACGCCTCAATCAAGGGACCCCCATGAATCTCGAGTTCTCGGAAGACCAGAAATTCGTTCAGCAAACCGCTCGTGACTACCTCTCCGAGCACGCCGGCCTCGACGTCTGCCGCGCTGTGCTGGAGAGTGACCAGCCCTACGCCGCCGACCTCTGGAAGGGCGTGGCCGAGATGGGCTGGCTCGGGGCGGTGATCCCCGAGGAGCACGGCGGGGCCGGCCTCGGCTACCTCGAGCTGGTGCTGATCGCCCAGGAGATCGGCCGGTCGCTCGCGCCGATCCCCTTCTCCTCCTCCGTCTATCTGGCTACCGAGGCCATCCTCCTCTACGGGAGCGACGAGCAGAAGAACCGCTACCTGCCGCGCCTGGCCAGCGGAGAGGCCATCGGGTGCTTCGCCCTGGCCGAGGGTCCCGGCGAGCTCGACCTCGCGGGGACGAGCGTCTCCCTCGCCGACGGCAAGCTCACCGGCACCAAGCTGCCGGTGCTCGACGGCGACATCGCCCACTTCGCCGTGGTGCTGGCGAAGGACGGCAGCGGCCTCTCCCTCGCCATCGTCGACCTCGAGGGCGCGGGTGTCACGCGCACCACGATCGAGTCCTTCGACCCGAGCCGCTCCCAGGCGAAGATCGAGTTCGCCGGTGCGGCCGCCGAGGTGCTGGGCGAAGCCGGCCAGGGGCTCGTTGCCGCCGATCGCGTGCTCGACCGGGCCGCCGTGCTGATGGGCTTCGAGCAGGTCGGAGGCGCCCAGCGGGCCCTCGAGCTGACCAAGGACTTCACGATGGGCCGCTACGCCTTCGGCCGCCCGGTGGCGTCGTTCCAGGCGCTCAAGCACCGCATGGCCGACATGTTCGCCGCCAACCAGATCGCCGAGTCCCACGGCTACTACGCGGCCTGGGCGCTCTCCAACGACAACGAGGAGCTTCCGATGGCGGCCTGCGGCGTGCGCGTGGCCGCCAGCGAGGCCTTCCGGCTGGCCGGCGAGGAGACCGTGCAGATGCACGGCGGCGTCGGCTTCACCTGGGAGTACGACTGCCAGCTCTTCTACCGCCGCGCGCGCCTGCTGGGTCTCGCGCTCGGCAGCGCCGACGAGTGGCGCGAGAAGCTGGTCCAGCGCATCCAGGACGCCGCCTGAGGCGGGTCCTCTCCTTCATTCACCCGGCGCCTCGCGCGCCGCTCTCGACATCATCCAAGGAAACCCAATGGACTTCGACGATACCCCCCAGGAAGCCGAGTTCCGCGCACGCTGCGCGGCGTTCCTCGACCAGCACGTCGAGAAGCTCGACCCCAACGAGACCACCCCGAACCTGCTCGGCGAGCGCGAGGACGACGCCGCCATCGAGGCCGCGAAGAAGTGGCAGGCGACCAAGTTCGACGCCGGCTGGGCCGTGCTGACCTGGCCCAAGGAGTACGGTGGCCAGGGCCTCGGCCGCATGGAGAACGTGATCTGGAACCAGGAGGAGGGCAAGTACAGGACGCCCGCCGCCATCTACTCCATTGGTCACGGCATGCTCGGGCCCACCCTCATGGCCCACGGCACCGACGAGCAGAAGGATAAGTACCTGGCCGACATGGCGCGCGGCCAGGAGGTCTGGTGCCAGCTCTTCAGTGAGCCCTCCGCCGGGTCCGACCTCGCCGGCCTGCGCACCTCTGCGGTTCGCGACGGCGACGAGTGGGTGATCAACGGCCAGAAGATCTGGAGCACCGGCGCCCACTTCTGCGACTGGGGCATGATCGTCACGCGGACCGACCCCAACGTCGCCAAGCACGCGGGCCTCACCTACTTCATCGTCGACATGAACGCGCCCGGCGTCGAGATCCGTCCGATCAAGCAGATCAATGGCGCCTCGGGCTTCAACGAGGTGTTCTTCACCGACGTGCGCGTGCCCCACAGCAACATGGTGGGCAAGGAGGGCGACGGCTGGCGCGTATCCATCACGACGCTCATGAACGAGCGCGTGGCGATCGGCGCCGGCGGTGGAGGAGGCCGGATCAAGGATCTCCTGAAGCTCGCCCAGGACGTGAAGCGCCGGGGCAAGCCGGCCATCGAGGACGGCGCCGTGCGCCAGCGCCTGGCCGACTTCTGGGTCACCAGCAAGGGGCTGCAGTACATCAGCTACCGGACCCTCTCGGCCCTCTCGCGTGGGGCCACGCCGGGACCCGAGGGCTCGATCGGCAAGGCCGTCGGTGCCCCGCTGGCCCAGCAGATGGCGGCCTTCGCCATGGAGCTCCAGGGCTCGCTGGGTGCAGTGACGGACGACGACTTCGTCATGCAGGAGAGCCTGTGGCAGGAGGCCTACCTCGGTGCTCCGGGGCTGCGCATCGCGGGCGGCACCGACGAGATCCTGAAGAACGTGATCGCCGAGCGCGTCCTCGGGCTGCCTCCGGAGATGCGCGCCGACAAGAACATGGCGTTCCGCGACGTTCCCACGGGTCCGACGACCAAGTGAGCCGGCGTCCGCTTCGAGCGATCCCGGTGGCCCTGCTGGCCACCGGGATCGTCGCCTGCGGCTCGCCCACCTGGCACGTCCCGGACGGACGGGCGCCCAAGTTCAGCCGCGATCGCAAGGTCTGCCACCAGCTCACGGACGACGTCGAGGGCCGCGAGCGGGCCGAGCGCCACGAGGCCTGCATGAAGCGGCGCGGCTGGCGCCACAAGCGCTTCTGGGACAACTGGAACTTCCGCTGGTAGGGGTGGCTTCATCCCGGGGCTGGCCCCCGCGGGCGGGGGACTTCACCGTCCGGGCCGTCCGTCCGAAGAGGATCGGGAGCGCCCAGGGGTGGGCTGGCCCGTTGGGCGGCGCCCGAGGGCGCCTCGATTGACCCCGGCCGGACCGCGAGATAGCTTGAACCTGACGATGCCCGCATCGCCCCCACAGAGCCTTCGCCCCAAGCCTGACGACGCCGGCGAGAGCCCCCAACGTTTCGAGGGGCTCCCATGGGCCTGATGACCCTGCTCATCGTGGTCCTCGTCTGTCTCGCGCTCTCCGCCTTCTTCTCGAGTAGCGAGACCGCTCTCCTCCGCATCGGCCACCACGAGGTCGACGAGGAAGTGAAGGAGCTGCGCGGCCCCCACGCGGTCGCGATCCGCGACCTGCTCAGCCACACCTCGCGGCTGCTGGTCACCCTGCTCCTCGGCAACAACCTGGTCAACATCCTGGGCACCTCGGCTGCCACCGCGCTCGCCATCGGGCTCGTGGGGGAGGGGACCGGGATCCTGGTCGCCACCGCGACCATGACCCTGCTGGTGCTGATCTTCTGCGAGGTGCTTCCCAAGGCCATCGCCGCGCGCCACCCGCGCCGGGTGGCGTTCACGTTCTCGATGCCCATCTACCTGCTGCACCAGCTGCTCCGGCCGCTGCACGTGCTCTTCGATCGGATCGTCGAGCCCGTCGTGCGGCGGGTGGGGCCCACGGGCGAGGACACGGAGACCGCGGCCTCGACCGAGGCGGTGCTGCGCCTCGCGAAGCTGTCGAGCAACGGCGGCGGCCGGCGCGACGCGACGCCGCTCTCGATCATCGGGGCGACGGCCGGCGCGGCCGAGATGACCGTCGAAGAGATCATGGTGCCGCGCACCGAGATCATCGCCTTCCCAGTCGAGACCCTGGCCGCCGACCTGCTCGAGAGCGTGCTGGAGGAGCGCTACACGCGCGTGCCGATCTACGAGGGCGACATCGACCACGTGAGCGGCGTGGTCCACCTGAAGGATCTGATCGAGCTCGTCCGCGAGGGCGGACGCGACGTGCGCAGCATCCTGAAGCCCGTCCATCGGGTCCCGGAGCGGAAGCCCATCCTGCCCCTGCTGACGGAGATGCAGCGGGGATTCGTGCACCTGGCGGTGGTGAAGGACGAGTTCGGCGTCACCCAGGGCCTCCTGACCGTGGAGGACATCCTCGAGGAGATCGTCGGCGAGATCCGCGACGAGTTCGATCACGAGGAGCTGCAGACCGTCGTGAGGACGGGAGACGGGGCGTTCCAGACCCTGGGTCGCGTCAAGGTCCTCGACTTCAACCGCGAGTCCGGCTGGGAGGTGCCCGCCGAGCGGGGCGACTCCCTGGGCGGCCTGGTCTTCAACACCCTCGGACACGCGCCGCGCCAGGGCGACCGCGTGAGCGTCGCCGGCTACGAGATCACCGTGACGGGGGTCTCGGGCAGCCGCATCACCCGCTTGCGCATCGAGCGCTCGGACGACACCGAGGAAGAGCGCGAGCTGCAGGCCCGCGCATGAGCGGCGACAGCCCCACCGTTCGCGTCGAACGCGACGGGCCGGTCACGACGGTGATCATCGACCGCCCCGAGGTGCGCAACGCCGTGAACGGCCCCACCGCGGCCCGGCTGGCCGAGGCGTTCCGCGCCTTCGACGCCGACGAGGAGGCCCGGGTCGCGATCCTCACCGGAGCGAACGGCGCGTTCTGCGCGGGCGCGGATCTGAAGGCCGTCGCCGGAGGGCAGGGCAACCGCGTGGACGAGCAGGGTGACGGCCCGATGGGCCCGACGCGCATGGCGCTCTCCAAGCCGGTGATCGCCGCCGTGGCCGGGCACGCGGTCGCCGGAGGCCTCGAGCTCGCCCTGTGGTGCGACCTCCGCGTGGTGGAGGAGAGTGCGGTCTTCGGCGTCTACTGCCGGCGCTGGGGCGTTCCGCTCGTCGACGGCGGCACCGTCCGGCTTCCGCGCATCATCGGACAGGGTCGTGCGCTCGACATGATCCTCACCGGCCGGCCCGTCCACGCGGACGAGGCCCACCGGATCGGCCTGGCCGACCGGGTCGTCCCGGATGGCAAGGCACACGAGGCCGCCTCGGAGCTGGCGCGCCAGATCGCGGCCTTCCCCCAGATCTGCATGCGGGGCGACCGCATGTCGGTCTACGAGCAGCACGGGCTGGACATGGCCGATGCGCTCTTGAACGAGACCCGCCGCGGCCAAGCGGCGCTGCGCAGCGGCGAGACCCGGGCCGGGGCCCAGCGCTTCAGCGACGGCGCCGGCCGACACGGGAGCTTCGAGGACTAGAGGGTCCCTCGGGTATCCTGGCCCGATGCCCGGCTTCGACCCCCTCGCCTCCGATCGCCCGCTGATCGTCTACGTCGACTTCAAGAGTCCGTACGCCTACATCGCCATCGAGCCCACGCTCGCGCTCGCGGCCGAGCTCGGCATCGAGATCGACTGGCGTCCGCTGACCCTCGACATCCCGAGCTACCTCGGGTCGGCCAAGCTCGATCGCAAGGGCAAGGTCGCGGAGAGCCAGCGCACGCCCGAGCAGTGGAGCGGCGTGAAGTACGCCTACCGCGACGCCCGCCGCTACGCCGGCTTACAGGACCGCATGCTTCGCGGGACGACCAAGATCTGGGACTCCTCCCTCGCGAGCATCGCTCTCCAGTGGGTGACGCCGCACGGCGCCGACGCCACCGAACGCTTCCTGTGGGAGGTCTATCCGCCGTTCTGGCGCCGGGAGCTCGACATCGAGGACCCCGAGGTCGTAGCCGCGCGCATCGCCGCGGCCGGCGTTCCGACCGACGGGTTTCGCGACTACCTGGAGGGCGAAGGGCGGGCGCGCCACGACGCCGAGCAGGCGGCGATCTTCGAGGCGGGGATCTACGGGGTTCCGACCTACGTGGTCGACCGCGAGTTCTTCTTCGGGCGCGAGAACCTGCCGCTCGTTCGCTGGATGCTAGGCGGGCAAGAGGCGCCCGTGCCCGACCCGGCGAACCCCGTCGCGGGTGTCGCCGCCGACCCCGACGCCGAGCGACGCATTCGTGTGGCCGTCGACGTGAAGAGCGCGGAGGTCTGGCTCGGACTCGCGGCGACGCGACGCCTCGCCGCGGCGGCAGGCGTCGAGCTCGACTGGCTGCCGCTGCGCGGAACGGCGCTCACCGATCCCGCCCGTCACGAAGGGGCGGACCGGAGCAGCCGCCACAAGCGCAATCGCGCCCGGTACCTTGCGCACCACCTGGAGCGCCAGGCCGCGTGGAGGGAGCTCCCCCTCGAGGGCCTGCACCGGTCGCCGGACTCGACGCCCTTCGCCCTCGGGCTGCTCCACGCCCGGAGCGCCGGTCGTGCCGACGCCTTCGTCGAGGCCGCGTTGGCCGCCCACTGGTCCGGGAGCGCGGACGTGTCCTCGCCCACCGAGGTGGAGGCGCTGCTCCAGGGCGTCGGCGTGGACACGGGCGGGTTCGCGGCGTTCGCGCAGGGGCCGGGCCTCGAGGCGCTCGAGTCGGTGGAGGCGGAGCTGCGAAGCGAGGGCGCGTTCTCGACGCCCACCTATCTCTTCGGCGGGGAGCCCTATCAGGGCCGCCAGCACCTCTCCCTGCTCGCCGCCCGCCTCGGTGTCACGGAAGGGGCCGCCTAGGGAAGCTCTGCAGATGTCGACTACACGCGACTGACGGGCCCCGACGGTCCGTGTAGAGAGCCCTGTGCAGAGCTTCCCTAGTCCTCCGGCCACTCCGGGAAGTCGTCGGCCACGCTCCCGGTGAAGCGCGGCGTGCGCTTCTCCATGAAGGCGACCGGCCCTTCGACGGCGTCGCGTCGCGGCATCAGGTACTCGTGCAGGCGGGTCTCGCGGCGTTCGACCTGCTCGGGCGTGAGGCTCAGGCTCTCCCAAAGGAGCCGCTTGGTCACGGCGGCGGAGAGCGGGGCCACGTTCTCCGCCAGGTCGTGGGCGCGGCGGCGCGCCTCGGGCAGCACCTCGGCGGCCGGCAGGACCCGGGTCGCGATGCCCAGGGGCTCGATCTCGTCGCCGCGGAAGGTCTGCCCGGTGAGCAGCAGCTCCGCGGCGCGGGCGAGTCCGACCAGCCGGGGCAGGGTCCAGTGGGAGTACGCGTCGGGCATGACCCCGCGGCGCACCTGCACCACGCCGTACTTCCCTTCGCGCGCGAAGAGCCGAAGGTCGCACTGCAGGGCCAGGGTCAGCCCGATGCCGATCGCGTGGCCGTTCACGGCGGCGATCACCGGCTTGCGGACCCGGAAGGCGGGCATCGACGTACCCGCCGCGCTGAAGCTCCGCGCCTCGGATCCCGCGAAGGTCGCGGCCGCCTCGGTCATGTCGGCGCCCGCGCAGAAGGCCTGCCCGGCGCCGGTCAGGATCACCGCGCGGATCTCGTCGTCCGCGTCGCAGCGCCGGTAGGCCTCGGAGAGGCCGCTTCCCATCGCGCCGGTGAAGGTGTTGAGCTGCTCCGGCCGGTCGAGCGTGATCTCTGCGACGCCGCCTTCGACCTCGAAGCGGACGTCAGCCATGCAGCAGCGGGTTCCACGGCCCGGCGGCGAGCTCTCCCGGCTCGCAGCCCCGCAGCCAGGTGTCGCGGTCGAAGCGGCGGTTCGGATGATCGAGCGGCCCGACCCGCGTGCCATCGGCGAAGTAGATCACGGTCATGGCCTCGCGAACGCGATCCGTCCGGTTCGGGCCGGCGCTGTGGAGCGTCCAGCCCGAACCGGACGGATCGCGTTCGCGAGGCCATGACCGTGATCTACTTCGCCGATGGCACGCGGGTCGGGCCGCTCGATCATCCGAACCGCCGCTTCG
>JASJCN010000095.1 GCA_030065975.1 Myxococcota bacterium
TCGTGGGATTCGTACTCGTTCACCGCGTCCTCCCTGTCTCCCTCGTCCCGCCGGAGCCCAGTCGGAGTCCGGTTGGAGTTCCGCTGGGCGCCGGCCGGGCTGCCAGGGTACCGCGCCCGACGGGTCCCGGGTGACTCCGCGTCCCGCCCCGTCCGGCCTGCTGGGGTAGGCTCTCGGCTCACCCCGCGATCTCGGTCCCGTCCGAGAGGAGCAATTCATGGCCACGCCCGTCGAGGTCTCCTGGTTCTCGGCCCTCTGCGACGACGACTACGAGTACCTCGGCGTCCCCGACCCCGCGCTGCGGAGCTCCTACGCCCACTGCCGCGAGATCGTGATGCGGGCCGAGGCGGGCGGCTTCGACAACATCCTGCTGCCCTCGGGCTACGCCCTCGGGATCGACTCCATCGCCTTCGCCGGCGCCGTCGCCCCGCAGCTCGAGCGGCTCAACCTGCTCGTGGCCGTGCGCTGCGCGGAGCTCTGGCCTCCGATGCTGGCCCGGCAGCTCGCCACCCTCGACCAGATGCTCGGCGGACGCCTCACCATCAACATCATCTCGAGCGACCTGGCCGGCGCCCCCCTGGCCTCGGCTCCGCGCTACGCCCGCTCCCTCGAGGTGATGGAGATGCTGCGCGACCTGCTCGACGGCAAGCCCGTCTCCCATCGCGGCGAGCACTATCAGCTCGAGGTGGAGCCGGCTCGCACGGGCACCGTCACCGGCCGCTGCCCGCCCTTCTACTTCGGCGGCTTCTCGGAGGACGCGCGGGAGTGCGCGGCGCGGGGTGCCGACGTCTTCCTGATGTGGCCGGACCGCCTGCCCGCCGTCTCCGAGGTGCTCGACGACATGCGGGCGCGCGCCGCTCGCCACGGTCGCTCGCTCCGCTTCGGCTACCGCGTCCACGTGATCGTCCGCGAGAGCGAGGACGAGGCCCGCGCGGCGGCCCGACGGCTGGTGAGCCGGCTCGACGACGAGGCCGGCGCCGCGATCCGCAAGAAGTCCCTCGACTCGGGCTCCGCGGGCGTGGCGCGTCAGACCGAGGTGCGCGACGCCGCGGACGACGAGGGCTACGTGGAGGACAACCTCTGGACGGGCGTGGGTCGGGCGCGCAGCGGCTGCGGCGCGGCGATCGTCGGGGATCCCGATCAGGTGCTCGCCAAGCTGCGCGCCTATCAGGAGCTCGGCATCGAGGCCTTCATCCTCTCCGGCTACCCCCACGCCGCCGAGTGCGACCTGTTCGCTCGCTACGTCCTGCCCCAGCTGGATCACGCACCCTTGCGCGCCCGAATCGAGGCCGGCGCGTAGACGAAGGAGACCCGATGAACGAGCTGCTCGAGCTGTCCGTCTGCGATCTCGCCGAGCGCCTGCAGAGCCGCAAGGCTTCGCCGGTCGAGCTGATGGAGGCCGTGCTGGCCCGCATCGACGAGACGAACGAAGACCTCAATGCCTTCGTCGCGCTTCACGACCGCGAGGCCCTGCTCGCCCTTGCCAAGGCCTCCGAGGAGCGCATCGGGAAGGGGGAGGCGCGGAAGCTCGAGGGCATCCCCCTCGGCGTGAAGGATCTCGAGAACACCGTCGGGCTGCCGAACACGCGCGGGTCGCTGATCTTCAAGGACCGGGTGAGCGACTTCGACGACACCCAGATCGCGCGGCTGAAGGGCGAGGGCGCGATCGTCGTCGGCAAGACCAACGCGCCCGAGTTCGGGTACACGGCGATCACCAAGAACCTCGTCTACGGCGTGACCCGCAACCCCTGGAACCTGGCTCACACGCCCGGGGGCTCGAGCGGGGGCTCGTCCGCCGCCCTGGCCGGCTGCGTCTGCCCGATGAACACCGCGAGCGACGGGGGCGGCTCGATCCGCATCCCGGCGAGCTTCGTCGGCGCCTACGGTCTCAAGGTGTCCTTCGGGCGCGTCCCGCGCGGGCCGCTGCGCTACTGGGCGAGCGACGACACGTCCGTGTACGGGCCTCTCACCAAGACGGTGCGCGACGCGGCCCTCCAGCTCGACATCACGGCCGGCGTCTCGCCGACCGATCCCAACACGTTGCCCGACCCCGGCTACTCCTACGTCGACAAGCTGGCCGAGGGCCTGCCCCCCGGTCTGCGGATCGGCTTCTCGCCCGACCTCGGCTACGGGGTGGTACAGGCGGACATCGCGGCCGCGGTCGAGGAGGCCGCCGGCGTGTTCGAGAAGCTCGGCCACACCCTGGTGCCGCTCCGGAGCGGCCCGCCGGTCATGGGCAGGGAGTGGGGGCTGCTCGGCGGCTGGGAGAAGGCGGCCGAGCTCCACGAGTACCTGCCCGATCGCGAGGCGGAGTTCGGACGCACCTTCATCGCCGGCGTGAAGATGGCCAGCGAGCGCATGACCCCGGAGATCTGGAAGCGGATCAGTGATGGACGCATCGCGCTGCAGAACTGGTGCGCCGAGGTCTTCGACGAGTTCGACCTGCTGATCACGCCGACGGTTCCCTACGACGCGCCGCCCGCGAAGGGGCCCTTCCCCGAGGAGACCGAGGGGCGGCGCCAGCCCCCGGCGGGCGTGGCGGCGTTCACCATCCCCTTCAACCTCTCCTGGCACCCGGCCGCGACGATGCGCGTCGGCCTCTCGGGAGCGGGCCTGCCGATCGGCATGCAGATCGTCGGGCCGCGCCACCGCGACGACCTCGTGCTCCAGGCGAGCCACGCCTTCGAGCAGGAGCGCCCGTGGCATCCCGAGTGGCCGAAGAGCTGGGAGTCGCCCGCCGCGCTCTAGCGCGGCCGGCCCAGTCGACGCGGCCGGCTCGTTACTGCAGCGAGGCCGGTCGCATCGCGTCGACCTCGGCGGGGGTGCGTCCGCCGATCCAGCGCAGGTAGGCCGGCGGCGGGAAGAACGCGAGCCCCCAGCATCCCCCGACCGCCGTCGCACCGACGCCGATGGCGAGGATGAAGGGCAGGCTGCGCAGGGGCGCGATGCCCTGGTCGATGGCGATCAGGATCGCGCCGAGGAGGACGCAGAGCGCGATCCCCGAGCCCATCCACAGGGTCATGCGATTGATCACCACGGGATCGGCGAGCCCCAGCCGCTGGCGGCGCCTGAGCTGGGCGCGGTGCAGGCCGGCCTCGAGCGCGGTCCACGCGGCGGTCGCGAAGAGCAGGGCGACGAACGCCAGGGCCCAGGGCCGCGTGTTGCCGAGGATCTCCTCCATGGTGGTGCCCTGGGACGCGCCCATGAAGCCGTGCCAGACGACTCCCGAGCCCCACGCCTGGAGCATCACGAGCATCAGGGCCCACAGGGATCGCGGCCGGAAGACCCGGCAGGTGAAGGCCGAGAGCAGCGAGATTCCGAGCCCGAGGAAGAGCAGGCCCGCCGCCAGGAGCCCGTCGCCGAGCGGTGTCCCCAGCAGTGTGGGCGAGCGGCCGATGCCCGAGAGGGGAATGGCCAGGAACATCAGCGAGGCGAGTGCGGTGCCCATCAACAGCTCGGGTAGCTCGCCGCTGCGCCAGGCCAGCACCAGCATGCGGATGCAGACCGCCGCGGCCGACATGCCGGCCAGGATCAGCGCGAGGATCGAGAGCACTCTCACGCAAGACGAATCGACCGCCCGACGGCTTTACTGGAATGCCCGGGTCTCCCACAATCGGCGTCTCGAAGTTCTTGCCGGGCTTCCGCCGATGCCGTTTTTCCCGGGCCCCGGCTAGGAGGAAAGACGTGGTTCGCATCGACGTCACCTACGCGGGGGGACTCCACACCACGGCGTGTCACGGCCCCTCGTCCGCCGAGATCGAGACGGACGCCCCGAAGGACAACGAAGGGCGCGGAGAGGCCTTCTCGCCCACGGACCTGCTGGCCACGGCCACGGCCAGCTGCATGCTGACGGTGATGGGGATCGTGGCGCGGCGCCACGACTGGCCGCTCGAGGGGGCCCACGCCGAGGTGGAGAAGCACATGGTGACCGAGCCCGAGCGGCGCGTGGGACGCCTCGCGATCCGCTTCGCGATGCCGGCCGGCATCCCCGAGAAGGCGCGTCCCGTCCTCGAGCGCGCCGCCCACACCTGCCCGGTGCACCGGAGCCTGCATCCCGACGTCCAGGTCGAGACCCGTTTCGAATGGGCCTGACCGGGCCTGGCCAGGCCTGAGCGGGCCCGAGCGGAGGTCGTGACCGCCGCTCCTGCGGATTCGTGCACTCGTCACGCCCGGCCGTGACGGCCGTCACACGGCCGGATCGTCGCGTGCCCGAAACCCTGGACGTGATGTGAAGGGGCGCACCGGAGGGGGTGCGGTCACGACGGCTCACGAGGGGACACCGGCTCGGTGTCGAGCCGTGTCGCACCCGATCCCGAGGCTGCCGGGGGGTCAGTCCGGGATCGGGCGGCGACGCTGCTGCTTCACGTCGGCCCGGCTGCGCTTGCGGCGTAGCCGGCGCTCCTGGCTGGCCCGCGTGGGTCGCGTCGCGCGTCGCGGCTTGTCCTCGTGGAGCGCCTCGCGCAGGAGCGTCTCCATCCGCCGAAGGGCCCGCTCGACGTTTCGGCCCTGGTGGCGCGTCTCGTCGCAGTCGACCCGCAGGCGCCCCTCGGAGTCGATGCGGCTCGCCAGGCGGGCGCGTACCCGCGCCAGGCCCCGCGCGCCGAGGGCGCCGTCGCAGGCCGCGAGATCGAGCCTCAGCTCGGCGCGGGTCTCGACCTTGTTCACGTTCTGCCCGCCGGGGCCTCCCGAACGCGCGAAGCGGACGCGAAGCAGGCGCGCGGGCACGACTCGGCCGGCGCCGAGATGCAGGTCGCGAAGCCCGGCCATGGCGCCTCAGGCGCCTTCGGCGAGCCAGTCCCGGGGCTGCAGGGTGTGCTCCAGCAGCCGTGCCTCGGGCGAGCCGGGCTCGGGCTGCCAGTCGTAGCGCCACTCGACCAGCGGCGGCAGCGAGGCGAGCACCGACTCGATGCGCCGGCCGGACTGCAGCCCGTACTTGGTGCCCCGGTCGTAGACGAGGTTGAACTCGGCGTAGCGCCCACGGCGCAGGCACTGGAAGCGGCGCTCCCGCTCGCCGTAGGGCGTATCGCGTCGTCGCTCGACGATCGGGAGGTAGGCGGGCAGGAAGTGGTCGCCCACGGCGCGCACGAAGGCGAAGCAGGCATCGAAGCCGCCCTCGTTCAGGTCGTCGAAGAAGATCCCGCCGATGCCCCGGGGCTCGCCGCGGTGAGGGAGGTAGAAGTACTCGTCGCAGGCCTTCTTCATCGCCTCGTAGTGGCCCGGCCCGAGCACCTCGCACGCCGTGGCCGCCTCGCGGTGCCAGTGGACGCAGTCCTCGTCGAACCCGTAATAGGGCGTGAGGTCGAAGCCGCCGCCGAACCACCACGTCGGGGAGTCCCCCTCGGTGCAGAAGCAGCGCAGGTTCATGTGGGTCGTCGGCGCGTAGGGATTGCGCGGGTGGACGATCATCGAGAGCGAGACCGCCTGGAAGGGCTGCCCGGCCGCGTGGGGGTGGGCCTCGCTGGCAGCCGGAGGCAGCTTCGGCCCGCGCGCGTGGGTGAAGTGCACGGCGGTCTTCTCGATGACCGGGCCACCTTCGAGGGCGCGCGGGCGCGCCAACGTGCCGCCCGGACCTTCGAGGCGCTCCTCCCGGAAGCGCGCCTCTCCGTCGAGGGCTTCGAGGCTCGCGCAGATGCGATCCTGGAGCTCCTGCAGGTAGCTGCGGACGGCGAGGGGATCGGGAACCGAGGACGATTGCGTCGGCATCGCGCCAGGATAGCGGGCACGCCAAGCGTCCGGAGGCGAAGCCTCCGACGGCGAGCGGCGAGATGCGCTCGCGGGTCGCTTCGGGCTGAGCGGTCGCCTAGTTGGGGCGGGTCGCGTCGAAGCCGCCGGCCATGTGCACCACGAGCTCGCGGGTGGGCAGGTCGACGTGGCACGAGTCGAAGGCGGGCTCGCGGCGCGCCATGCGCAGGCCCGAGATCAACGAGGCCCGGCTGGCAAAGCGGATGCGCAGCTGCCGATGGCTCGGGCGGCTTGCCAGGGACGGAGTCGGGGCGGCGTCCATCGTCTGGGGCTCCGATCGGGGGCTCCGGGCCGGCCTCGGGTGCGGTCCGCGGCCGGGTCAGGGCAGGGGTGGATTTCACGCAGAGTACGCCGTGGGTCTGAACGGATCGTGAAGCCGCGGGCCTTCTGCGGCCCGACCGCCCGGTCGAGGCAACGATCGGGCGGCGGCTCGCCGGGGCTCGGGCAACCCTTATGCTCTGCGCGATGTCCCTTCCCGTGCTGCCGACGGCCCTGCTTCCCTCCCTGGGCCTGGCCCTGCTGGTCGCCATCCCTTCCTATGCGTACCGGGTTCGCGGACGAACCTACGCGATCTTCGCCGCCGTCCTGCTCGGGCTCTCGGTTCCCGCCGCCCTGGTGCTCGAACGCCGGCTGGCCGGCCTGCTGCCCGATGCCGGCGCGACCTGGCTGCAGTGGGGCTTCGGCTGGCTGCTGATCGCGACGGGCGTCCACCTCGCCTCACTGGTGCGCGCTCGCATGCGACCCGCCTGGTTCCGCTTCTCGGTGAGCCTGCCCGGCATGGCCTTCCTGGCCCTGGGCGCGATGTCGCTGGTATGGCTCACGGCCTGGCTGCTTCCGCGGGGCGTCCTGTACGCGTTCGGCGCCGAGTCCGCTCTCGCGGGCCTCGCCTGGCTCGACTGGGTGCCGGTGCTCACGATCCTGGCCTCCATCGGGACGTCCATGGGCATCCGCCGGGAGGTGGTCCGGTTCGGGCTGCAGGGCGGAGAGCCCACGCGCGTCTCCCGGATGCCCCTCGAGCGCCATCGCCGCGGTGCCGAGCCCGACGTCGAGCACCGGCCCCTGCGCATCGCGCAGCTGACGGACACCCATCTCGGTCCCTGGCAGCCCGTGAGCCGCCTGCGCTCGCTGGTCGCCGAGGTCGTCGAGGCCGATCCCGACCTGGTGCTCCTGACGGGCGACTTCCTGACCATGGAGAGCAACGGGACGCCTGGCGCCCTTGCCGCCGCTCTCGAGCCGCTGGGGAAGCTCCCCGGGCGCTGCTTCGCGATCTTCGGGAACCACGACCACGAGGCCCCCGAGGAGGTCCGCTCGGGATTGGCCGTGAACGGGGTGCGGCTGCTCCTCGACGAGGTGGCCGTCGCCGAGACCCCGGTCGGCAAGGTCCAGATCATCGGCAGCGACTGGCACCGTCGCGACGCCGAGGAGCGCGTGCGCGCGCTGCTGGCCCGCCACCCGCGGCCGCCCGGCTGCCTGCGGGTGCTGCTGCTCCACGATCCCTCGCACTTCCACCACGTGCCCGCGGGCGCGGTGGACCTCACCCTGTCCGGGCACACCCACGGCGGACAGGTCGGGCTGGTCAGCCTGGGGATCGACTGGACCCTGCTCTCCGGCAGCCGCTGGCCGGACCAGGGCCTCTTCGGCCATGGCGCGAGCCGGCTCTACGTCCACCGGGGCACGGGCTTCTACGGCTTCCCGCTCCGGATCGGCGTGCCGTCGGAGCTCTCGGTGCTCGAGGTGGTTCCGGCCGACGCCCACCCCGACGGCGGGGCCATCTGGCGGGACGCAGGGCACGAACCCGGAGGGCGGCAGGCCGGCGCGGCCGCCTGAGCTAGGACTCCTCGGCGCCGGCCGGGGCCTGCGCCAGTCGGCGCGCCCAGGGCGTCTCCGAGAACTCGAAGAGAGCCCCGCTCGGGCCGGCGAAACGCGCGGTGCGCTGTCCCCAGGGCTCGTCCTTCGCCGCCTGCAGTAGCTGTCGACCCGAAGCGGAGAGGGACCCGACGGCGTCGTCGACGCGGTCGACCTCGATGCCCAGCGTGAAGCCGAGGGCGATCTCGCCGGCCCGCGATCGGTCACCGAAGGTGCTCTCGGCGGCGGTCTCGCGCGACCAGATTCCGAAGTGCAGGATCCCCGGGGCCTCCACCACGGCGTAGCCCGGCCCCTGCTCCTTCACGGGCAGGCCCAGGGTGTCGCGGTAGAACGCCACGGCGGCCTCGTAGTCCTCGACGATCTCGGCGAGCCCGGCGATGTGGCGGACCATGATGTGCCTCCCTCCGTGAGTGCGGCTCCATCATACCTCCGCCTCCACCCGCCGTTTCGCCGCCGTCTCGCGCCGACGGAGGCCTGCTGACAGGCCGTTGGCGTCGGAGACCGGCAACTACAGCAGGTCGAGCTGGGTCGGTTGCCCCATGGCCCGGTCGAAGCCCGAGCCGATCTCGCACAGGATGCCCTCGGCCACGGGCCGCAGCACGCGCTCGACGTAGTGGGCGCGATCGATGTCGTCGGGCAGGGGCACGCCCACGGACACGGGCTCGGGTCCGCGCCGCGTGATCACGTAGCGGACGCTGCGCGGAGCGCGACCGGGAAGCTTGCGGGCCGCCTGGACGTGGGGTGGTGCGCCGCGGGTGTAGCGATCGAGAGTGCCCTTGCGCAGGCGCTTGCTGTACACGAGCTCGTCGTCGAGCCGGCCGGCGCGCACGGCGTCGACGACCTCGCGAACGAAGGGCTCCACCTCCTCGTCGCCGAAGAGCCGCTCGAGCATGCCCTGCTGCAGCCGCGTCGCGACCTCGGGCCAGTCCCGCCGGACCGACTCGAGCCCCACCAGCACGAGTTGCCCGTCGACGAAGCCGGCGTAGCGCTTCTTGCTGCCCGAAGCCGCGCGCGAGCCGCGGGCGCCGCGCAGCCTCGGCAGCAGCAGGCGATCGAAGATGCGCTCGAGCTCGAGCTCGAGGCGCGGCTCGACGCGGTACTCCCGGCGGATCCGCTCGGCGATCGCGTCCTGCACCTGGTCGCGTAGGGACTCGGCGAAACCCGCGCGATCGCCGGCGCCGAGCTCGACGAAGACGGAGTCGGTGTCGCCGTAGAGCACGCGCACGCCGAGGGACTCGAAGGCCTCGCGGGTCCAGTGCAGGGTCTGCTGCCCGAAGCCGGTGATCGCGTTGGCGACCTCGGCGTCGAAGAAGCGACACGAGGATGCCCCGAGCACGCCGAAGAGCGCGTTCAGCATGATCTTGATCGACTGGTCGGCATGGCGGTCGCCGCGCTGCTTCGCGGCCGCGCGCCCGTCCATGAAGCGCTCGAGGATCCCGGGCAGGATCGCGCCCTCGCGCGCGAAGCGGGCACCGTTGGGCGCCACGATGGCGTCCTTGCCCGCGCGCCCGTGGGCCAGCGGGTCGAGCTGGAAGGTGCGCATCAGGCTCGGGTACAGGCTCTTGAAGTCGAAGACCGCGACGCGGCGATACAGGCCGGCCACCGGGTCGAGGAGCGCACCCCCCTGGATGAGGGCCCCCTTGCGCTCGAGGTCCACGCTGGGCGCCACGTAGCCGCGGGCGCGCAGCTCGGGCAGGTAGACGCGGTCGAAGGACGCGATGCTCGAGGACACGCGGTCGAGGGGCATGCCCGACAGGCGGCTGCGCTCGATGGTGAGGTCGAGCAGGCCCTCCCGGGCCAGCAGCTCCGGAACCAGGACGGCGTCCTCGAGGTTGTAGGCGACGAGCGCGGCCGGATCCTCCTCGAACATCCGGGTGATCTCCGCCGCCTTGTCCGGGGCACTCTGGTCGATGCGCTTGCCCCGCCCGAGTACGTGCCGGGCCACCGTCTCGAGGCGGTAGTCCGGCAGGCGCAGCGCCTCGCGCGCCAGATCCACGCCGTCGAGCACCACGCGGCCGGGCACGTCCGCTCGGGTGCGCCTCGTGAAGCCCGGATCCTGCTGGAAGCGCGGCGGGTCGTCGGTCCGGCCCAGGTGGAAGGGCACGCGCAGGACTTCGCAGCGCCGCGCCAGCACCCGCAGGTCGAAGTCCACGACGGCCCAGCCGAGCAGCACGTCCGGGTCGAGCTCGCGGATGCGTTCGAGGGTGCCCGCCAGCAGGGCGGCCTCGTCGGCATGCACGATGGCGCCCTCGACGGGGTGCTCGCTCTGGAGGTGCACCTCGGCCGTCTCGCCGCCGGCGAGAGCCACCGAATAGATCCGGCCCGCGTCCGGGCTGGTCTCGATGTCGAGCGAGAGGGTGCGGAGGTCGGCTGCACCCTCCGAGGGCCGGAGCTCGGGGTTGCGGAAGCGCCGCAGGCCATGGCCCGGCTCCGGATCGCCCCGGATCGTGAGGCCGGCCCCGATCCCATGGTCGATCAGGTAGCGGGTCGGGAAGCGCACGTCGGCCTCGAGCACCTCGCCGCCGGCCTTTCGGATGCGCTCGCGCAGCGGCGGAACGGCGGCGGGAACCTGCGCCGTGATGCGGACCAGCGCCTCGCCGCGCAGGCTTCGCAGCGGCGAGGGCTCGACCCGGAGATCCGGGGCGCCCGGGATCGCGGCGACCTTGGCCTCGGGCGCGAAGAAGTAGGGGCGGAAGCGGTCGTCCTCGACCAGGAACGCCTCGCCGCTGGCCAGTCTTCCCCACAGCTGGACGATGGGGACACCCCCGCGCACGCGGTAGGTGGGCTGGACGATGAAGCCGCGCGCCTCCATGGGCGAGCTCTCCGGGCCGTCCGCCGACGAGTCGCCAGGCGAAGCGGGCGTCTACGCGGTTCCCAGTGTCTGGGACAGCTCACCGGCCTGGTACATCTCGGTCAGGATGTCGCAGCCGCCGATGAACTCGCCGCCCACGTAGAGCTGAGGGATCGTCGGCCAGCTCGAGAACTCCTTGATGCCCTGTCGGATCTCCGGGTCCTGCAGCACGTCCACGGTGGTGTACTCGCCGAGCTGGCTGTCGAGGATCTGGACGACCTGGGCGGAGAACCCGCACTGGGGCATCTGGCGGCTGCCCTTCATGAACAGCACGACCCGATCCGAATCGATCACGGACTGGATGCGCTGACGGGTGTCGTCGGGAAGGCTCATGTCGGGTCTCCTGGCACGCAGGGTGGGCGGCACGCGAAAGGGGCGCGACGGGTCGCTGCGATGCGTACGGTAAGATACTATACAAATTAGTCAAGATTCTCCGGGGCCGCGAAAAGCGGGCCCCGGGCCATTCCTCCGAGGGCGCCGAGCCGATAGGATTGCCGCCTCACAGCCCTACTCACCGGCGTCCGGCCCGGGCCTCGTGCCTCGGGGGCCAGGCGCCCGAAGACACGCCGAGCTGCGGTCCGCGACCGCGCTGATCGAGGAGAGACGATGCCCTGGGTGATCACGAGCCTTTGCCGAGACTGCGTCGACATGGCCTGCGTCGAGGTGTGCCCCGTCGACTGCATCTACGAGTACGGCGGCGACGACAAGGCGACCTTCCCGAACCAGCTCTTCATCGATCCCGAGGAGTGCATCGACTGCGGCGTGTGCGAGCCCGAGTGCCCGTGGGAGGCGATCTTCGAGGACGAGCGCGTGCCCGGCGTGTTCACCGACGACGTGGCTCTGAACGCCAAGATCGGTGAGGAGAAGGACTCCTTCTCGGTGCCCGAGGTCGAGGAGAAGGAGAAGCCGACCCCCGATCAGGTGCGCGAGAACAAGGAGAAGTGGGGCTTCGCCGAGTAGGGGCTCCCCCAGTCGCTTGCATTCCGACCCCCCCGAGACCCGGGACGCGCTGGGACGAGCGCTGCGCGATCTGCGCATCTCGGTCACGGACCGCTGCAACTTCCGCTGTCCGTACTGCATGCCCGCCGAGCTCTTCGGCGAGGATCACAAGTTCCTCCCGCGGCCCGAGATCCTGACCTTCGAGGAGATCACGCGCCTGACGCGGCTCTTCGTCGGGCTCGGAGCGCGCAAGCTGCGCGTGACCGGCGGCGAGCCGCTGGTGCGCGCCGAGCTTCCCAAGCTGATCCGCTCCCTGTCGGAGATCCCGGGCGTCGAGGACCTCGCGCTCACGACCAACGGCTCGCTGCTGCCCCTGCACGCCGGGAAGCTCGCGGATGCCGGGCTGCGCCGGGTCACGGTGAGCCTCGACGCCCTCGACGAAGAGGTGTTCCGGCAGACCAGCGGGAGCCCGCATCCGCCGTCCCGGGTCCTCCAGGGCATCGAGGCGGCGGCCGCCGCCGGCATGGGGCCGATCAAGGTCAACTGCGTGGTGCAGCGCGGCGTCAACGAGGACGAGATCGTGCCGCTGGCCCGCCACTTCCGGGGCACGGGGCACATCCTGCGCTTCATCGAGTTCATGGACGTGGGCACCCGCAACCGCTGGGAGCTCACGAAGGTGGTCTCCGCCAAGGAGATCATCGAGCGCATCCAGGCGGAGTTCGCCCTCGAGCCGGTGGGCGCGAACTACGACGGCGAGGTCGCCCGCCGCTGGCGCTACGTCGACGGCGCCGGCGAGATCGGGGTGATCACGTCGGTCACGAATCCGTTCTGCAGCGGCTGCACCCGCGCGCGCCTGACGGCCGACGGCGAGCTCGTGACGTGCTTGTTCGCGAACAGCGGGCTCGATCTGAAGCAGCCGCTCCGGGACGGCGCCGACGACGAGGAGCTCCTGCGCCTGATCCGTGGGACCTGGGGCGGCCGCCGCGACCGCTACTCCGAGGAGCGCGCCGCGATCGGCAAGGCCGAGCGCCCCGAGCGCATCGAGATGTATCGCGTCGGCGGCTAGCCAACCCCCCGCTAGACGCCCCGGACCACCATCAGGCGGATCTCGGTCATGTCCTCCATCGCGAAGCGGATGCCTTCGCGACCGAGGCCCGAGTCCTTGACGCCGCCGTAGGGCATGTTGTCCACCCGGTACGACGGCACGTCGCCGACGACCACGCCGCCCACGTCGAGCACGTCCCACGCGCGCCACGCCTTGTAGAGGTCGCGCGTGAAGAGGCCCGCCTGCAGGCCGAAGACGCTGTCGTTGACCCGTGCGAGGGCGGCCTCGAAGTCCTCGAAGGGCTCGAGGATGGCGACGGGCCCGAAGGCCTCCTGGCAGGAGACCTCGGCGTCGCTCGGGACGTTCTCGAGCAGCGTCGCGTCGAGCATGGCGCCTTCGCGGCTCCCGCCACAGAGCAGTCGCGCGCCGGCCGAGACGGCCGACTCGATCCAGCCGTGCAGACGGGTGGCCTCCTTCTCCGAGATCATCGGCCCGATGAAGGTGTCGGGGTCGCGCGGGTCGCCCTTGCGAAGGGCGCCGACGGCCTTGGTGAGGAGCTCCTTGAACTCCTCGTAGATCGAGGCGTGGATCAGGATCCGCTGGACGCTGATGCAGCTCTGGCCCGACTGGTAGAAGGCGCCGAAGACGATGCGCTCGACGGCGTCGGAGAGGTCCGCATCCGAGTCGACGATCACCGCGGCGTTGCCGCCGAGCTCGAGCACGACCTTCTTCTTGCCGGCCCGCGCCTTCAGGTCCCACCCGACGCCGGGCGAGCCCGTGAAGGAGAGGAGCTTCAGCCGCTCGTCCTCGGTGAAGAGGTCGGCGCCGTCGCGGCGGCAGGGGAGGATCGAGAAGGCGCCCGCGGGCAGGTCCGTCTCGGCCAGCACCTCGCCGATGATCAGGGCACCCAGCGGCGTCAGGCTCGCGGGCTTGAGCACGAAGGGGCAGCCCACGGCGAGGGCCGGGGCCACCTTGTGGGCGGCCAGGTTGAGCGGAAAGTTGAAGGGGCTGATGAACGAGCAGGGTCCGATCGGGACGCGCTTCCACAGGCTCGTGTAGCCCTTGGCGCGCGGCGTGATGTCGAGCGGCAGCACCTCGCCCGTCATCCGCACCGACTCCTCCGACGCGATGCGGAAGGTGTCGATCAGCCGCGTGACCTCGCCCTGCGCATCCTTGATCGGCTTTCCGGCCTCGAGGCACAACGAGTAGGCGAGCTCGTCGTAGCGCTCGCCGAAGCGCGCGACACAGTGGTCGAGCACCGCCTGACGCTCGTAGGCGGCCATCTGGCGCAGGGGCTCCTGGGCCGAAACCGCCGCGGCGATGGCCTGGTCGATGGCCGCCGAGTCCGCGAGTGCCACCCGGGCGAAGACGTCGCCCGAGTACTTGTCGCGCAGCTCGAGGTCCTGGTTGGGCTGCTCGGGCCTCCCCGCCAGGTAGTAGGGCCAGCTCTCCTTCAGCGTCGGGTCGGCCATCCTAGATCGTGGCCTCGATGTTGCCGAGCCGCTCGGTGAGCTTCTGGTTCTCGCGGTAGTCGATCGGGATCGACACGAGGCTCGGGCCCGGCGTGGTGAAGGCCTCCTCCAGGGTCGCCTGCAGCTGGCTCGAATCCTCGCAGCGGTAGCCGTTCCATCCGAAGGACGCGGCCAGCTGGTTGAAGTCCGGATTCCCGAACGAGAGATCCGTGTGCTTGCCGAACTCGTTCTCCTGCTTCCAGGCGATCAGCCCGTACTCCTTGTCCTCCCAGACGAGGACCACGATGTCGGAATCGAGGCGCCGGGCCGTCTCCATCTCCTGCACGTTCATCAGGAAGCCCGCGTCTCCGCAGATCGCGAGCACGCGCTGCTCGGGGGCGGCCATCTTGGCCGCGATCGCGCCCGGGAGCGCGAAGCCCATGGTGCAGAAGCCGTTCGAGATCAGGCAGGTGTTGGGCTCGTGGCACTGGTAGTAGCGGGCGATCCACATCTTGTGGGCGCCCACGTCGGAGAGCAGGATGTCCTTCGGCCCGAGCACCTGGCGCGCGTCCCACAGCGCCTTCTGGGGCTTGATGCTCCCCTTTGCGTCGTCGTCCTTCCACTGCTCGAAGTCGGCCGTGAGCTCCTTGCGCGCCTTGCGCGTGTGGCTGTGGTCGTAGTCGAGCTTGTCGGCGCCATGGGCATCGACGCGCCCGTTCAGCATCCAGAGCCCGTGGGCCAGGTCGCCCACCACCTCGACCTCCGGTGCGTAGTTGAAGTCGATCTCGGTCGGGATGAAGTCCATGTGGACGATCCGCTTGCTTCCGTCCGGATTCCACAGGCGCGGGTGGTACTCGACCATGTCGTAGCCGATCGAGATCACGAGATCGGCCTGCTCGATGGCCGCCACCGGGAAGTCGCGGCCCTGGAGGCCGACGGTGTAGAAGCACTCCTCGGCGTCCATGTCGACGGCGCCCTTCGCCATGAAGGTGCTGACCACGCCGATCCCGGTCTTCGAGACGAACTCGCGCAGCTGCTTGCTGGCGCGCTTCCGGATGGTGCCGTTGCCGGCCAGGATGATCGGTCGCTTGGCCGTCCGGATCGCCTCCCAGGCCTTGTCGACGATCTTGTCGTCGGGGACCGGGCGCCGGAAGCGCCGCGGCTCGATGGGTCCGGTGTTCGCCTCGAACTTGGCGATGTCCTCGGCCAGCTCGAGATGCACGGCTCCCGGCTTCTCGGTGCGGGCGAGGCGGACCGCCTTGCGCACCATCTCCGGGATGTTGTCCGGGTGCAGCACGGCCTGGGTCCATTTGGTGACGGGTCGGAACATCCCCACCACGTCCATCACCTGGTGGGACTCCTTGTGGAGCCGCGTCGAGCTGCCCTGGCCGGTCAGCACGAGCATCGGGGCGCGGTCCATGTTGCCGTCGGCCACGCCGGTGATGAGGTTGGTTGCGCCGGGCCCGAGGGTGCCGAGGCACCCGGCCGGGTTGCCCGTGAGGCGCCCGTAGACCTCGGCCATGAAGGCGGCGCCCTGCTCGTGACGGGTCAGGATGAACTTCACGGGCGAGCCCTCGAGGGACATCATGAAGTCGGCGTTCTCCTCACCGGGGACGCCGAAGATGTACTCGATGCCCTCGACCTCGAGGCAGCGAACGAAGAGATCCGAGGCCTTCATGGCACTCCTTTGCTGGGTGGCGGGGCGGCCCGCAGAAGGCCGCTGATTCTGGATGCGCGCGAGGCGTTCCCGTTACACCACGCCGTAGGCGACCATGGCGTCCGCGACCTTGACGAACCCGGCCAGGTTCGCCCCGGACACGTAGTTCACCCACCCGCCTTCCTGGTCCGAGTAGTGCACGCACTTGCCGTGGATGTCGTTCATGATGCCCTGCAGGCGGGCGTCGACCTCTTCGCGGCTCCAGGAGAGGCGCAGGGCGTTCTGGCTCTGCTCGAGGCCCGACACGCCCACGCCGCCGGCGTTGGCGGCCTTGGCCGGGCCGTAGAGGATCTTCGCGTCGAGGAACGCGTGCACGCCGTCGATCTTCGTCGGCATGTTGGCGCCCTCGCAGACCACCTTGACCCCGTTCTTGAGCAGCTCCTTGGCGTCCGCGAGCTCGATCTCGTTCTGGGTGGCGCAGGGGAAGGCGACGTCGCACGGAACGCCCCAGGGGCGCTTGCCCTCCTGGTACTCGCAGCCGAACTCCTCCGCGTACTCCTTGATGCGGCCCCGGCGCTCCTCCTTCAGCGCGCGGACCCACTCGAGCTTGTCGGGGTCGATGCCCTTCGGGTCGTAGATCGTCCCTGCGGAGTCCGAGAGCGTGACCACCTTGCCGCCGAGCTCGGTCGCCTTCTGCACGGTGTAGATCGCCACGTTGCCCGAGCCGGAGACGGCCACGGTCTTGCCCTCGAGGCCGTCACCGATGTGGTTGAGCATGTTCTGGCAGAAGTACACGCAGCCATAGCCGGTGGCCTCGGTGCGCACGAGGCTGCCGCCGAAGGCGAGGCCCTTGCCGGTCAGCGTGCCGACGAAGCGGTTCACGAGCCGCTTGTACTGGCCGAACATGTAGCTGACCTCGCGGGCGCCCACGCCGATGTCGCCGGCCGGCACGTCGGTGTCCTCTCCGATGTGGCGGTGGAGCTCGATCATCAGCGACTGGCAGAAGCGCATCACCTCGTTGTCGCTCTTGCCCTTGGGGTTGAAGTTGGCGCCGCCCTTCCCGCCGCCCATGGGCAGCCCGGTCAAGCTGTTCTTGAACACCTGTTCGAATCCCAGGAACTTGAGCACCGAGAGGGTCACGTTCGGGTGGAAGCGCATGCCTCCCTTGTAGGGCCCGATGGAGTTGTTGAACTGCACGCGCCAGGCCCGGTTGGTCCGGATGTGCCCCTGGTCGTCCTCCCAGCACACCCGGAAGATCACGACGCGATCCGGCTCGGTCATCCGCTCGAGGATCTGCGCCTGCTGGTAGTCCTTGTGATCCAGGACGAAGGGCATCAGGGTCTCGACCACTTCCTGGACGGCCTGGGCGAACTCGGGCTCGCCCGGGTTGCGCTTGACCAGCCCCTTCATGAAATGATCGACTTCCTGGCTCGCGCCTCCTGCCATCGGAATCTCCCTCTCCGGTTTCCCGTTCTGATTTCCCCGTCCGGGTCGCCCCGTCCGGGTCGCCCCGTCCGGGTCGCCCGATTCCGGGTTGCCCTGGCGGGCATGTTCCGTGCCTGGATCGGAGCCCGCCGCGGGGCTCCCGGTGTGATGTGATGCCCGAAGTCCGGTCAGGCTTCCGGACGCCCGTCTCGCCTCGGGCTCGGATCTCATACGCTGGGCAGGGGCGCAGGGATTCCACGCCCGGACGGCCCCTCCTGGTCGGGGCTCGCGACCCCCGATTTTCTCAAAGGCGGGGCCCCCACTTCAAGCCAAGTTGGCTCCCCGCCTCGGAAAAAAGCGTGGGGAATTCGGCCGATTCGCGCCGACGCTGTGTATTTTCACACTTTGGGTGATGGGGTCCGAACGCCTAGAATGGCCGCATCTGATTCGACGTTCTTCGCGGAGCCGATGCGAAGCGAGGGGTCACTGACCGGGTCCCCTTCGGGAGCCCAGCCATTCGGGATGACTCGAGACGACTCGGAATGGTTCGTGGTGGGTCGTGACGAGTCGCACACTCCGGATGGTGCGACGAGTCCGAGCGGTGGGAGAGAAGCGCTGAGGAACGAAGATCCGTGAGCGACGATCCCACGCGCGACTGGAGCGCGCCGCCGTCCCTTGCGCCGGACGATCCTCGGGGCTTTCCCACGGCCTCCGGCACCCATGTGGGCAAGGTGCGCAAGGAGAACCAGGACGCGTGCACCGACGTCGTGCACCCGAGCCAGCCCATGCGCCTGCTGCTCACGGCCGACGGCATGGGTGGGCATCGCGGAGGCGAGGTCGCCTCGCGGCTCGCCGTCGAGAGCGGCGGAGACGCCTTTCTCGCCGCTCCTTCGCCCGACGGTGAGGTGGCGCGGCAGATCCTCGTCGAGGCGAATCGCCGCATCTTCGACGTGTCGCGCGAGCGTCCCGAGGTGGCTGGGATGGGCTCGACCGGCGTCGCTCTGCTGCTGGCTCCCGGTGGCCGGGGCTGGATCGCCCACGTCGGGGACAGCCGCATGTACCGCCTGCGTCGTGGAAAGCTCGATTGCCTGACCGACGATCACTCGCTGGTGGGAGAGCTGGTGCGGGCCGGTCGCATCAGCTGGGAGGACGCCCGCACCCACCCCCGACGCAATCAGCTGCAGCGGGCGTTGGGCGTCGGCGGCGAGGTGAAGGTCGATCTCCAGGAGATCGAGGTGCTTCCCGGTGACCGCTTCCTGATCTGCTCCGACGGCATGTGGGGCGCCCTCGAGGAGGAAGAGGTCGCGCGCATCATGAGCGAGCGCGAGCCCGAAGCGGCCGTGCGCGAGCTGATCGACCGCTCCGTGCACGAGGACGGCAGCGACAACGTGACGGTGCAGGTGGCCGTCGTGCCCGGCGAGGCGCCGCCCGAGAAGGCCGAGCGTCCGGGGATGCCCGTGAGCGGCCAGAATCTGGCCCTGGGCGGCCTCGTGGTGGTGCTCCTGGCGCTGCTGGTCTGGCTGCTGCTCTTCCGCGGCTGAGGGGCTGCGCAGCGCTCCCG
>JASJCN010000096.1 GCA_030065975.1 Myxococcota bacterium
CGGGCGACCTCCGTTCCTTCCGCTTCCGCCCGCCGCGGGTACGCCGCGCCCGGCCGAGGCCGCCCGAGGCGGGGGAGACGACCGCGCCGGCGCGCTGAGAGCCGGCGTCAGCTGCGCAGCTCGGCGCGACCCGCGAAGTGCTCGAGCGCTTCGGGGTTGGCGAGGGCCTCCACGTTCTTCACCGGCCGCCCGTGGATGACCTCGCGGACCGCGAGCTCCGTGATCTTGCCCGACTTCGTGCGCGGGATGTCGTCGACGGCGAGGACGCGCGCCGGGACGTGGCGTGGCGAGGCCCCACTGCGGATGCGCGCCTGGATGGCCGACACCAGCTCGTCGTCGAGGGCGACTCCTTCCGCGAGTCGGACGAAGAGCACGACCCGCACGTCGCCGTCCCATTCCTGGCCTACGCAGAGGGCCTCCACCACCTCGTCCATGCGCTCCACCTGGTTGTAGATCTCCGCCGTCCCGATGCGGACGCCGCCGGGATTCAGCGTGGCGTCGGAGCGGCCGTGGATCACCATGCCCCCGTGGGTCGTCCACTCGGCGAAGTCGCCGTGGCACCAGATGCCCGGGAAACGGTCGAAGTAGGCCGCGTGATAGCGGGCCCCGTCGGGATCGTTCCAGAAGCCGACGGGCATGCTCGGGAAGGGGCGGGTGCAGACCAGCTCGCCCTTCTCACCGCGCACGGGGCGCCCCTCCTCGTCGAAGACGTCGACGGCCATGCCGAGCCCGGGCCCCTGGATCTCGCCGCGCCAGACCGGCTTCGTCGGGATTCCGAGCACGAAGCACGAGACGATGTCGGTGCCGCCGGAGATGGAGGCGAGATGCACGCCCGGCCGGATGCCGCCGTACACGAAGTCGAAGCCCTCGGGCGAGAGCGGCGAGCCGGTGGAGGCGATCGTCCGCACGGAGGAGAGATCGTGGGTGCGGGCCGGCTCGAGGCCCGCCTTGCGCACGGCATCGATGAACTTGGCCGAGGTTCCGAAGAAGTCGAAGCGCTCGTCCCGGGCGTAGTCGAAGAGCACCTCCGGACCGGGATGGAACGGCGAGCCGTCGTAGAGGCAGAGGGTGGTGCCGCTCGCGAGGCCGCTCACCAACCAGTTCCACATCATCCAGCCGCAGGTCGTGAAGTAGAAGAGGCGCTGGCCCGGCTCGAGCCCGCAGTGGTAGCGCTGCTCCTTCAGGTGCTGGATCAGCGTGCCGCCGGCGGAGTGCACGATGCACTTGGGGATGCCCGTGGTCCCGGAAGAGAACAGCACGTAGAGCGGGTGGCCGAAGGGGAGTCGCGTGAAGCGAGGCTCTCCCGGTGCATGGGGCGCGAGCGCCGTCTCGAGGTCGCGAGCGCCTTCGATCTTCGCCGCGAGCTCGGCGGCGCGACCGACGTAGGGAACGACGAGGGTGTGCGAGCCGAGCTCCCGCGCGACCGCGACCGCCTTCTCGTCCACGTCCTGCAGGCGCCCCGCATACCAGTAGCCGTCGCAGACGAGGAAGACCTTGGGCGCGATCTGCCCGAAGCGATCGAGCACGCCCCGCTCGCCGAAGTCCGGCGAGCACGAGGACCAGATCGCGCCGAGCGAGGTGGCCGCGAGCATGGCCGCCACGGTGTCGGGGAGGTTCGGGAGCATGGCGGCCACGCGATCGCCCGGCCCGACGCCGAGCGCCTCGAACGCCTGCTGCAGGCGGGACACGCGCGCGCGGAGCTCGTCCCAGGAGAGCCGGAGGGCCACCCGGTCCTCGCCGCGGAAGACGATGGCATCGCCCGGCCCGCGCTGGCGAAGCAGGTTCTCGGCGAAGCTCAACCGGGCCTCGGGGAAGAACGCCGCACCGGGCATCTCGTCGCCATCGCGCAGCACGACGTCGCCCTTCTCGCCGACGATGTCCGCGTGGTCCCAGACGGCCGACCAGAATCCCTCGCGGTCCGAAACCGACCACGCGTGGAGCTCGTCGTAGCTCGCAAAGGGGGCGCCTCGAAGCGCCGCGCAGTGGGCCATGAGTGCGGCCATCGGGCTCTCGCTCGCGGCCCCCGGGTCCGGCGCCCAGAGGGGCGCCTCGCTCATGCGGAGCCCTCGGGCCGTCGCAGCATGAGGGCGTCGCGCGTCGCGCGGCACACGAGCTGCTGGTCCTGGTTGTAGGCCCGGTGCTCGAACGTCACGACCCCCTGATTCGGCCGCGAGCGGGAGGCTCGGGCCTGCTTCACCTCGGTCTCCACGCGCAGGGTGTCGCCGTGGAAGAGCGGCGCCGGGAAGCCGATCTCCTGGAAGCCCAGGTTCGCCACCGTCGTCCCGAGCGTCGTCTCGTGGACGCTGATGCCGATGACCGTGGCCAGGGTCAGCATCGAGTTCACCAGGGGCTTGCCGAACTCCGTCTCGTTCTCGGCGTAGTCGAAGTCCAGATGGAGCCAGGCGGGGTTCATGGTGATCGAGGTGAACAGGACGTTGTCGGCCTCGGTGATCGTGCGCCGGATGGCGTGGTGGACGACGCGTCCCGGCTCGAGCTCCTCGAACCACAGGCCCCGGTGCGGCCGGGGGGCCTCGGGCGTCTCGGTCATCGGCTCTCCTCTCCTCGCGCGGCGAGGGTCTGACGCGCCCGCGCCGCCAGGGGCTCGTCCACCATCTGGCCCTCGAACGAGATCGCGGCGACGCCTCGCGCGGACGCTTCCTCGTAGGCGGCGAGCAGGCGCCGCGCCTGCTCGACCTCCTCGTCGGACGGCACGAAGCCCGCATTGGCGAGCGCCACCTGCTTCGGATGGATGCAGAGCTTGCCCGCGTAGCCGAGCGCCCGGGCGTCGCGCACCTCGGCCTCGAAGGCAAGGTCGTTGCGGAAGTCGGTGACCACCTGGTCCAGCACCGGCACCCCGGCCAGCCGGCCCGCCAGCGCCACCTGGGACCTCGCGTACAGGACCTCCTGGTTCTGCGCAGTCCGCACGCCCCCCATGTCGGCGATGAAGTCCTCGGCGCCGAAGTAGGCGGCGTGGATGCGGGGGTGGCCGAGCACCGCGCGTGCATCGGCCACGCCGAGCGCCGTCTCGAGGCCGGCCAGGATCGGGAGGGCGGCGTGCCCCGCGGCATCCAGGGCGTCAGCCACCCGGCCCGCCTGGTCGAGGCTCTCGAGCTTGGGGACGACGACGCCGGCCAGCGCATCGCACAGCCCTTGGGCCACGTCGTCCGCGAACCACTCGCTGGGGACGGCGTTGACCCGGACGTAGACGGCGCATCCGGGGCCCGCGAGCTCCGGCGCGAGGCGGGCGGCATTTGCGCGGCCCTCGGCCTTCGCGTTGGGAGGCGTCGCATCCTCGCAGTCGATCACGATCCCGTCGGCGCCGGTGGCGGGCATCTTGGCCAGCAGCTCGGGACGCACGGCGGGGGCGAAGAGCAGCGAGCGGAGACGGGGCGGGGCGTCCGGGGAGGCCGGGCGCGTCTGATGGGTCGGACGGGTCGGGCGTGCGTGGCTCAAGCGCCCGATTCTAGTCGAAGGCGTCGGCGCGGCGACCCGCGACCCCGGGCGCTTCCGACTACGAGCCGGGACGATCGGCCTGGAGCCCGAGGAACAAGAGCTCGGCGACGGCGTCCGCCGTCTCCTTGGGCGATCCCTGTGCGATCGCGGCCACGTCGGGCTGGGAGAACTCGCGGCCGAGGCTGCCCAGGACGTGGGCCACGGCACCGGTGTCCACCGGCGCGATCTCGCCCTCGGCGACGGCCCGATCCAGCAGGCTCTTCGCGACGGCGATCAGATAGGACTCGTGGGACGACATCAAGAGCCCGCCGCCGCGGACGTTGGCCAGGTCGCTGGCCAGCACGACCGACTCGGGCTGGACCGCCTCGTTGGCCCGCTGCAGGTACGTCCGCAGGGCTTCGAGGGGGCGCATGCTCTCGTCCATGGCCTCGATCGCCGCGCGGCCGATGCGATGCAGGCGGCGGTCGACGATGGTGAGCAGCAGCTCGTCCTTGCTGGGCGCGATCCCGTAGAGGGTCCGCAGCGAGCAGCTGACCCCGGCCGCGATCTCGGCCATGGTCAGGTCCGCGAGCCGGCCGTCCGCCAGCTTCTCCTCGAGCTCGTCGATGATCTCGAGCTGGCGAGGGCTCAGCTGTCGCTCGGTCTCGCGGGAGACCAGCGGCTTGGGAGCGCGCACGCCCGGAAAGCGCATGCGGCCCTTCTCGCCGTCCGAGCCCGCGTCGGCCCCGCGCTTCGACTCGCCCTGGGCTCCCCGCTCGAGTCGAGCGCTCAAGACAGCAGCGCCTCCGGCACGTCCACGTGGCGCGCACGCAGCCACTCGCCGAGGCTCTTGGCCTGGCCGTCCTGGCGCGTGGAGGCGGCGACGCCCTCCTGCAGCAGCCCGTGGATCACGAAGTTGATGGAACGGATCGCCGGCAGGGGATGGCGGTCGATGGCGAGCTCCGCCGTCTCGGGCAGCAGCTCTCGCAGCTTCTCCGTCGTGAGGGTCGCGTCGAGCCACGCCCATGCCTCGTCGCTTCGGGCGAACACGCCGAGGTTGGCGTTGCCGCCCTTGTCGCCCGAGCGCGCGCCGATCACCGCGCCCAGCGGCGCCCGGCGCGTGGGGCCGGAAGGCGCGGTGGCATCGGGGCCCGGGTCGGGCGTCACGTGCGCCGGGGCGTCCGGGATCACCGAGGACACCTCGCGCGTCTCGCCCCCGAGCATCACCACCTCCTGCGGGACGGCGGACGCCGCGATGCGCGCCGGCTCGTAGACGCCGAAGGGACGGCCGCCGCCAGGCCCACCGCCGACGCTGGTGAAGCCCGGGATCGACGAGAGGGCCAGCTCGATCATCGCGTTGGATACGGCACGCCCGACCTTCTTCTCGTCGGGATCCTTGAGCGTGATGCGGTAGAAAGCCGTCGCCTCCTCGTTGGAGGCGGGGTCGCTCTTGTCCGTCCGCACCAGCCGGCGCGTGACCGAGGCGAAGTCCTCGGGGTCGTAGGGGCAAGCGGCCCAGAAGGCGTCCTCGACGAGCTGCGCCTTGGCCTCGATGTCGAGGCCGGTGAGGCACACGTTGAGATCCTGGCGGAAGCCGCCGGGGCGGTTCAGGCAGACCTTGAGGGTGGCCGGCGGCGGCTCGCCCTGGACGCCCGACATGCGTACCCGATCGGGCCCCACGGTCTCGAGCCGGATGGTGTCGAAGCGCGTGGTCACGTCGGGGCCGAAGTACTCGGGCCCGCCGATCTCGTAGAGGAGCTGGGACGTGACGGTCCCGATGGAGACCTCTCCGCCCGTCCCCTCGTGCTTTCCGATCACCGAGGAGCCGTCCTCGGCGATCTCGGCGAAGGGGAAGCCCACTCGCTCCATGCCCGGGACCTCGGTGAAGAACGAGTAGTTGCCGCCGGTCGCCTGGGTGCCGCACTCGATCACGTGGCCCGCGGCCACCGCGCCGGCCAGGGCGTTCCAGTCGGTGCGCTTCCAGCCGTGGTGCCAGGCGGCCGGGCCACACACGACGGCGGCGTCCGTGGTCCGGCCGGTGATCACGATGTCCGCGCCCTGGTTCAAGGCGTCCACGATTCCCCAGCAGCCGAAGTAGGCGTTGGCGGTGAGGAAGGTCGACGCGTCCTTGATGGGCTCGCCCGTCTCGAAGTGGCGGAGCTGGTCGCCGGCGAGCAGCTCCTTCATCCGGGGCAGGAGATCGTCGCCGCGCACGTAGGCGATGCTCGGGCTCAGGCCGAGCTTGCCGGCCACCTCGGCCACGGCCTCTGCGCAGCCGTCGGGATCGAGGCCGCCGGCGTTGGTCACGACCTTGATGCCTCGATCCAGGCAGGTGCCCATCACCTGCTCCATCTGGGCCACGAAGGTGCGCGCGTAGCCTCCTCCCGGCCGCTTGATGCGGGTGCGCGCGAGGATGAGCATCGTGAGCTCGGCGAGCCAGTCGCCGGTCAGGACGTCGATGGGGCCGCCTTCGACCATCTCGCGAGCGGCACTCAGCCGGTCGCCGAAGAAGCCCGAGCAGTTTGCGATGCGGATGGGATCGGCCATGGGGGATCTCCGGTGGTGGCGAGTGCCGGCGGCGTCAGTCGCTCGAAGCTTCGGGCTCGACCACGAGGAGCAGGGTGCCGGCTTCGACCTGGTCGCCCTCGGCCACCCGCACCTCGCGGACCACGCCGGCCTCGGTGGCCCGCATGGGGTGCTCCATCTTCATGGCTTCAAGCACGAGAAAGAGATCGCCCGCGGCCACGCGGTCTCCGAACGCGACCCCGAGCTGGATGATCTTGCCGGGCATCTTGGCGACGAAGCCGCCCTCGGTCTCCTCCGAGCCCGGCAGCACGAAGCGCGGCAGCTCGGTGAAGGTCAGGTCGCCGTGCGGGCCGTGCACGACCAGCTGGTCGCCCGCTCGGCGGACGCGAGCGCGAACGCGGCGCCCGCCGATCTCGACGTCGATGGCGTCGGCACCGGCCTCGTGCACCCGGGCCGTCGTGCCGTCGGGGAAGCGGAAGCGGCCGTCGCGCAGCGAGTGGTACTGGACGGTCTCGGTCGAGTCGCCCTCCTCGAGCACGAGCTTCTGGTCGGGGAGCCGGGCGTTGCGCCAGCCCGAAGGCATGTCGGCCCACACCCGGGCCTCCCGGCGGTTGCAGGCCTGGACGAAGAGCGCGGCAACCCGGGCCAGGAGGGTGCGTTCGGCGTCGCCCGGCTCGAGCCGGCGGGCGGGGCCGACGCGCTCGATGAAGTCGGTGGTGGTGTCGCCGGCCAGGAACTCCGGCGTACGCAGGGTGTGCACGAGGAAGTCGCGGTTGGTGACGACGCCGCCGAGGTGGGTTCGCGAGAGCGCCAGGGCCAGGCGCCCCGCGGCCTCGCTGCGGGTCGGGGCGTGGGCGATCACCTTGGCGAGCATGGGGTCGAAGTCGGTGCCGATCACCGAGCCCTCGACCACGCCGGAGTCCCAGCGCACCGGCGGGTCGATCGCCGGCGCGAACGCGACGAGGGTGCCGATCGCGGGGAGGAAGTCGTTGGACGGATCCTCCGCGTAGAGCCGGGCCTCGATGGCCGATCCTTCGAAGCGGATGTCCGACTGGCCGTAGCCCAGCGGCTCGCCCGCGGCGATGCGCAGCTGCTCCCGCACGAGGTCGATGCCGGTCACCATCTCGGTCACCGGGTGCTCGACCTGCAGGCGCGTGTTGACCTCGAGGAAGAAGAACTCGCCCGAATCGTCGTCGAGCAGGAACTCCACGGTCCCCGCCGACTGGTAGCCGAGCTCTCGCGCCAGACGCAGGGCGGCCTCGCCCATGGCGTCTCGAAGGGCAGCGTCGACGCGGGGCGAGGGCGACTCCTCCAGGATCTTCTGGTGGCGGCGCTGGATCGAGCACTCGCGCTCACCCAGGTGCACGACCTCGCCGTGGCCGTCCCCGAGGATCTGGATCTCGATGTGCCGCGCCCGCGAGACGTAGCGCTCGAGGAAGACCCGGTCGTCGCCGAAGCCGCCGAGGGCCTCGCGCCGGGCTGCGGCCAGCGACTCCTCGAGCTGTCCGGGCTCCGAGACGATGCGCATGCCCTTGCCGCCGCCCCCGGCGGCGGCTTTCACCAGCAGCGGGTACCCGACGGCGTCTGCCGCGCCGGGATCCTCGGAGCCCGGAAGAGTCGGGACCTGGGCCTTCTCGGCCAGGGCCTTCGCCGCGATCTTGTCGCCCATCTGCTCGATGGCCTCGGGCGACGGGCCGACCCAGGCGATCCCCGCGGCCGTCACTGCACGGGCGAAGCCCGCGTTCTCCGAGAGGAAGCCGTAGCCCGGATGGATCGCGCCGGCCCCCGTGGCTCGCGCGGCTTCGAGGACGGCGTCGCCGTCGAGGTATCCCGAGTCGAGTCGGACCGCCTCGTCGGCGTCGCGGACGAAGGGCGCATCGACGTCGGCGTCCACGTACACCGCGACGCAGCGGATGCCCATGGCATGGGCGCTCCGGATGATCCGCCGCGCGATCTCGCCCCGGTTGGCGACGAGCAGGGTATCGAAGCTCACAGTCGGAAGACTCCGTAGCCGTCGGTTCCCTCGACGGGCTTGTTGCGAACCACCGAGAGGCACATGCCGAGCACGGTGCGCGTGTCGCGCGGGTCGATGATGCCGTCGTCGCTGATGGCGCCACTCGCTTCGAGGGCGACCGATCCGCGCTCCTGGGCCTCCTCGACGGCGGCGCGGATCCTGGCGTCGGCCTCCTCGTCGAAGGGCTCGCCCTTCCGGGCGGCCTGGCCGCGGCGCACGATGGACATCACGCCCGCGATCTGCTTGCCGCCCATGACGGCGATCTTCGCGCTCGGCCAGATGAAGGTGAAGCGATTGTTGAACGCGCGTCCCGACATGGCGTAGGTGCCGGCCCCGTACGATGCGCCCACGATCACGGTGAGATGAGGGACCTCGGAGTTGGTCACCGCGTTGATGAGCTGCGAGCCCTTCTTGATCATGCCCGCCTGCTCGAAGTCCTTGCCGACGATGAAGCCCGTCAGGTTCTGGAGGAAGAGCAGCGGCGTGTCGATCTGGTTGCAGAGCTGGATGAAGTGGGCCGCCTTCTCCGCCGAGTCGGGGTAGATCACGCCGTTGTTGCCGAGGATCCCCACCGGGTAGCCGTGGATCGAGGCGAAGCCGCAGACCATGGTCGGCCCGTAGCGCGGCTTGAACTCCTCGAAGCGCGAGCCGTCGACGACGCGTCCGATCACGTCGCGGATCTCGGCCGGGCGGCGGAGCTCGGGATCGATGATGCCGAGCAGCTCCTCGGGATCGAGGACGGGCGGGTCGGCGCGAAGCGAGGCCTCCGGGCCGGGCTTGCGCCAGTTCAGGTGCGAGACGATCTCGCGGCACAGCCGCAGGGAGTCCGCCTCGTCCTCGGCGAGGTACTCGCCGAGGCCCGAGACCTCGGCGTGCATCTGTGCGCCGCCCAGGGTCTCGTCGTCGGAGTCCTCGCCCGTGGCCATCTTCACCAGCGGCGGGCCGGCCAGGAAGATCTTCGACTGCTGCTTGATCACGACGTTGTAGTCGGACATGCCCGGCTGGTAGGCGCCGCCGGCGGTGGAGGAGCCGAAGGCCACGCAGACCGTCGGGATCTCGAGCTTCGAGAGCTCGATCATCTCGTAGAAGAAGCGCCCGGTCTCGGCGAAGTGGTCGATCCGGGCGCCACCGGCCGTGGGCTCGTCGCCGTCCTTCTTGCTGCCCCCGCCACCGCTGCGGCGCAGGTCGGCGCCCGCCGACTCGACGAAGCTCACGTAGGGGATGCGGTTGTCCCGGGCGATCTCGAGGGCGCGCATCCACTTCTTGCCGACGTAGGGCGTGAGCGCGCCGCCGAGCACCGTCGGGTCGTTGGCGAAGATCACGCACTCGACCCCCGCGATGATGCCGATGCCGATGACGGCGCCGCCCCCGATGGTGTAGGACGAGTTGTAGGCGGCGAGCGGGCTGATCTCGAGGAAGGGGCTGTCCGGGTCGAGGGCCAGGGCGATGCGCTCGCGGACCGGGAGCTTGCCGCGCTTGGCGAGACGCTCGTGGTGGTACGCGCCGCCGCCGAGCTCGGCCTCGTCGAGCAGGGCGCCGATCTCCTCGAGCTTCTTCAGCATGGCGTCCCGGTTCTCGGCGAACTCGGGCGAGCGCGCGTCGAGGCTCGAGCGGAGGGGAGGAGCGAGCAGGGCAGGTTGCATGGCGTTCCCGGATGTCGTGACGTTGCGGTCCGCGGAGGCGCGGTTGACTACAGGTAACAGATACGGTAATTCGAAGCAATCGATATTTCCCACCGCGAATGGGTGGAGCAAGGGATGAAGGGGTGGAGGGGCCATGCCCATGGGCGAAGTGAGGATCGAGGTCGCGGACGGCGTGCTCACGGCCACCCTGGCCGACGTCGAGAACCGCAACGCGCTCGGCGCCGTGGTCGTCAACGGGCTCCACGAGGCCCTCACGCGGGCCGACTCCGATCCGACGATCCGCGCCCTGGTCGTCACCAACGAGGGCTCGACCTTCTGCGCCGGGGCGAACCTGAAGGAGCAGTCCGGAGCCGCGCAGGGCGTTCGTCCCGCGGTCGGCTTCGACGAGCTGCTCGCGATGTTCCAACAGTCCTCGACCCCGACGATCGGGCGCATCGATGGGCACGTGGTCGGGGGCGGCAACGGTCTGGCCGCGGTCCTCGACATCTCGATCGCGCGCGAGGACGTGAAGTTCGGCTTCACCGAGGTCCGGCTCGGTGTCGCGCCCGCGATCATCTCCGTCGTGTGCCTGCCGAAGATGCGCCGGGGCGAGGCCCTCGAGGTGTTCCTCCGCGGCAACCGTTTCCCGGCCACGCGCGCCGCCGAGCTCGGCCTGATCAGTCGGGCCGTGCCGGGTGCAGAGCTCGACGCCGCGGTGGGCGAGGTGCTGGCCGACCTCCGTCTGGGCGGGCCCCAGGCGCTCGGCTTCGCCAAGAGCCTGGTCTACCAGGTGCCTGCCATGGAGCAGAAGGAGGCCTTCGCCTGGACGGCCGATCTCTCCCAACGCCTGTTCCGGGGCGAGGAAGCCGCCGCCGGCATGAAGGCCTTCCTGAAGCGGGAGAAGCCGCCGTGGGCCGGGGAGGGCGAGTGAACCCGAGCCACGCAGGAGACGTGCCGTGCTGCAGGTGAGCCGCGACTTCAAGGACGAGGTGGACGAGCTCCACGCGTTCCTCACCACGCTCGCGCCCGAGGACTGGGACCGCGAGACGGGCTTCATGGAGTGGACGCCCTGGGACGTGGTGGCGCACCTCCACTACTTCGACCTGGTGAGTCGCGTCTCCCTCGAGGGCGAGGAGGCGTTCGCGCCCGAGCGGAACGCGCTGATCCAGGCCGTCGCAAAGGGCCGCACCAACAAGGAGATCGCGCGCGAGCGCTTCGAGGGTCTCGATGCCAAGGCGCTCCTCGAGGCCTGGCACCAGACCGCTCGGGCCCTGGCCGATGCGCTCGGCAGCGCCGAGCCGAAGCAGCGCCTCCCCTGGTTCGGTCCGGACATGGGCGTGCCCATGTTCACCACCGCCCGCTACATGGAGACCTGGGCCCACGCCCAGGAGATCTACGACCTCGTGGGCGCACAGCGCTCCCATACCGATCGCATCAAGAACGTGGCGACGATCGGCGTGAAGACCTTCGGCTGGACCTTCGTGAATCGCGGGCTCGAGGTGCCGGGCCCGATGCCCTACGTGCGGCTCGTGGCTCCCTCGGGCGAGATCTGGGAGTGGGGCGAGCCCGACGAGGCGGAGTGCGTGCGGGGCGATGCCCTCGACTTCTGCCAGGTCGTGACCCAGGGGCGCAACGTCGCCGACACCGCCCTCGAGGTGACCGGCCCGGTCGCGACCCGCTGGATGTCCATCGCCCAGTGCTTCGCCGGCGGAGCCGTGGATCCGCCGCCTCCCGGGACCCGGGGGCCCGCGGCCTAGCCCGAGGCCCATGCCCCGGCGCCCACCAAGGAGCCATCATGCAGACTCCCCTCGCCGAGGAGCTCGGTCTCGAGTTCCCGATCTTCGCCTTCACCCACTGCCGCGACGTCGCGGCCGCCGTCTCGAAGGCCGGCGGGCTCGGCGTGCTCGGCGTGGCGGGGCACTCGGCCAAGGGCCTCTCCGCCGAGCTCGAGTGGATCGAGAACGAGATCGGGGACAAGCCCTACGGCGTCGACCTGCTGCTGCCCGCCAAGTTCGCCGGGAGCGACCGCGGGGGCTTCGACGCCGCGCAGCTCGACGAGCGGATCCCGAAGGGGCACGTCGAGTTCCTGGATCACCTGCTCGAGGAGCACGGGGTACCAAGCCTTCCGCCCGACACCTCCCTCGCCCCGGAGTTCGCCGTCGGCTTCGAGAAGCAGCGGGAGGTGATCGAGCTGGTGTTCGAGCACCCGATCAAGCTGATCGCCTCGGCGTTGGGCCCGCCGCCGCCGTGGATGATCGAGATGGGTCGCGAGAAGGGCGTCAAGGTCGCCGCGCTGGCGGGCACCGTCGAGCACGCGCGCCGACACGTCGAGGCCGGCGTCGACATCGTGGTGGCCCAGGGCTACGAGGCCGGCGGCCACACCGGGACGGTCTCCACCATGGTGCTCGTTCCCGAGGTCGTGGACGCCGTGAGCCCCGTCCCGGTGCTGGCGGCCGGAGGCATCGGCAACGGCCGTCAGATCACGGCCTCGCTGGCGCTCGGCGCCCAGGGCGTCTGGACCGGATCGGTCTGGCTCGCCACCGAGGAGGCCGAGACCCATCCCGTGGTGAAGCAGAAGTTCCTGAAGGCGACCTCGAGCGATACCGTGCGCAGCCGCTCGCTCACGGGCAAGCCGGCGCGACAGCTGCGCAGCGCCTGGACCGACGCCTGGGAGGACCCCGGAAATCCCGATCCCCTGCCGATGCCGCTCCAGCCGCGCCTCGTCCGCGAGGCGCAGGCCCGCATCAACCGCACGGCCCACAACCACCCGGGCTCCGAGCAGCTCGCCAACTACTTCGTGGGCCAGATCGTCGGCTCGATGAACCACGTGAAGTCGGTGCGAACGGTGATGGAGGAGTTCGCCCAGGAGTACGCAGACACCATGGAGCGGCTCGACTCCCTGGCCGACGTCTAGCGCCACGTCCGAGGAGGACCCATGTCGACCGGTGATGGGCCCGTGCGGATGGAGCGCCACGGCGCCGTCCGCGTCTTGACGCTCGACGACGGGAAGCTGAACGTGCTGGGCGCCGAGATGCTGGGCAGCCTGCTACGCGAGGTCCGGAGCGCCGAGGCGGATCCCGAGACGAGGTGCCTGCTGCTCACCGGACGCTCCGGGAGCTTCTCGGCCGGGCTCGATCTCGCCGTGCTCGGCAGCGGGGGCTCGGCGGCACGCGAGCTGCTCCTCGCCATGGGCGAGCTGCTCCTTGCGTTGTACGAGAGCCCGCTGCGCGTGGTCGCTGCCAGCACGGGCCACGCCGTCGCGGCCGGGGCGATGCTCCTGCTCGTCTCCGATCGCCGCCTCGGAGCCGAGGGCCCCTTCCGGATCGGCTTCAGCGAGGTGGCACGCGGCATGCCGCTCCCGCGGCTCCCCGTCCTGCTCGCTCGCGATCGGCTGCTTCCCACCGCACTCCCCGGGCTCACGACGCTGGGCCGTCTCGTATCTCCCGTTGAAGCCGCGCGCATCGGCTTCCTCGACGTCGTGGCGGATCCCGCGGACCTCCTCGACGCCGCCCTCGCCGAGGCCGCGGCCCTCGCGGAGATCGACACCGACGCCTATCACGAGACGCTCGGCCACCTCCGCGAGTCGACCCTCGAGGCCCTGCGCGCGGACCTCGTCCGGCTCCGCGGCGGCGCCGGGAGCTGAGCGGCGGTGTCCACCCGCGTCCTCCTGCTGGCCGCGGGCTTCGGGACCCGCCTGGGCCCGAGCGGCGGCGATCTCCCGAAGGCACTGCTCGGACTGTCCGGCGACGTCCGACCCATCGACGTGCTGCTCGAGCGCGTCCACGCGCTTCCGGATGTCGACGTGGACGTCGATGCCGTCGACGTCTGGACCAACGAGCGCTTCCGTCCCCGGCTCGAGGCGTGGGCGGAGGCGCAGACGAGCCCGCTCCCGCTTCGCGTCCACGGCAACGGGGCCGCACGGGTCGAGGCGCGGCTCGGGGCCATCGGCGACATCGCGGCCTATATCGAGGCGCACGCGCCCGCCGGCCCGCTCCTCGTGCTGGCGGCGGACAACGTGTTCGACGGCAGCCTCTCGGAGCTCGCGCGAACGGCCCAGCGCGAGGTCTGCGTGATCCTCCACGACGTCGGCAGCGCCGAGGCGGTGAGCCGGCTCGCGAGCGTCGAGTGGGCGGCGGACGGGCGCATCACGCAGCTGCGGGAGAAGGATCCCGCTCCCACCGGAACCCTCGCCGCGACGGCGCTCTACGGGATCCCGGCCCACGCGCTGGAGGAGGTCCCGCGCTACCTCGCCGAGGGGGGCTCGCCCGACAGCATGGGCTCGCTGCTCGAGTGGTGGGTGCCCCGGCGCCGCGTCGTAGGTGTCGCGTCCGAGGGCCACTGGATCGACGTCGGAACCCAGCAGGACCTCGCGCGCGCGCGCCGCTGGCTCACTCGCTGAGCCGGCGCCCGGAACGGCCGCGTGAGCGTCTGGCGAATGCCTGGCAACGGCTTGGCAGCTCCCGGCGCCTTGGGGGACCATGGCCCCTCGGATGCAGGAACCGCTCTACCGCTCGCGGCCCGGGGGCTTCGACCTCGCGCCGGCGTCGATGCCCGAGGCGCAGCGCATCAACGAGTTCATCCATGCGTCCCACGGGCTGTCCAACAGCTTCCTCGTCTCCACGCCCGAGGGTCGGGTCGTGATCAACACCGGCATGGGCTTCGAGGCGCCCGTGCACAAGCGCAACTTCGACGCCGTCGACGCGAGCCCGACCCGCTACATCCTGCTGACCCAGGCGCACGTGGATCACGTGGGCGGAGTCGACCTCTTCCGGGAGGAGGGGACCGAGGTCGTCGCTCGCGAAGGAAACTGGGCGTACCAGGAGGAGGACGCGCGGGTCCGCCGGGCGCGCTCGGGCCGCAGCTTCTTCGCCTTCGCGGGCGCGATCCGTGCCGCCTCCGGTCGCTCGGCGGACCGGCCGCCGGGCCCTCCCCCCGTCCAGTCGATGCCCCGTCCCACGCGGACCTTCGACGCCTTCGATGCCTTCGAGCTCGGTGGGCGGCGCTTCGAGCTGGTGGCGACACCGGGGGGCGAGACCACCGAGTCGATGGTGGTCTGGCTGCCCCAGCATCGGATCCTCTTCGCGGGGAACGTGTTCGGCGCGCTGTGGGGACACATCCCGAACCTCGTCACGATCCGGGGCGACCGCTATCGGGACGCCCTGCAGGTGGTCGACACCATCGACCGCGTCCTCGCTCTCGAGCCCGAGCTGGTGCTCTACGGCCACCACCAGCCGATCGAGGGCGCCGCCTCGATCCGCGAGGAGCTCCTGCGCCTGCGCGGCGCCGTGCTCCACGTCCACGATCGAACCGTCGAGTACATGAACGCCGGCAAGGACGTGTACACGGCCATGCGCGAGATCCGCCTGCCGGACGAGCTCGAGGTGGGAGAGGGCTACGGCATGGTGCGCTGGGACGTGCGCGCCATCTGGGAGACCTATCTCGGCTGGTTCCACCAGCGCTCGACGACGGAGCTGTACGCGACGCCCCCGGAAGCGGTGCACGGCGATCTCGCCGAGCTCGCGGGAGGGGCGCAGGCCCTGGCCGTGCGCGCCCGCGAGAAGCTCGACGCCGGAGCGGCCGTCGAGGCCCTGCATCTGGTGGAGACTGCGCTGCACGCCGATCCCGGACACACCCCCTCGCTGGACGTGGCGATCGAGGCGCATCGCAAGCTCGAGACGGAGTCGGACAACTTCTGGCTCTCCTCCTGGCTGCGCCACCAGCTCGAGGGTCTCTCGGCGCGTCGCGCCGAAGCGTCGCCCGGGAGTGCGGCGGCCGACCCGATCCGCATCCCCGATCTCGCGAAGCCCGTCCTCACGGATCTCCAGCGCCGGATCCTGGATGCGACGGCGGAGGCCTGTCCGGACTTCGAGGAGGAGGAGGCACTCCTGCAGGAGGCCGTGGCCCGCACCGGCCTCTCCGACTTCGGCGACGAGGGCTTCCGTTCGCGGCTTCGGGTCTGGCTCGAGGCGATCCGGGAGGACGACAACGCATCGCCCGTGGGTCGCATCGGCGTGCGCAACGACATCGTCCGCTACCTCGTCGCCCGGTTGCGCGTCGAGGACGTGATCAAGCGGCACCCGGAGATCCTCGACGAGGAGATCCGCGAGCCGATCATCGTGATCGGGCTGCCGCGGTCGGGGACGACCCACCTCGTCAACCTGATCTCCGCGGACCGGAGGCTGCGCTCGATGCCCTACTGGGAGAGCCGCGAGCCGGTCCCGATCCCCGGGGAGGGGCCCGGGCACGACGGCGTCGACCCACGCTTCCAGCGCTGCCAGCGCGAGTGGGAGCGCATGGACGCCATGCTCCCGCTGCTGCGGGCCATGCATCCCATGGCGCCGGACCACGTGCACGAGGAGATCGAGCTCCAGGCGCTCGACTTCTCCTCCTACGTGCTCGAATGGGTGGCCTACGTGCCGCGGCTGCGGGACGCATATCTGTCGTGGGATCAAGGGGTTGGCTACGCCTACCTCAAAAAGGTCCTGAAGGTGCTGCAGTGGCACCATGGCCGGGACCGCTGGGTCCTGAAGTCGCCCCAGCACCTGGAGCAGATCCTGCCCCTGAAGCAGACCTTCCCGGACGCGACCTTCGCGGTGACCGCGCGGGATCCCGTCTCGGTGATCGCCTCGACGCTCACCATGGAGGCCTACGCCAGCCGCATCCGCTGCAAGGAGGTGCGGCTCGAGCGGATCGCCGGGTACTGGAGCGATCGCATCGAGACGCTGCTGCGGCGGTGCGTGCGCGACCGCGACGCACTCCCGGCGGATCGCAGCCTCGACGTGCTCTTCCACGAGTTCATGGCGGACGACGTGGCGATGGTGGAGCGCATCTACGATCTCGCCGGCCTGCCCATGACCGACGCAGCCCGCGCGCAGCTCGAGGCCTACATGGCGAGCCACCCTCGCGGCAAGCACGGCCGGCTCGCATACGACCTCGCCGGGGACTTCGGCGTGGACGTGGCGGCCCTGCGCGAACGCTTCGCCTTCTATTACGAGCGCTTCCCCGTGCGGCTCGAGGACCACTGAGGCCGGCCCACGCCCCGTGCCCGGGTGATGCTACCGTCGGTGACCGCGAAACACGAGGCGCGCGGAGCAGGAGGCGGCATGAAGTATCGACTGATGGGAAGCAGCGGACTCCGGGTGTCGGAGCTCGCGCTCGGTGCGATGACCTTCGGGGCCAATGACTGGGGAGTCGACGAGGCGGAGAGCCGCAAGGTCTACGAGGGGTTCCGCGAGGCCGGCGGCAACTTCATCGACACCGCGAACATCTACAGCCAGGGACGCAGCGAGAGCTTCCTCGGCGACTTCATGGGAGAGGATCGCGAGCGCATCGTCCTCGCCACCAAGTACACCGGCGCGACGCGACGCCGCGACGTGAACGCCATCGGCAACAACCGCAAGAACATGATGGACTCGGTCCACGCCAGCCTGAAGCGGCTCCAGACCGACTACATCGACCTGTACTGGGTCCATGCGCGAGACTTCCTGACCCCCATCGAGGAGGTGATGCGCGGACTCGACGACCTGGTCCAGCAGGGCAAGGTGCTCTACGTGGGCGTCTCGGACACCCCGGCCTGGGAGGTGGCTCGCGCCAACACGCTCGCGGAGCTGCGGGGATGGTCACGCTTCGTGGGCCTGCAGATCCGCTACAGCCTGCTGGACCGCACGGTGGAGCGCGACCTCCTGCCCATGGCGAAGGCGATGGATCTGACGGTCACGCCCTGGGACACCCTCGGCTCGGGCGTGCTCACGGGCAAGTACAACCGCGACGCGTCGACCGAGGGCCGCGCCGCGCTGCGGGGGCGCATCAAGGACCGCGACCTCGGCATCGCCGCCGAGGTCGTGAAGATCGCCGACGAGATCGGCCGGACGCCGGCGCAGGTCGCGCTTCAGTGGGTGCTGGGCGGCCACGGCGTGATCGTGCCGCTCGTGGGGGCGCGGACCCGGGCCCAGCTCGACGACAACCTGGGCTGTCTCGAGGTCGAGCTCTCGGCGGAGCAGCGGCAGCGCCTCGACCAGGCGAGCCAGATCGAGCTCGGCTTCCCCCACGACTTCCTGGCGGAGATGGCTCCGCGGGGCATCGAAGACCATCGCGCATGAGCCGTCCGGCCCGGTGACGGCGCCCGAGAGCGAGCAGAAGGTCCGGGCGAACGGAGTCGACCTCCACGTCTTCGAGTGGGGACGCGCGCGGCGGGGCCAGGGGCCGACGCTGCTCCTGGCCCACGCGACGGGCTTTCATGCGCGTTGCTGGGATCCCGTCGTCCGGCATCTCGCGGGCTTCCACGTGGTGGCCGTCGACCAACGCGGACACGGGCGCAGCAGCAAGCCACCGATCGAGCACTGGGACGTGTTCGGCCGGGATCTCTCCGAGGCGGTGCAGGCCCTCGACCTGCGCGAGGTGGTCGGGGTGGGGCATTCCATGGGTGGGCACGCGATGGTGGATGCCGCCGCGGCGGTGCCCGGACGCTTCGAGCGCCTCGTGCTGATCGATCCGGTGATCGCGGCCCGCGACGAGTACGGAGGCGGCGGCTGGACGATCCGGATGCCGGAAGGGGAGCCCCACCCGACGTCGAAGCGAAAGCGCCACTTCGCGTCGCCGCAGGAGATGATCGATCGCTTCCGCGACCGCATTCCCTACGCCGTCTTCACTCCCGAGGCGCTCGAGGCGTACTGCGTCCACGGGCTCCTGCCCGTGGAGAACGGCGCAGGCTTCGAGCTCGCCTGTCCGCCCGAGCTCGAGGCGAGCATCTACATGACCAGCCGCACGAACGTCGGCGTCCACGACAGTGCGCGCGCTCTCGAGATCCCGGTGCGGGTGCTTCGGGCACGACGTCCGCCTCCCGATCGGGACTCGATGGACTTCTCGTCGTCGCCGACCTGGGTGGGTCTGGTCGGCGAGTTCCAGAAGGGGAGCGAGCGCCACTACCCCGACCGCACCCACTTCCTCCCGATGGAGATTCCCGAGGAGATGGCCGCCGAGATCCGCGGCGAGGGGGCGGCGTCCGACTAGACGCGCTCGCGGTCGGTCTGCTCCATGGTCTCCGTGAGGAAGAAGGTGCCGTTGGCGCGCGCCACGACCTTGCCCTCGTCGTTCAGGATCTCGCCCTCGGCATAGGCGAG
>JASJCN010000097.1 GCA_030065975.1 Myxococcota bacterium
CTCGCCCTGAACGGCCCGGTTCCCGCGCGGAATGGTCCGCCTGGGGGGTCGATCAGGAGGGGGAATGAGATCCAAGGCTCTGCTTTCGTTGGTCGCGGCGGTGCTGCTCGCCGGGGCTCCGGCACTGGCCGACAACGACGTCGGCTGCGGCGTGGGAACGACGGTCTGGGAGGGCCAGAGCGGGCTCTTCCCCAAGCTCTGCGCCTCGTTCACCAACGGGATGACGTTCCAGTCGGTGTCGATCACGTTCGGCATCCTCGGCTGCGACGGTCGGGGCACCGTGACCGCCGACGCCGAGCTGCGCCGCTTCGCGGCCGCCAACATCGACCGGCTGGCCCGCGACGTGGCCCGCGGCGAGGGCGAGACCCTCGATGCCCTGGGCCACCTGCTGCAGGTGCCCGAGGTAGAGCGGCCCGACTTCGCCCGCTTCGCCCAGGCCCACTTCCTGAGCCTCTTCCCGACCGCCGAGACGCAGTCGAACGACATGGTCGACGCGCTCTACCGGATCATCGAGGACCAGGCCGTCCAAGGCTGAGCTCGCGCGTGCTCCGGGCCCATGGGCCCGGGGCACGCGGCCCGTACCCGCGAGCCGGGGCCAGCGCCCCGGCCAGAGAGTTCGGAACCCTCCTCACAGTGCGCCTGCCGCTCCTGCTGTGCATCCTGCTCGTGGCGGCCGCGCCGCTGCCCCTGCAGGCCGGGGCGCTCCCCGGCCCCGGCACGCTGATCGAGCGCGCCCGGGAGAGCGATCTCGCCCGCGCGCCGCGCTGGCGCGCGCTGCTCCACCACGAGCGCACGCTGCTCGGCTCCCGCAGCGCCGCCCGCGGCCCCCACTTCTTCCTCTCGCCCCGGGGCGATCGCGATCCGGCCGCCGAGCTCGAGGCCACCCTTCTGGCTCTCCTCGATCCCGACGCCCGGGTCGGGGATCGACCCCCCGCCTGCGCGTTTCCGGCCCGGGCCCGCTTCCTCGCCGAGTCCCTCGGCCTCGCACCCGACGCGCTGCGCCGGGCCGACTGTCCCGAGCTCGCCCGCTGGCTCGCCGGCCTGCGTCCGCGGGGGATGACCCTGGTCTTCCCCGAGGCGTTCGTCGACAGCCCGGCCTCGATGTTCGGACACACGCTGCTCCGCATCGACGTGGCCGAGGAGGACGCCTCGGCCAACCTGCTGGCCTTCGCCATCGACTTCACGGCGGAGACCCGCGGCGAGGAAGGCCCCCTGTATCTGCTGAAGGGCGTCCTTGGACTGTACCCGGGCCGCTTCGGGCTGAGCCCCTACTACGACAAGCTCAAGCTCTACGCCGACTGGCAGAGCCGCGACGTCTGGGAGTACCGGCTCGATCTCGAGCCCGAGGATCTGGAGCTCGTGCTGCTCCACCTGTGGGAGATGCAGGGCGTCGACTTCCCCTACTTCTTCTTCCACGACAACTGCTCCTACCAGCTGCTGCGGCTGATCGAGGTGGCCCGGCCCGACGTCACCCTGCACGACGGCTTCCCGCTCTCGGTGGTTCCGATCGACACGGTGCGGGCGGTCACCGAGACGTCGGTGTTCTCGGGAGAGGTGGCCTATCGGCCTTCGCCCGCGCGGGAGCTGACCCACGCTCTCGCCGGCCTCGACCGTGCGACGCGGCGCCTGGTGCTCTCGCTCGCGAAGGGCGCAGCCCTGCCCGATGGCCCGGAGCTCCGGGCGCTCGCTCCCGACGAGGCCGGCGTCGTGCTCACCGCGGCCTACGACGCCCTGCGCTGGCTCTACCTGAACGGACAGGTGAGCGAGGACGACTCGCGGACGCGATCCCACGCGCTCCTGGTGGCGCGAAGCCGGCTCGGGGCGACGGGGTCGGCGTCGCCGGTGCCGCGGCCCGCGGTGCGGCCGGACGAGGGGCACGGGACGGCGATGGTCTCCCTTGGCGGGGGCGTGCGCGACGACGAGGGCTTTCTCGAGCTGCGCATCCGGCCCGCGCTCCACGACCGGCTCGACACCGAGGGTGGCTTCGCGGCCGACTCCACAATCCGCATCCTCGACACACGGATCCGCTTCGAGCCCCGGCGCGGGCGGGTGCGTCTCGAGGAGCTGACCCTGGTCGAGGTGCGCTCGGAGCCTCCGCGCGACCTCTTCTTCGAGCCGATCTCCTGGCACGTGGACTTGGGCTTCCGCACCCGGCTGTTCGAGGATCGCGACGGCGATCTGGACCCCGAGCTGATCTTCCGTACCGAGGGCGGCCTCGGGGCAGCGGTTCGTCCTTGGGGCGGCCCGGTCAAGCTCTACGGCATGGCGGACCTGCGCGTCGAGGCCGGCGACGCCTTCGACGAGAACGTCGCCTTCGGGCCGGGCCTCACCCTCGGCGCCGAGCTGCGCTCGCCCGCTGATCGCTTGAAGGGCCACCTCTACGGCCGCGCCCTGCGCTTCGTGGCGGGCGATACCGAGACGGACCTCGAGCTCGGCGTCGAGGCCCGGCTCTCGCTCGGGCGCCAGACCGCTCTACGCGCCGGCGTCGCGTGGCACGCCTACGCGGGCGAGGAGTGGCTCGACGCTCGCGTGGGCGTACAGCTCACGTTCTGAGTCGGGCCCGCGTCGGGCTCGATCAGGCGAGCGTCTTCTCGAGCCTACGGCGCAGCTTCGCGACCTCCTTGCGGGCCTGCCCGCGCAGCTGCTTCCACTCCTTCTGGCCCCGGGTCTCGAGCACGCCGAGCTGGTGGCTGGCGTCGCGCAGCACGCGAGCCAGGCTGCGGCGCGTCCCCTTGCGTGCGGTCTCGAGCTGCTTCTCGATGGCGAGCAGATCGCGGCGGACCTGCTTCGCGAACGCCTCGAGCGAGCGCGGAAGCTGGTCGCCCACCAGGGCGGCGGCGCCCGAGGGCTTGTGCACGGCCTGCTTCTTCGCTGCGGACCGCTTCTTGGTGGCCTTCTTGCGCGCCGGCGCCTTGCGCTTGCTGGCTCCCTTGCGCGCCGTCTTCTTGCGCGCCGGGGTCTTCTTGCGTGTCGTGGCCTTGCGAGTGGTCTTCTTGCGGACGGTCTTCCGGGCTGCCATGGAGTCCTCCCCTGCCCCCCCAGGTTCTCACGAAGCGGGAGCCCGCGTCTACGGGACAGCGGCGACGCGGGAGGGTGTGGGGGCGTCCACGCACTTGGGCCGGGTGGAGCCGTCGCTCCACCCGGCCGCGCCCCTAGCGCCGTGCACCGGCCCGCGCCTTGGCCCGGGGCGCCACGCGGAAGGCGCGACGCTCGGCCTCGGCGGCCGCCCCGACGAGCGCGTGGGACGCGTCCGTGCGGACGCTCTGCCACTTGACGGGCTTGTTCACGAGGCGCGCGCGCTTCGAGTCCGAGGGCTCGGCGGCGCCGGCTGCCAACGTCCCCAGCGCGATGCCGAGGCAGGCAGAGAAGAGGATCGAGAAACGGATGATGCGGTTCATGACGGGTCTCCTGGGTTCTCGGGGCCGGAAGAGGCCCCCATACCGAAGACGTGAGATCGCGCCTCACGGCGTGAGGCCCTCCGAGGGCGCTGGAGGGCCGGGCCTCCACGCGATGCCGACCCCCGACGATCCACCGGCACAGCGGGGACGAGGTGCTGTAGCGACCCACCCACGCCCCCGACGTTCGCGCGTGCTTCGATCCCGGAGTGCGTGGCTCGGCTGTCTCTCGGAGCCGAGGACTTCGACGCGAGGGGTCTCAAGGCAAGGCAACGGACGATCGATGCGAGCTTCGACTCGTTCGGAGATGACCAGTGAGACATCACGCCGTCCGCCGGTCACTCGTCGGACTCCTCGCAGCCAGCCTGCTCAGCGCAGCTCCATCGCCCTCCACCGAGACGACGCTCCGCGAACGCGCGGGCAGCTTCGTCCGCCCGAGCGCGGTTCCGCACCCGTCCGACAATCCTTGGACCGCCGATCGCGAGCGACTCGGCCGCACCCTGTTCTTCGACCCTCGCCTCTCCGCGTCGGGGACGATCTCCTGCGCGACGTGTCACAACCCGTCCTTCGAGTGGGGCGACGGCCTGGCGCTCGGAGTCGGGCATGCCGGAAAGCAGCTGGCCCGCCGGACTCCGACCATCCTCAACGTGGCGTGGGGCGCGGCGTTCTTCTGGGATGGACGCGCCTCGACGCTCGAGGAGCAGGCCCTGGGCCCGATCCAAGCGGAAGGCGAGATGAACCTGCCGCTCGAGGAGCTCGTCGCCAGACTCCGCGGCATCGACGAGTACGCCGCGCTCTTCGAGGCGGCCTATCCCGGCGAGCCGATCTCCGAGGACGTGGTGGCCAAGGCCATCGCCGTCTTCGAGCGGACCGTCGTCTCTGCGCCGGCACCCTTCGATCGCTGGGTCGAGGGAGACGACGATGCGATCGGCCCCGCCGCGATCCGCGGGTTCGAGCTCTTCACCGGCAAGGCCCGATGCAGCGTCTGCCACACCGGCTGGCGCTTCACGGACGACAGCTTTCACGACGTGGGCACGAGGAGCGACGATCTCGGGCGGGGAGTCCATCTGCCCGAGATCCTGGTGAGCCAGCACGCCTTCAAGACACCTACGCTGCGGAACGTCGAACGCCGCGCACCCTACATGCACAACGGGAGCGAGCCGACTCTCGAAGCCGTGATCGAGTCGTATGTCCTCGGCGGGAGGGAGACTCGTCCCAGCCTCTCGAACGAGATCAGGCCCCTGGACCTGGACGGCACCGACAGGGCCGACCTCCTGGCCTTCCTTGCCACCCTGACGAGTGATGGACCGCCGGAATCGTTGCCGCGCATGCCGCGATGAGAGGAGTTGAGATGAGACCGATGCAGAAGAGCCTGTCCATCGTTGCGATCCTGGGCATCGCCCTGGGGGCCTCTGCGGAGCCGCCGGCCGCCGGAAGCGATCGCTCGCCGAAGCTGATCTCCCAGAAGCAGAAGACGTTCCAGCCGATGGAGATCACCATCCAGAAGGGCGAGGAGCTGCTGTTTCGCAACGACGACCCCGTGACCCACAACGTCTTCTCGCGAACGAAGGGCAGCCAGTTCAACCTGAAGATGCAGGCGCCCGGTCAGGAGGACGTGGTTCGCTTCGACGTGCCCGGTGAAGTCACGGTGCGCTGCGCGATCCATCCCACGATGAAGCTGACCGTCCATGTGGAAGGCGAGTAGGAGTCCCTTCGCCATCGCCGCGTGCGGCGCTCTCGTGGCATCGATCGCCTCGGGCTCTGCCGTCGGCAGCCGGCCTGCCTCGGAAGAGCGCCGAGACGCTTCCGAGCGCGTCCGCATGGCGCAGTTCGATCCCGAGAGTTCGTGGGGGCAGGCCGACATCCTCGTGGCGGGCGCACGCGTGTTCGACAACCGCTGCTCACCGTGTCATGGCGAGCAGGGCTTCGGTGATGGCGACCTCGCGGACGTTCTGCCCATTCGTCCGAGGGACTACCGGAACGAACCCTTCAAGTGGGGGACCTCGCCTTCGAGGATCGCCACCACCGTGGCACTGGGCCGTAGCGGCGTCATGCCCCCGTTCCGCGCGGCGCTCAGCGAGGACGAGATCTGGGCCGTCTCCTACGTCGTCTGGCGTTGGATTCCGGAGGAGCGCCGCACCTACGACGTCCCCGAGGAAGCACAGCGGTGGCAGATGCCCGCTACGTCGGGCGATCCGTGAGTTCGGACGACGGCGGCGAGGCAGCCGGAGATCGGGGCAGGCCCTTCACGTCCCTGTCCCGCCGGTTCTCGACCATCCTGCTCGCGCTGCTGATCCCGGTCGCTCTCGTCGCCGCGAGCGTTCGCCACGGGCTTCTCTTCAACGCGGAGGAGCTGATCGATGCGCTGGCGATCGCCGGACTCGCCGATCGCTCCCGGAGCCTGATCCTCGTCCAGGACGACGTGACCAAGGAGCTGTTCCTCGACCCGAGCGCGATCGAGCTGGCCGCCCGCAAGATCGACGCCTACGACGAGAACCGCGACGTGCTTCGCACGCTCCAGGGTCTGACGCGATCGACCGAGCTGGCTCCGGTCGTGGACGAGATGGTCGCGCTCGAGCAACGCATTCGCCCACTCGACACCGAGATCCTGGAGACCCTGCTGGCGAGCCGCGTGGAACGGGCGCGGGGCCTCTACTTCGGTGAGTACCGGGAGATCCGCGACGATTTCGAGAACCTGAGCGTCACTCTGGCGACCTCTGCCGAGCGCCAGGCCGATCGGGCGAAGGGCACGATGGTCGCTCGCAACCGGGCGACGGTCTTCCAGACCGCGGGCGCGCTGCTCGCAGGAATCGGGGTGGTCGCCGTGCTCGTGCTGCGACTCTCCAGGGAGGTCGCGGGCCGCACGACTTCGGTGCTGGCTGGAATCGAGCGAGTCGGGCAAGGAGATCTCCGTCCGCAGCCACACGATCGCTCGGCTGACGAGATCGGTCGGATTGCCGGCGCCTTCTCCGACGCCGTCCAGCGGATGCGCGAGACGGTCCGGCACGTGGCGGAGTCCCTCGAGCGGGTGAGCGACGAGACGCGGGCGATCCACGAGCTCGCGTCCTCCGTGAGCGAATCCTCGAAGAGCCAGATCTCCGGCGTCGATTCGGCGCTTGCGTCCATGGGCGCGGTGACCGAGGGAGCCGAGGGCTTGGCTTCGCGTGCGGACGTGCTCGCGACCGCGGCGAGCGAGTCGTCCGATTCACTCGAGCGCCTGCGAGCCGGGAGCGAGGATCTGTACTCGAGCGGGGCGGCCCTCGGTGCAACCGTCGACAAGGTCTCCCTCGCCGTCGGACAGCTCGTGGCCGGAATGGACGCGGTCATGGAACTGACGGACGAGCTCGCACGGGCTTCGGTCGAGACGGCGAGCCTCATGCAGGCGTTCCGCACCATCGACGAGAACGCCGCCGAGACGGCACGGCGTTCGGCGGACGTCGTGCGCGCCGTCGAGGAGGGCTCCGACCGGATGGACCGGACCATCGATGGCATGTCCGAGATCCGTAGCGCGACCGACGAGGCGGGAGATGCAATCTCGTCTCTGAGGGTCCGCGCGCGCGAGATCGATGGAATCGTCAACGTGATCACCGAGGTCGGTGACGAGACCAGCATGTTGGCCCTGAACGCGGCGATCCTCGCCGCGGGTGCAGGAGAGTACGGAAACGGCTTCGGCGTCGTCGCCAAGCAGATGGATGCTCTCGCGAGCAGTGTGCTCGCCCAGTCGCGCGAAGTGGGAGAGCGCATCGCTGCGGTGCAACACGAGGCCGACCGGGTCGGCGAAGCCATCGGTCGCGGACTCGATCGCGTGCAGGCGGGAGAGGAGATCTGTCGCGAGGCGAGCGAAGGCCTGACCGCCATCCGGGCTGCTGCCCACGAGAGTGGGGAGCGGATGAAGCAGGTCGTCGAGGCCGTGCGCCACGAGACGCGCTCGGTGGAAGCGCTGGTCGACATCTCGACGACCATCGACGACGCGGTGGCTCGGACGCGGGAAGCCCTGGGCCGGCAGAGGGAAGGTGCCGGGAGTCTGAGCGATGCGGCGCGATCCACGACCGAGATCGCAGAGCAGCTGAGAGGCCACGCGGCGAGCCAGGTCGAAGCCACGCAGTCGCTCACGGACGACGTGGAGAAGGTCAGGAGCAGCGCGCGAGAGATCCGAGAATCCGTCCACAAGCAGACGGAGTCGTGCGCGCTTGCGAGGCAGGCACTCGAAGGCGTCGCGGAAGATGGACGGCGAAGCGAGGCCTCCGCACGGGACGTCCGCGATCGACTCACGTCGCTCGACGGCGCCGCCGGCTCGGTCCGCGAGAAGGCGAGCTGGTTTCGCTTCTGAGGCGGGCAGCGGGTTCGTGGGCGGGAGGTTCGCCTCAGCGCGTGGGCACTTCCACCGCCCGTGCCATTGCCTCGACATCCAGCCCTCCACCGAGGAAGGCATCGAGCTTGTGGGCCCAGCCCATTGGATCGGCGCGCACGGCCGGGTAGGGGACGCTCAGGGCTCGCACGTCGTTGGCCATCGCCCGGGAGTCCAGGCGTGCAATCCGGAACCGATCGACTTCACGCGTGTAGTGCTCGGCCAGTGCGTGATCGGGGTCCGGGTCGAAGCGGCTCGCGTCGGGCGGGCTCGGCCCGCCCGATTGCGTTGCGCGACGCTCGATCATGGCACGGGTCGACGCGAGCACCTCGTCGAGCGGGCGCTCGGCGAAGAGGACTCGCATGGGACGGTCGAGGGGGAGGTGCCTCAGCAAGGGCGCGACGATCTTGACGGCCTTGCCCGTCGCTTCGTCGATGAAGCGCCGGTCGGACGCGATCCGCTTCACGGGTTCGAACTCGAGGTATCCGAGCGGATTGCTCTCGTCCGGGCCTCGGATGGCGTCGCTCAGCAGGGCGATCCCACCGGCCGCGAGCATCTGCATGAGCATGGAGGTTCCGGATCTCGGGAGACCGGACACCACGATCACCGCGTGCTCCGGGCGAGGCCTTGGGCTCGCGTCGGTGGCGTCGATCGTGAGCGTCACCGAGCGGGCCAGCTGGGCATCCGGGTCGGCCGCGTCCGGAAGAGACTGCCCTTCGGAGATCCTTCGGATCCGGTTGGCCGCCGCGGTTGCCAGGTCGCGGTGGCGGCTTGCTGCCTCGATCTCTCCTCGGCTTGCGAGGCAGTCCGCCAGCAACGTGTGACCATCGGGCAGGACGGGATTCTGGGACAGGGCAATGCGTGCGCTCGCAATCGCCTGCTCGATGTCGCCCAGCTGGCGTTGCGCCTCGGCACACACGAGATGACCCACCGGCTGGTGGTACGAGAGCCCGATCGAAGCCGTGGCCTCGGCCAGGGCCCGTCGGGGCCGACGTCGGGCGAGGTGGCATTGCGCCAGCCCGAGGCGTGCGGGCGCGTGACCGGCGTCGAGAGCGAGGATGGCCTCGTACTCGCGGATGGCATGGTCCGGACGACCCAGGTCGAGGAGGATGCTTCCGCGCTTGGCGTGGAGGCCGGGCAAGCGGGACGTCTGGACCTTTCGTGCCCGCTCGAGGGCCAGAAGGGCTTCCTCTCCCCGGCCCTCGGCGTGCAGCAGGCTGGCTTCGAGAAAGGCCAGCGCAGGGCGGTTGGTGCTCGCGCGGGCACGCAGTCGCCGCAGGCGCGCCTGCTCGCTGAGGGTCAGCTGGGAGGGCTCCCGCTCGAGCTTCTCGAGGGTGGCTTCGAGAAGCCGCGCCGCACGCCGCGAGTAGGCGCGCTTGCGAAGTCGGATCTGTTCGAAGCTGGCGCGCGCCTCGGCGACGCGGCCCAGATCGATCTCGATCTGGAAGACGTGCACACCGAACCGGCTCTCGTCCGGGTGCTCCCCCCACAGCTTCCGGAATGCGAGCAGAGCCTCGGGCAGCCGCCGTGCATCGAGCAGGTCTCGAGCTTCGTTGTAACGGAGCTCGCGCGCGGCATCGCGCGCGGCCGCGGCCGCATCGGCATCGGGATGGTCGATGTAGCCCAGCGCGACCAGCTGTGCGATGGCGGATTCGTCGCTCTTGGGGTCGCGGCGCGCATGGGGAGAGTGCTCGCCCGCGTCGCCCTCGAGGTCATCCCAGCTGGGGATCGTCTCGACGACGGGCTCGTCGACGAAGGCCGAGAGCAGCGGGCGCCCGTCCATGTCCGCACCGATCGGGAGCCCCATGGCCGTGAGGATCGTGGGCGCGACGTCCAGCAGCGAAGCGCCGAACACGAGCTCGTCACGCCGGATGCCCGGGCCGTGCAGGACGATGATCCCGAGGTCGCGATGCTCGTCGGCGGGCCCGGTCGGCTCGTGCGGCAGCTCGCGGGGCCGGAGATGGTCCGAGCGGAAGCCGTGGTCGGACACCAGGACGATGGTCGTCTCGGGGCCGGCCAGCTCGAGGAGCGCCCCGAGCATCAGATCGTGGAAGCGGTACATCCCCGACACCACGTCGGAGTAGAGCGCGAACTCCCCCTCCTCGACCCAGGGGAGCCTCGGTGGATGGAAACGCATGAACCGATGGCAGGTCTTGTCGATGGCGTCGAAGTAGACGGCCGCGAAGTCCCAGGGCTCGAGCTGGAGCAACGCCGTCGCCGCGGCATGAAGCGATGCCGTCTCTGCGAGGATCTCCGCGAGCTGGAGCAGCGCGTTGTCCTTCGCCTGGTCGACCTCCGCAGCCCGCGGGACGAAGGCGAGGATCTGCTGTGCGTCGATCTCCGACGGACGCACGCGGAGCCTGGCCAGAGGTTCGAGCAGCCGAGAGGGGTGCACCGACTCGGGGTCGATCGTCCAGGGGCCACGCTGGTTCGGCGGCTTCTGGAAGTGATTCGACACCATGGCACCGCGGATCGGCTCGACGGGGTGGGTAGGCCAGAAGCCCACCACGTTGGAGTGGAGCCCGCGCAGGCTCAGCATGTTCCAGAGTGCACGCGTCTGCCGGCCCAGGCTGGTGACGGGCTGGATGCCACCGCCGCGACGCGGTTCCGCGAAGCCGTGGACGCCGTGCTTGTGTGCCCGCTTGCCCGTGGCGATCGAAGTCCAGAGCATGGGCGAGAGGATCGGGCGCAGGGTCGCCAGGTTGCCCATCACGCCACCGTCCACGAGTCGCTTCAGGTTGGGCATCTCGCCGGCATCGAGCAGCGGAGAGATCACCTGCCAGTCGGCGGCATCCCAGCCGACGAGCAGGACCTTGGAAGCACGCCCCGCCATCTCGAGCCCCTACGCGCCTAGCTTCGAGTGGCCTCGGCTCTCCGCATCCGCCATCTGCGCACGCCCGCCGCCCCTGCCGCGAGCAGGGCGAGGCTCGAGACGGGTGCCTCGGGTACGGACGACGTCGCGCCGACGGCGATCGGTGCGCCGGGCGTGGTCTCCCAGGCCCACTCGTCGATCACCACGGCATAGAGCGGAGAGGTGACCCGAAGCAACCGCATGTCGGCCCATCCGTAGTGGACGCCGTCGCTGGCCATGAACTCGAACCCGAAGCGTCCGACGACGTCTCCGCTGCCCCCGGGCAGCGTGTACTCGAAGCCGGCGACGTCCAGCGGATACGACGACCCTGCGAACGTGTACCAGTACAGGAGATCCCGCGGCTCGCTCCGCCAGCTGTAGTTCGCCAGCGTGCCGCCGACAGCGAAACCGTCCGGCAGGCCGATCAGGTGCGGCGGGTCGTTCGGGTTCGGAGAGCCACTCGGCACGGAAACCAGGCGATTCGATCCCTGAGGATCGAACGCGACCGTGTACGAGACGGAGTACGAGTAGTACCCGACCCGCGAGCGCCCATCGAGGACGAAGTCGGTCGTGCCGTCGCCGTCTACGTCCCAGACCTCGTCGCCGCCTCGATTGAGGTTCACGACGGGCGAGCCCGTGACGTGGATGATGGCAGCGTCGGCGGGGGAGCTCGTCGCGCCGATCGCGGCGGCCGAGCCGGCCAAGGCCGCCATCTTCGCCGCGCAGCTCCGTCCAGAAGTCGAGTCCGTCATCGTCGTTCCTCTGTCGCCCCCGGCGCCTAGCATACACCAGAACCCGAAGCTCCCGGCCCCGGAGAGTCCGGCCGGATCCCGTCGGTGGATTCGACCGGACGGCCCCCGTGATACACGTGTTCAGTGGAGTGGCGGGACGGCCGTCGCCGTCACCCGGGCTCAGCCCTCGCCGACTTCACGCAAGCTCAACGCCTGTGCCATCGCGCCTGCACCCACCTTCACGTCGCCTTCGAGATCTGCGACGGTGCGCGCCACGCGTCGCGCCCGGTGCATGGCGCGCGCCGAGAGGCCGAAGGCCTCCGCCGCCTGGCGCAAGAGGGCTCGCGCCTCGGCGCTCGCCTCGGCGAGCTCGTCGAGTGCCGGCACCGGGATGGACGCGTTGCAGCCGAAGCGCCCTCCACTGCGTTCCAGGGCTCGGGAGCGCGCCCGGGCCACTCGCTCTCGTGCGGCGGCGGAGGCCTCACCGCCCGGTTCCGCGTCCACCTGGGCGGGCGGGAGAGCCGGTACCGGTACGTGCAGATCGATGCGATCGAGCAGGGGCCCCGAGAGCCGGCTCGCGTAGCGCGCGATGGCGCCGGGGTCGCAGCGGCAGTCGCGCACGCCGGAGCGGTAGTAGCCGCACGGGCAGGGGTTGGCGGCGGCCACCAGCTGCAGCGCGGCGGGGAACACCAGGCTCCGGCCGGCGCGGGCCAGCACGATGCGGTGCTCCTCGAGGGTCTGGCGCAGGGACTCGAGGGTGCGTCGATCGAACTCGGGAAGCTCGTCGAGGAACAGCACGCCGTGGTGTGCGAGCGAGGCCTCGCCGGGCCGCGGCGGGCTCCCGCCTCCAAGGAGGCCGGCGCGACTCGACGAGTGGTGCGGCGCGCGGAAGGGGCGCATGCGTACCAGGGGCTCGGCCGGGTCGAGCAATCCGGCGGCGCTGTGGATGCGCGTGACGGCCAACGCCTCCTCGGGCGAGAGCAGCGGGAGGAGGCCCGGCAGGGCGCGTGCCAGCAGGGTCTTCCCCGAGCCCGGCGGGCCGCGCAGGATCAGGGCGTGGCCCCCGGCCGCGGCGACGACGATCGCCTGCTTCGCGTGCTCCTGTCCGCGAATGTCCCGCAGGTCGACGTCGGCTCGGCCCTCCTCCCGGGCGGCCGCTGGCTCCGGCCGCGCGAGCGGCACCTCGCCGGCGAGATCCGCCAGCACCGCACCCAGGTCGGGCGCCGCGCGAACCTCCGCACGCGGACACAGCGCGGCCTCGGGCCCGCTCGCTTCGGGAACCACCACCCGGTCGCAGCCGCTCTCGGCCAGCGCGCTCACCAGGGCCAGGGTGCCGCGCACCGGACGCAGCCGTCCGTCGAGGGCGAGCTCGCCGACGAAGCCCGTGCGCGGCGCGTCCTCCTCGTGCGGGATCTGCCCGGAGGCGTGCAGCAGCCCGACGGCGATGGGGAGGTCCAGGCCGGCCCCGCTCTTGCGGATGCCGGCCGGCGCGAGGTTGACCGTCACGCGCTGGCTCGGGAACTCCGCGCCCACCGACGCGATGGCGGCGCGGACCCGGGCCGCGCTCTCGCGGACGGCGGCCTCGGGCAGGCCCACGACGTCGACGCGGGGCAGCTGCGAGCTGAGGCGGACCTCCACCTCGACGGGGACACCGTCGATGCCGGAGAGGGCGGCCCCGAAGACTCGGGACATTGGCGGACTCCCCGGGACCATCGGGGAGAGCCTCTCGTTGCCGGGCCGCTGCCGAAGGCTTGCCGGCTGGCTGCGCGGCGATTGCCGGTACGAGAGTTCGGAACAAGCGGATGAAGGCAGGGCTCGGCGAACCGAACCCTGCCTTCCACCTTGAGAAGCCCCGCCAGGGATGGGGCATCCAATCATTGAGTGGCAATTCGGGGCAGAAAGTGTCACCCCATCATCTCGCGGGCCCACGAACCCTAGAACCCAAGGGCCCGTCGCCCGGGGGGGAGTCGGGCGAGCCTCTGCGGGCTCTTCCGCGACCGTCCTCGGCGAGTGGCGTCCCGATCGTGCCTCTCCGCCTTCCATTCAGGAGACTCCATGCGCCGCTCCGGCAAAGCCTCGAATCGGAGTTTGATGGTGCCCAGTGTCCGCCTGGCCGCTTCCGTGGTCTGCGCCGCCGCCCTCGGGCTCGGCTGCGCCAATACCCGCCTCGACCTCGACCTGCCTTTCGTGGGCGGCTCGCGTCCGGCCGGCTCGATGCCCGGCGATCCGTCCGGGCCCATCGATCCCGACTTCTCCGGTGAGGCCGCGTTCGGCCACCTGCAGGCGCTCTACGACCTGGGGCCCCGGCCCACGGGCAGCGCGGCCCTGGCCGAAGCCCGCAGCTACCTGAGCGCCCAGCTCGAGCCCATGGGGGCCGAGGTGGTGCCGCTCCGGGCCGAGCTTCCGATCGGCCCCGAAGGCGCAGGCGTCGAGGTGGTCGTGCTGACCGCCGAGTTCGAGGGAGCGTCGAAGGACTCGCTGCTGCTCGTCGCTCCGCTCGACACCGCGACCGTCGAGGGGCTGGCCTTCGCCGGTGCCAACGAAGGGGCGTCGGGCCCGGCGGTGCTGATCGAGCTGGCCCGCGTGCTCACCGAGGAGCCCCTGCCCTACACCCTGAGGCTCGCCTTCCCCGACGGTGAGCGCGTGCGTTCCGGGCAGGCCTACGGCTCGGAGATCCTGGTCGCGACCCTCGAGGAGCTCGATGCACTCCAGCGCGTCCGCGCTGTGGTGTACCTCGGCGCCGTGGGCGACCGCGACCTCCGCATCGAACGCGACGGCAACTCCAATCGCCGTCTGCGAGCCGCCGTCTACGACGCGGCCCCCGCCGTGGGGCGGAGCGAGGCCTTCCCCGCAGAGGGCGACTTCGTGACGCCCGACAGCGGCCACATGATCTTCACCCGCTTGCGGGTTCCCGCCCTGCTCCTGAACGACGGCGCGTTCGGAGGCGAAGAGTCTCCCGGCGTGCATTGGCGCACCGAGCAGGACACGCCGGAGCTCTCGTCTGCCGAGAGCCTCGAGGCCGTGGGCGACGTGCTGGCCCACGCGATCCGCGCGCAGACCGGACGCTGGCAGCGCATCGACTCGATGATGGCGAGCTCGCCCGACGAGGACGAGGTCGAGCCCGCCGCCGAGGAAACCCGCGCAGAAGCCGCGCCGGCCAGCGAGCCGGACACGCCGGGAGCCGCGCCGGCCAGTGAGCCGGACACGGCGGGAGCCTCGCCGGCCAGTGAGCCGGACACGGCGGGAGCCTCGCCGGCCAGTGAGCCGGACACGGCGGGAGCCTCGCCGCCGGAGGCGGCCGTCACGGACGGGTGGGAGACCACCAGCGCCGCGGAGGCACCGGCCCTGCCCGAGGCCCCGACGGACGGACCGCCGACGGAGGTCTCGCAGTGAGCATCCGGATCGCCCTCCTCGCCATCGCCTGGCTGGCTTCGGTCGGAGCCTCGGCCGAAGTCCGGGTCGTGATCGACTCGCCCGCTCCCGGCCAGACGCTCGAGGACCACGTCCACCAGGCGCGCATCGAGGGCCGCGCCTCGGCCGAGACCGAGGCGCCCGACGTCTTCGACGTGATGCTCGTGCTCGACGTCTCGCACTCGACCCGGGCCGCCAGCGGCTCCGACGTCGACGGCGACGGCACCATCGGGCTGAACCCGCGCCACGAGCTGCTCCCGCCGGGCGCCGTCGCAGGCGACACGCTCTCCACCGATCCCCAGGACTCGATCCTGTACGCCGAGATGCTCGCCGCGCGCACCCTGCTCGAGGGGCTCGACCCGAACCGCGTGCGGGTGGGCCTCATCTCCTTCGCCGGCGAGGTCAACCCGATCACCGGACGACGGCTGCGCATCGACCAGGAGGACGCCTGGCTCGAGATGCCGCTCACCAGCGACTACGACGCGGTGCGCGCCCGACTCGACTCGATCCTCGCCCGAGGCGCCAGCGGCGCCACCAACTTCTCCGCGGGCGTGCGTCTCGCGATCCGCGAGCTGGCCGGGCTCTCCGGCGCGCGCAGCATGCCGCGTCCCGGCGCGCGGCGGGTCGTGCTGTTCCTGACCGACGGGCTCCCGACGCTCCCGGCCGGCAAGGGCAACGAGTCCGACCCGGGCGACAAGGAGGCGGCGATCCGGGCCGCCGAGCTGGCGCGCAAGGCGGGCATCACGGTCAACACCTACGCGCTCGGCCACGGGGCGCTGCAGTACCCGAAGACGGTCACCGAGATGGCGCGCCTCACCCTCGGCACCTTCACGCCGATCCAGAAGCCCGGCGACATCATCATGGTGCTACGCGGCGTGTCGTTCGCCGACGTCGAGGACGTGGTCGTCACCAACCTGACGACGGGCGACTTCTCGACCGACGTCAGCCTCAACCCCGACGGCAGCTTCACCGGCTTCGTGCCCGTGCGAGAGGGCAAGAACCGCGTGCGCGTGAGCGCCCTGGCGAGCGACGGCAGCAAGGGGGCCGCCGAGTTCGACCTGCTCTTCGATCACCAGCAGTTCGGCGGGCGTGCCCCGATGGCGGAGCTGGAACGCATCCGCGAGCAGAACAAGCAGCTCGAGATTCACCGCCTCGAGATGGACATCGAGGCCTTCCGCGAGCAGCAGCGCAAGGAGCTGCTGCTCAGGGCAGAGCCTCGGTCCGACCCGGAGGGTGGGGTAGGGGATCGAACCGAGGCCCCTTGAGCGTCTACCGGAAGCCGTCCACACAACTTCCGACGCTCCCTGAGACTCACATGTAGTCGGTGAGGCGATCCTCGACGGCGCCCGCCTCGAGCTTCGCGAGGGCGCCCTTCTCGATCTGGCGCACCCGCTCACGCGACAGGCCCATCTCGTCACCGAGCTGCTGGAGGGTCCGCGGCTCCTGGCCGCGAATCCCGAAACGCTGCTCCACCACCGAGCGCTCGCGCTCGTCGAGGGTCTCGAGCAGTCGCTCGATCCGCTCGGGAAGGCCCAGGCCGTCGATGGGCGCGATCGGGTCGCGCGCGTCGGGCTCCGCCAGCCGCTCGGAGAGGGACAGGCCCTCGTCCTCGTCGTCGGTCGGCTGGTCGAGGTTGGCGGTGTGGGCGTCCGCGGAGAGCACGTCCGAGAGCTCGGACTCGGTGATCCCCAGGATCTCGGCGATCTCCGCCTGCGTCGGGGGACGTCCATTGCTCGGCTCGAACTCCGAGAGGACGCGCCGGTAGCGGATGAGCCGGTCGTACACGTGGGAGGGGAGTCGCACGGTACGGGACTGCCGCTGCACGGCGCGAATGAAGGCCTGCTGGATCCACCAGGCCGCGTAGGTCGAGAACCGGAAGCCGCGCTGCTCGTCGAACTTCTCGACGGCTCGGACCAGCCCGAGGTTGCCCTCCTGGATCAGGTCGAGGAAGGGCAGGTCGAGGTGGCGATAGTCCTTGGCCATGGACACGACCAGCCGCAGGTTGTGCCGGACGAAGGTCTCCTTGGCCTCGGCGTAGTTCTCGCGGGCCTGGGCCAGGCGCGAGAGCACAGAACCCAGCTCCGCGCGCTCGAGCCCGAGCTTCTTCGGGTTGCGCCGCAGCGGCAGGGACTGAACCTCGCTCTCGAGCTCGAGCAGCAGATCGGCGCGCGGCTCGACGGCGTCGAAGGCGCGTCGCAGCTTGGCCGCGGCGCGACGGGCCGCCGTCGTGCGGCCCGACTCGATGGCGGTGCGGAAGTGGCCGACGACGCGGTCGAGACCGTCGAGCGCTTCGTCGACGCGGCCCCCGACGTCGCCCTCCTCCGAGCGATAGCCCTCGCTCAGGATGCCGGTCACGCGATCCGCGTTGCGCAGCACGGCCCAGCGGCCGTGGATCCACTCGGCGGAGTAAGGGATCGCGGCCAGCGAGCTGCGCAGCTCGGCCAGCGAGACCTTCATGCGCGTCGCCAGGTCCACCTCGTCCGAGGCCTGGAGCACCGGGATGTGCCGGATGTCCGCCAGGTAGTGATGCAGCGGATCCTGGTAGTCCGAGTCCGAGGAGGGGGCCAGGACGCGAGCCCGGCTGCGGCTGCCCGTGGAGATCGAGCGGCTGCGGCGCTTCGTCAGGCTCCGAGGGGCCGACGCTTCGATTCGCTGGGGAGAGTGACTGTCCATGATTCCCTCCGATCCGAATGGGCGCAGAGAGAAAGCTACGGAAGTGTCGAGATTTTGTCCAGATAAAATCTCGACAATCAGTCTTTTGTTCAGATTTCAGAGTGGACAGACCTGGACAAGCGTCAGCGGGGCCTTCTTGCCACGCCGCGGTGCGTCAAGGCGCAGCGGTGCCAACTGGGGCCCAAGCTGGGGCCCGAGCTGGGTCCCGGAGCGGGTGGGGTCGGCCGCTGCAGACGCAGCTCAGGCTTCGGCAGGAGGGCCCGGGCGAGGGTCCTCGGCGAAGCGGGCGCGGGCCAGGGGCTAGAGGGGGAGGAGCGCGGGATCGCTGATCTCGCGCGACTTGAGCTTGCCGCCCTCGTAGTAGGACTTGATGTCGATCTCGCCGTCGCCGTTCTTGTCTTCGTTGCGCTGCTTCAGCACGGGCTTGCCGGCCACGTGCTCGTAGGTCTCGAAGGTGTCCGGCCGGCCGTCGCCCGAGGTGTCGCGCTCGACCCGCTCCTCGACCTCGCGGTTGCCTTCGGTTCGGTAGTGCGTCCAGGTATCGATGCGGCCGCTGCCGTCGGTGTCCTCTTCCACCCGGACGAGCTTGCGGTTCTCGTAATGGAGCGTGCGGTCGATGGTGCCGTTGTTGTTGGAGTCGTGGCGCTCTTCGATCAGGGAGCCGCCCTCGAAGACGTAGGACGCGTCGTTGCGGCCGTCGTGGTTGCGATCGACGTCGCGCGAGGCCATGCGGCCGTCGCGGCCGTAGCGCTCGAACTCGTCGGGGCGGCCGTCGTTGTTCGTGTCGCGGTCGACGGCCGAGACGATGCCGGCGTCGTAGGTCGTCCAGGCGTCGACCTTGCCGTCGTAGTCCTCGTCGTTCTCCTTGCGCACCATCGCGCCGGTGGCCGGATCCAGGTAGCGGACCTCCTCGGCAGCGCCGTCGCGGTCGGCATCGAGGCTGCGCACGACCACGTCCCGCGGCTGGGGGCCTCCCCACTGGCCGGCCGGGATCGTGCGGCGTTCCTCGTCGAAGATCGACTCGGGCAGCGAGCGCAGCTCGGGCGCCTCGGGCGCGGCCCTCGGATCCGCCAGCGTCGCGATCTCTTCCGGCGACTTCGTGACGGTCGCTTCCTGCGCCTCGACCTCGCGCAGCGCCTCGCCCTGCTCGATGGTCCGCAGCAGCTCTTCCTGGCGGCGCAGCTCGGCCTCGATCTCGGACTCGAGCGAGTCCTGGCGCGCGACCTCCTGCTCGATCTGCGCCTCGAGCTCGGCCTCGCGGCTGCTCTGCTGGGGATTGCCGGGGTACGGGTAGCCGCCTCCGCCTCCGCCGCCGCCACCGAACGGCGTCGAGCCCATGATCGCGCCGTAGACGAGCATCGTGACGCCACCGACGGCCGCTCCGATCGGCCCGGCCTGGCCGCCGATGATCGCGCCCATCAGCAGGCCTTCCATCGCGCTCGCAGCGCGCTGTCCGGCGGAGGGGCCGCCCGTGGTCTGGCGCGAGGGCGGCGCGGGGGGAAGCGGCGGCAGCGGGCTGCCGACCGGCGTCGTCGCGCTCGGCGAAGCGGGCGTACCCGCGTTGCCCGGTGCCTGCGCGTTGCCGGGCG
>JASJCN010000098.1 GCA_030065975.1 Myxococcota bacterium
TGCGCCTTGCCCGTCAGTGGCGCTGACTGCGCCTTGCCCGTCAGTGGCGCTGACTGCGCCTTGCCCGTCAGTGGCGCTGACTGCGCCTTGCCCGTCAGTGGCGCTGATTGCGCCTTGCCCGCTGGGCGAAGCGTTCGAGGACCCGCGCCATGGTGTCCTCGGTCTGGATGCCCCCGAAGGGCCAGCTCCCGAGCATGAAGGTCGGCACCCCGCTCACCTCGGCCCGGTGGGCGGAGAGCGTGCGCTCCTCGAGCTCGCGGCGTCCCGCTCCGAGTGCGTCTCCATCCAGCTCGAGCCCGACGTCGCGTGCGAGCTCGATGACGGAGGCGTCGCTCTCGAGGCTCCGGTGCTCCTCGAAGAGCGCGACGAAGCCGCGGTGCCGGAACGCCACCTCGCGGCCCGCGGCCTCCGCGGCGATGGCGGCGGCAGCCAGCGCCCGGGAGTCGTGCCAGACCGCGGGGACGTCCATGTCGACGTCCAGCTGTCTCGCGATCTCGCGCATCTCGGCGCGCCGCGCCTCGGGCACGGCGCCGCCCCGGCGGTAGCCGACGATCCGGGAGAGATCGAGCGGCGTCCAGTAGAGCTCGAGCCCGTTGCGATCGAGCAGGGGCTGCATGCGCTCCATCACGTGGTGGGCGACGTGGCACAGCGTCGACGCGAAGTCGTAGTGGACGGGGACGCGCAGCCGCTCCACGGAGGGAATCAGCCCGCGAAGAGGCGACGGTGTTCCACCATCAGGCAGCGGTCCTGGACGACGAAGATGCCGGCGTCGGCGAGGCGCGCCGCCATCTCGTCGTGCCGGATGCCGAGCTGCAGCCAGACGCCCGCGGGCTTCGGATGGAGGCCCAGGATCTCCTCGGTGTGCGCGGGGATGTGGGCGGGCGCGCGAAACACGTTCACCAGGTCGGGCGGCTCGCGGAGCTCGGCCAGCGAGGCGACGCAGGGCTCGCCGAGCACCTCGTCGAGCTTGGGCGACACGGGAAGGATCCGGAAGCCGGCGCGCTGCAGGTAGGCCGGCACCCGGTTGGCGTCGGCTTCGGGCGCCGCCTTGATGCCCACCACGGCGATGCTCCGAACGCGCCCGAGCAGGTCGCGCAGGGCCTCGTCGGCTTCGCTCTGGGAGCCACTCTGGGGGCCAGTCTGGGAGCCAGTGTCGGAGCCGCTCTCGGAGCTGCTCCCGGGGCCGCTCACGATGGGGGCCGGGCCCTGATCGACGTCCATCCACGCTCCTCGAGATTTGCCGGCAGGGTACCCGCTGGTTACCGTCCGCCGCCATGAAGCGGCCGCCCCGCCTTCGCGAACGACTGCTTCGGACCGGTTCGTCTGGTGTGCTGTCCGGCCTGATGCTGCTCCTCGTCGCATCGTCGGCGGCTCGATCGGAACCCGCTCCGAGCTTCGAAGACCCCGCAGCCCGCACCCGGACGACCGTTCTCGAGAACGGGCTGACGGTGCTCACCCTCGAGGACCACACCACGCCGGTGGTGTCGTTCCAGATCTGGGTCCAGGTCGGATCCGGAGACGAGGCCCGCTGGACCGGCATCGCCCATCTCTTCGAGCACATGATGTTCCGCGGCTCCGAGCGGCTCCCCCCCGAGGCCCACGGGCGTCTCATCGGCGAGCGCGGGGGGCGCGTCAACGCCTTCACGTCCCGGGACGTGACGGTCTACTTCGACGACGTGACCTCCGAGCACCTGCCCCTCGTGGTGGAGCTCGAGGCCGAGCGCCTGCGCTCCCTCGACATCAGCGAGGAGAGCCTCGAGAGCGAGCGACAGGTCGTGATCGAGGAACGCCGCCTCCGCAGCGAAGACGATCCCCAGGGACGCGCGTTCGAGAACCTGCTGGCGCTCGCCTTCCAGGCCCATCCCTATCGCATCCCCACGGTCGGCTGGATGAGCGATCTCGAGAAGATCGGCGTCGAGGAGTGCAACGAGTTCTTCCGCGACTACTACGCCGCAAACAACCTCGTGGTCGCCGTGGCCGGCGACTTCGACACCGAGGAGCTGCTCGCACTCATCCGCAAGCACATGGGCCCGCTGCGCAGCTCCGACCACATCGCCCGCAATCCCCAGCTCGAGCCCGAGCAGCGCGGGGAGCGGCGTGCCGTGGTGCACTTCGACGTGCGGGCGCCCATCCTCGCCGCCGCGTGGCATGCCCCGCCGACGGGTCACGAGGACGGAGCGGCCCTCGACGTGCTGTCGTCGGTGCTCTCCTCGGGGCGGACCAGCCGCCTGTACCGGACCCTCGTGTACGACGAGCAGGCTGCGCTGGGCGCCTCGGGCGCGTACTGGGAGCTCATGCGCGCCGGCCTCTTCTACGCCTTTGCCATCGCGCGCCCGGGTGTCGACATCGGCCGGGTGGAGAGCCTCTTCTTCGGCGAGGTGGACCGCATCGCGACCGAAGGGGTCACCCAGGCCGAGGTCGACAAGGCCAAGCGCACCCTCGAGGTGGATCTGATCGAGGGGCTCGGCACGGCCCACGCCCTCGCTTCGCGCATCGGACGCGACATGGTGAGCTTCGGACGCATCCGGCCGCTCGAGGAGCGGCTCTCCGAGATCCGTTCGGTCACGCCCGAGGACGTGCAGCGCGTCGCCGCGACCTGGCTCAAGCCCGAGAAGCGCAACGTCGTGCACGTGACGCAGCCGCCGGAGGCCTCGCAGTGAGCCGAAAGCTCGCGTCGTTCGGCATGGTGGCCGCCGCGGCGCTCGGGCTCGGCTGCGCCGGCCTTCCCGGATCGCTCTCCGGCGAGGCGCCCGCGCCCGCGGCCGAGATTCCCGCCTGGGAGAAGCCGCCGCCGCCGCCCCGGGACGCTCCGGTGGTCGATGCCACCAAGCTGCATCGCATGGAGCTCTCGAACGGCCTCAAGCTCATCGTGCTCGAGGACCGACGGCTCCCGCGCTTCGACCTCGGGATCACCGCCCGTCGCGGGGCCAGCGACGAGCCCGTCGAGCATGCCGGGCTCGCCTCCTACACGGCACATCTGATGGAGCGCGGCGCCGGGGAGCGCACCGCCCTCGAGCTCGCCGCCGTGGTGGACGACCTCGGCGCCTCCCTCTCCGTGGCGTCCACCTGGGACTCCTTCAACGCGGCCGTCTCCGGCCTCTCCGTCGACGTCGAGACGCTCTTCGGCGTGCTCGCCGACGTGGTGCTGCGGCCGCGCTTCGACGCCGACGAGGCCGAGCGCGTGCGCGCCGAGCACCTGGCCGGCCTCGAGCGGGCGAAGGACGAGCCCGAGAACCTGGTGCGCTGGGCGCTCTACCGCGCGCTCTACGACGGCCACCGCTACGGGCTGCCCATCGAGGGCAGCTCCGAGAGCGTGGCCGGTCTCACCCCCGAGCTCGCGCGGGACTTCCACGCGTCCGTCTTCACCCCTTCGAACGCGATCCTCTTCGCGGCCGGTGACGTCGATCCCGCCGCCCTGAAGCGGCGCGCCGAGGCCGCCTTCGGTGCCTGGTCCGCCGGTGAAACGCTGCCCGTCGGGCCTCCTGCGCCGGCGCGGACGCCCGAGGCGGTGCGCATCATCGTCGTGGACCGCCCCGACCTCGGCCAGTCGCAGATCGCCGTCGGTCACGAGGGCATCGCGCGCGCCGACGAACGCCGCATCGCGGTCCAGCTGCTCAACACGGTGCTCGGCTCGGGTGGCTTCTCCTCCCGGCTGATGGGCCGGGTGCGCGCCGACGAAGGCCTGACCTACGGCATCGGCTCGAGCTTCGGCGAGCGCCGCAGCGCGGGCCCCTTCGCCGTTCGCACCTTCACCCGCGTCGCGGAGACGGGGCGGGTCGTCGCGCTCATCCTCGAGGAGATGCGGCGCATGATCGACGACCCGCCCGACGAGATCGAGCTCGGCAAGGCCCAGGGCCTGCGCACGGGCTCTTTCGGTCTCGGGCTCGAGACATCGGGCGCGGTCGCGAGCAGCCTCGTGGCCCTCGACGTCTACGGGCTGCCCGAGGACTCCCTCGACACCTACCGGGGGCGCATCCGCGCCACGAAGCCCACGGACGTCGCCTCGATCGCACCCGACCTGCTCCACCCGGAGCGGGTGGCCATCGTCGTGGTCGGGCCGGCCGACGCCCTCCGCCCCCAGCTCGAGGGGTTGGGCCCCGTCGAGGTCGTCCAGCCTTAGCCCGAGGGTCGTGGACGGTCGAGGTTCCTGGACGGGCCGCTCGACCCCGGGAGGCCCGACCGGCACCTCATCGATTCGGGTTGTGGCCCGACCGAACGGTCGGTTAAGATCCACCGATTGCCGACCGATCGGTCCAGAGGCCGTCGTCCGGCACCGCAGACCCCAGGGAGAGATCCATGGACAGCGCCGCGAGCCTCGAATCGGCCACGCCCTCGTCGCGGGACAAGATCCTCGACGTCGCCGAGGAACGCTTCGCCCGACGCGGCTACGCCGGCGTCGGCGTCCGCGAGCTGGCGGAGGCCGCCGGCCTGTCGAAGTCCTCGCTCTTCCACCACTTCCGCAGCAAGGACGTGCTCTACCTCGCCGTCCTCGACCGGATCTTCGATCGCATCGAGCGGCACATCGGCCCCGCGCTCTCGGGCGCCGGCTCCTCCCTCGAGCGCGTCGAGCGCGCCATCGACGGGCTGATCGACGCCATGGCCGAGCACCCCACCACGCCCCGCCTCGTGCTGCGCAGCCTCTTCGAGGACGACGACCTGCCGGAGGACGAGCCGGCCAACGAGATGATCAGCAAGCGGCTCGACGCCCTGATCGAGGGCTTCAGCGAGCTGCTCACCCGCGGCATCGAGAGCGGCGAGTTCCGGCCCGTCGAGCCGCGCCACGCGATCCAGACCCTGATCGGCGCCACCGTCTTCCACTTCGCCTCGGGCGAGTTCGGCGAGGCGCTGATCGGGACCCCGCTCTTCGCCGCCGACGCCGTCGCCGAGCGCAAGCGCGAAGTCAAATCCCTCATCCACTCCGGACTCAACCGTTCCGGCAGCGCCCAGGAGACCCCGCGATGAAGAAGTTCATGGAAGAGCACCGCAAGAAGTTCGGCGACTTCGAGGTGATCGAGTTCGTCGACGAGCAGGCGGTCGAGAGCCTTCGCAAGCACACCGCCTGCGACGTGCCGCTCACCCTGAACTGGACCTGGGAGTACGGAAGCGAGGTGGCCGAGCTCCGCCGTCTGTACGAGAAGGGCAAGGTCAACCAGTGGAACGCCGAGACCGAGCTCGACTGGGACACGCCGGTCACCAAGGACGAGTGGGTGCTGAATCCCGAGGGCTCGATGCTGGCCCAGGCCTGCGCCCTCATGGGCAAGGACGAGGCCACCCAGAAGGCCGCCGCCTTCGACGAGCTCGCCTACCTGATGTCCCAGCTGCTCCATGGCGAGCAGGCGGCGCTCCAGCTCTGCGGCCAGCTCACCAACCTCTGCGACAAGATGGACCAGAAGTGGTACGCGGCGAGCCAGGTCGTCGACGAGGCCCGACACATCGAGGTGATCTCGAAGTTCCTCCAGCGCAAGATGGGCACCATCTACCCCGTGGGCGGAACGCTCAAGTTCCTCCTCGACGAGCTGCTCGAGGCCGAGGGCGTGCAGAAGAAGACCCTCGGCATGCAGTGCCTCTTCGAGGGCACGGCCGTCGGCATCATGGACCTGATGCGCTCCGAGTCGCGCAACGCGCTCTTCTCCCACATGATGGAGAAGGTCGAGCAGGACGAGTCGCGACACGCGGCCTTCGGCGTGCTGACCATGCGCCGCGTCGTGCAGGAGGCCAGCGAGAACGAGATGCACGAGATGGAGGACTGGGCCTTCCAGGTGCTCGAGGCGCTCAACGCCAACCAGCAGCTCGACATGCTGGCCCACCTCGGCCCCAAGTACGACATCGACGGCGAGGCCATGACCCGCATGTTCACGGGCATGGCCGAGTTCGCCGACATCAACAGCCGCGCCTTCATGCACACCGTCGTACCGAACCTGAAGCGCCTGGGCCTCATCACCGAGCGCACCGAGTCCGGCTGGCGCAAGGTCGGCATGATGGTCGACGAGCGCGCGGGGAAGCCCGCCGCCGGCCTCCCCGAGGTCAGCTAGCTCTCGAGCGCGGCGGATCGGGATCTCCTCCCGATCCGCCGCCGCTCACACCCCTCAGGCCCCTCACGCCCCTCAGGCCTGGTTGGTTCCGCGACGCGATTGGGCGACACTGGCCGACGTGAGCAAGGGGTCCGTCCTGCTATGCGCGTCGGTCCTGCTGACCGTCGCCTGCGCCACCACGTACCGGGACCGCTACGTGGAGGCCTTCCCCGGCTGGAGTCCGTCGAGCTGGCCGGGCGAAGGCTCGAGCGTCGAGGAGACGCTCGCGGCGATCGCTGAGCCCGGGTCGGGTACGACCTCGGGCTCGGTACTCGGGCTGGTCGTCTTCCGCATCGAAGGGGAGTCGGCGCAGCCACTGGATCCGGCCGATCTGCCTCCCGACGGCTCGGCTACGGACGGCGCACCCCACGCGGTCGTGGGCGAGATCGAGTGCCGCTCGAAGCGCGACTTGATCCGCAGATACGAGACCCGGCGGGTCTGGTACCTGCACGTGGACGGTCGGCTCGTCTCCTACGACCACTTCACCTGCGGCTCTTCCCGGTTCGCGCGCGGAGCCCCCTCCTTTGCGGAGCTCGAGGCTCGCGTGCAGTCGCTCGTGGCCAACCGCTTCCGGCATCCCTGGTACTACGCGAGCTCGTGCCCCAGCCTCGAGTACTTCGGCCGGGGGGAGGCCTACCTGGCCGTGGGTCGCCCGGCCGAGGCGGCCTCGATGCTGGCCATGGCGGATCGCTTCCTCACGCTCGACGAGGACGGGTCCGTTCGGTCGGCGTCTCCGATCGAGTGGTGTCGCGATCCCGTCGACGCGGGGCGCCGGAAGCTCATCGACGGAATCGCGCGCGAGGTACGACCCAGCGCCTGATCCGGCCTGGTCAGTAGTGTTCGAGGGCGCCCGCCAGGGATGCGCGGACGTCCTCGCGCAGGGACTCGGGCTCGAGCACCCGGGCATCGGGTCCGAACGAGAGCACCCAGTCGCGCAGCTCGCTGCTGGCGCCGACCTCGAGGGTGAGCACTAGGCTCCCGTCGCTCTCGCGCGACGCCTTCTGGCTCGGGTGCCAGGTGTGCTCCTCGACGTAGAGGGCGCGCTCCTTCGCGAAGCGGATGCGCACGGTGGTGGCCGGCTCGGCGACCACGCCGAACGAGCCCGCGGTGTACTCCTCGAAGTCGAAGGTGTCGGGGATCTCGAACGCCTCCTCGGAGAGCCCGATCTCGCGGATGCGATCCACCGCGAAGGTGCGCACCTCGCCCGACTTGTGGTCGTGGCCGATCACGTAGAGCCCACCGCTGCGGTACCAGATGCGATAGGGGTCGAGTCGCCGGCGGCTCTCCTGGCCGGTGCGGCCGGTGCGGTAGCGCATCTCGACGCTCTTCATCGAGAGCAGCGCCTCGTTCAGCACGCCGATGGTCTCGCGCAGGGCGGCGTAGTCCTTGTGCGGCCCGGGCAGCACCCGGAAGCTGTCGCCGAGCCGCTTCAGGTAGTCCGAGAGCTCGGGCCCGAGGCTCGCGCGGATCTTCGCGAGGGCCGAGCGGATCGAGTCGTGGAAGACCGTCCCTTCGAGGATCTGGAGCAGGTCCGCGCCGAAGGCCAGGGCCAGCAGCTCGTCGGGCGTGAAGGGCGCGTCGCCGAGCTGGAAGCCCTCGACGAAGCGGTAGAAGACGCGGCCGTCGCGCTTCTCGCTCGAGACGGGGAAGCCCGCGTACATGAGCGCATCGAGGTCGCGGTACACTGTCCTCCGGGTGCACTCGAGGTCCTCGGCGAGGGTGTCCAGGCCGACGCCGGCCCGGCTGCGCGCCAGGCGTTGGATCAGCTGCCACTGGCGCGCCAGCTGATCACCGCGCACGGAGAACCCTGCGCAGAGCTTCCCTAGTCGTTGACGCGCTCGACGTACTCACCCGTGCGCGTGTCCACGCGGATCACCTCCCCCTCCTTGATGAAGAGGGGGACCTGGACGACGGCACCCGTCTCGATGGTCGCCGGCTTGGTCGCACCCGAGGCGGTGTCGCCCTTGATGCCCGGATCCGTCTGGGTCACCGGCGCCTTCACGAAGGCCGGGAGCTCGACGTTGATCGCCTGTCCCTTGTAGAGGATCACGGCGACCTCCATGTTCTCCTGGAGGAACTTGAGCGAGTCGCCGATCGCCTCGGTGGGGAGCGGCAGCTGGTCGTAGGTGGTGGTGTCCATGAAGACCAGGCTGTCACCGTCCTGGTAGAGGTACTGCATCTTGGCGTCCTCGACGGCGGCCTCCTCCACCTTCTCCCCGGAGCGGAAGGTCTTCTCCAGCACCCGCCCCGTGCGCAGGTTCTTGAGCTTGGTGCGCACGAACGCACCGCCCTTGCCCGGCTTCACGTGCTGGAAGTAGGTCATGTTGAACGGCTCTCCGTCGAGCTCGATCTTGAGGCCGTTTCGAAACTGCGAGGTGTCGACTGCCATGGCTGCGCTTAAGTCCCTGTTTCTTCGTTGGATTTTCGGCCGCCGAGGATAACAGAGCGGACGTCCCGGGCCAGCCGGGACCGCCCGCGGGGCCCATCTCGCTCGAGAAGCCCGGAGGCGGCGCTAGCGCATGCGGTCGAGGCGCTGCTGGATCCGGCAGCGGACCTCGCCCGCGAGGCGCTCGACCAGCTCCGGACGCTTTGCGTCCTCGGGCCCATGGCGATCGCTCCAGTCGATGGGCTCGCCGTAGTGGATCCGGTAGGAGACCGGGTAGGGCAGCAGCCCGAGCGGCCCGAGCCAGGGGAACGTGGGCGTGATCGGGAAGACCGGCAGCCCGAGACGACGGGCCAGCGGCTTCACGTCCATGAGCACCGGCGCCTGCCCGTCGGGGCCGGCGAAGGTCACCGGCACGATCGGGACGCCGAGCTCGAGGGCCATGCGCACGAAGCCCGGCTGGAAGTGCTGCAGCCGCCCGCGCTGGGCGATCGGCTTGCGGATCCCCTCCACGCCTTCGGGGAAGACCAGCACCGCCTGGTCGGCCTCGAGCAGCTGGCGGAAGCGCTCCCGGGTGCCGACGACGCTCCCCAGCCGCTCGTAGGTGGCCTCGAGGCCCGGGATCTTCGAGACGAAGCGGGCGACCAGCGCGCGGGCCAGGCGCGGAGGGTCGGTCTTCAGCAGGACGTCGACGATCCCCATGGCGCCGTCGAAGGGGAGGAGGCCCCCGTGGTTGGCGACCAGGATGACCGGCCCGCGGGCCGGGATGTGCTCGTGGCCCTCGCTGCGGACGCGGAACCAGTGGCGGTAGACCCAGAGGAAGGGCGGGAGCGCGCGTCGCACCGCCGCCGGAGACGCCCCGAAGTCGTCGACGCTGCAGCCGGTGGGTGCGAGGTGCGCGAGGGCCTCCAGGCGCCGGGCGTCGATCCCGCCGAGGCCGAGCGGCGTCGTCGCCGGATCGGGGGGCGGGCCCAGCTCGTCGAGTCGCGGCAGGGCCGTCCCGCTGCGCTCCGGCGTGGCGGGCTGCGGGGCGCCCTGGAGCTGGCCGAGGGCGTGGTCGAGCAGTCCGTCGCGGTCCAGCTCCGCCAGCGGGTCACGCCCGAGGGCACGCCGCGTCCCCCGGGCCGAGGAGATGGGCTCGCCCGGCTGGCCATCGAGCAGCACGGCATCGGGAAGGTCCGGACTTCCGGGAGGCTTCGTGGGTCGCTTGGGCGGCTCGACGTTCATGACGTCTCCGGCACGTGAGCGGTGTGGGCGGTCTCGTTGGGCTCGGTGCCCGGCCGCCGCAGCTCGAGCTCTTCGGCGAGCGCCGCGAGGGCCCGGGCCGCGCGATCCTTGGGGGCGTACTCGAAGATCGAGAGCCCACGCGACTGGGCCTCGTCGATCTTCACGTGGTAGCCGAGCGCCGTGTGGGCCAGCTCCTTGGGGAAGCGCTCCTTCAGCCGGTCGAGCACCTCGTGGGCCAGGCGCGTTCGCCGGTAGAAGGTGGGGATCACCATGCTGATGCGCAGCCTGGGGTTCGCGAAGCGAGTGCGGACGGTGTGCACGGTTCGCAGCAGCTCGGCGCAGCCGTCGAGAGCCAGATACGTGAGCGGCACCGGAATCACCAGCTCGTCGACCCCGCGCAGGACGTTCAGCGTGAGGGCCCCGAAGGACGGCGCCGAGTCGATCAGCAGGAAGTCGTAGGAAGGCAGCGTCTGGGAGGCGTCCAGGTGTCGGCGCAGGCTCCCGGTCGGGTCCACCATCTCGTCGGACTCGATGCCCGGCGCCAGGGCGAGCGCCTTGCTCGCGACGATCACGTCGAGCCCGGGGATCCGCGACGGTTGGGTCGGCAGATCGACGCGGGCGCCGTCGAGGGAGTCCTCGTCCAGCACCTCGTCGAGCAGCAGGTCGACCGAGCTGCGCTTGCAGGCGCGCGGGTCGACGCCGAGCACCTTCCCCAGGTGGCCCTGCGGATCCATGTCGAGCGCGAGCACGCGATGGCCGCGGTTCAGGCTGAGGTGCGCCGCCAGGCTCGCAACGAGCGTCGTCTTTGCGCTTCCGCCCTTCTCGTTGACGAAGGCGATGCGTCGCGGCGCGGGTCGCGAGGTCTCGTGCGTCGGATGTCGCGACAAGTGGGAACCCCCCGGTCCGTCGATTCAAGCAGTAGATCCCGACTGCTTGGCTGTCAACGCAAATCCCGTGACATCGCACCGACCGACCGGCCGGTATACGCGATGCCGCGCGGATCGGGCCAACACCTGAGAAGCGCGAACGCCCACCCTGGCCGCGGGGCCAGAGTGGGCGCCGAGTTCCGCGCGGCGCTTGCCGCGCGATCGAGCCCGCGCGGCGCTTGCCGCGCGATCGAGCGTGTGGCTCAGCCCTTGGCTGCGCTCACCGCCTCCGTGAGGGCCGGCACGACCTCGAAGAGATCCGCGACCACCCCGACGTCGGCGACCTCGAAGATCGGGGCATCGGGATCCTTGTTGATCGCGATGACGAAGTTCGAGCCCTTCATGCCGACCAGGTGCTGGATGGCGCCCGAGATGCCGGCGGCGATGTACAGCTTCGGCGTCACGATCTGGCCCGAGGAGCCGACCTGGTACTCGTGGGGCAGCCAGCCGGCGTCCACGACCGGGCGCGACGCGCCCATGGCGCCGCCGAGCGCGTCGGCCAGGGGCTGGATGACCTCCGGGAACTTCTCCGGCTCGCCCACGCCGCGGCCGCCCGAGACGATGATCTCGGCCTTGGACAGATCGACGCCCTTGGCCTCGGCCACCTTGACCTCGACGAAGGCCGACTTGGCCCCGGAGAGGTCGGCCTCGAGCGCGCTCACGCTGCCGTCGGTCGTGCCCTCGAAGGGCGCGGTGCCGCCGGGCTGCATGGTGGCGACCACCGGGCCCGAGGCCGTGATCTGGGCGTCGAGCTTGCCGTTGAAGACGCGGCGCTTGAACACCAGCGAGCCGCCCTCTTCGGCGACGTCGAAGGCGTCCGAGACGAAGCCGCAGTCCTGGGCGGCGGCGATGCGCGGGGCCACGTCCCAGCCGGTCGGCGTGTTGGAGATCAGCACGGCGTCGGGGGAGGTCGCCGCCACGGCGGCCTTGATGGCCGCGGCGTACACGTCGACGTTGTAGTTGGCGGCCGCCTCGGCGTCGACCAGGTGGACGGTCCCGCCGCCCTTCTTGGCGAAGGCCTCGGCCTCGCCCGCCACGCCGCTGCCGATCACGAGGCTGTGGACCTCGCGGCCGAGCTTCTGGGCGAAGGAGGCCAGCTCGTAGCTCGCCTCACGAATCGATCCGTTCTGGACCTCTGCAACGATGAGGATGGATCCCATCGGTTCTCTCCTTCAAGCGGGCTCCCCTAGAGGAGGCCCAGCTCCTTGATCTTGCCGACGAGCTTCTCGACCACCTCGCCGGTGCTGCCCTCGATGAGCTCCGCACCCTCGCCCTTCGGGGGCGGGTAGATCTTGTCGATCGTGGTCTTGGCGGCGCCGGCACCGACCTGTCCGGAGAGACCGATGTCGCCGGCTCCCTTGACGTCGATGGGCTTCTTCTTGGCGGCCATGATGCCCTTGAGCGACGCGTAGCGGACCTGGTTGAGACCACTCTGCACGGCCAGCACGCACGGCGTCTGGAGCTCGACCACCTCGAGGGCGCCGCCCTCGAGCTCGCGCTCGCAGGTGACCTTGCCGTCGGCGAGCTCGACCTTCATCACGCTGCTGGCGTTGGGGACGCCCATCAGCTCGGCGATCATCGGACCCACGGCCGAGGCGTTGCTGTCGTCGGACATCAGGCCCATCAGCACGAGATCCGGGCTCTCCTCCTTCGCCACCGCGGCCAGCACCTTGGCGACGCCGAGCGCGTCCGAGCCGTCGATCTCGGCGTCCTTCACGTGGACGGCGCGATCGGCGCCCATTCCGAGCGCGGTGCGCAGGGCCTGGGTGACGCGGTCGGGACCGATGGAGGTCACGACCACCTCGGCCTCGCCGGCGTCCTTGATGCGGAGCGCCTCCTCGAGGGCGTAGGTGTCGTAGCTGTTGATCTCGAACTTGATGTTGTCTTCCTTGATCCAGGTGCCGGCGGCATCGATGTCCAGCCGCGCGTCCTGGTGGGGCACCTGCTTCAGGCAGACCAGGATCTTCATGAGGGCTCGCCTCCACTCTTCTTGTGGTTGCGCCACGCTCGAAGAGGTCCGGATCTGCATCGGGCAGGGCCGGGGGAGCGGCGTGGCCGGGGGTGCTCGTGCCGTCCGCAGGGCGGGGCCGCCCGGGAAGGGCAGGGCGCCGGTGGGGGGCGGAGCGGGCGGACATTACCAACCGGGGCCCCCGATTTCAACCACCCCATGCGCCAAAAGCGGCTTGGATTCGGGGGGTTAGGGACTCAGACGCCCAGGAAGCCCAGGAAGTCGCGAAGCGTCGAGACCCGCAGGTACGGGTTGCTGCGACGCTCGTCTCCGAGGCTCGAGTAGGGCTCGGACGAGTAGCGATGTCCCGGGTACAGGAGCGTCTCGTCGCCGAGCTTGCCGAGGGTGCCGTGCAGGCTCTCGTAGAGGGCCTCGGGGTCGCCTCCCGGCAGATCCACCCGCCCGCAGCTGCCGAGGAAGAGGGTGTCCCCGGAGACCAGCCGGGAGTGGCCGGCCGCGTCCTCGACCAGGAAGCACTGGGAGCCCGGCGTGTGCCCCGGGGTGTGGAGCAGCCGGATGCGCGTCCCGCCGAGCTCGAGGGTGTCCCCGCCGCCGTGCCGCACGAGATCCGACTCGGAGACGCCGGTGACCTTCTTCAGGCCCTCGGCCTCGTGATCGTTGACGTGGATGGGCACCGGGCAGCGGGCCATGAGCTTGTCCAGCCCCTCGATCTGCATGCCGAAGATCGACCCGCCCACGTGGTCCTGGTGGTAGTGGGTCACCAGGGCGCCCTTCACCGTCATGCCGTCGGCCTCGGCCTGGTCGACCAGGGCGTCGACGTTCCACGCCGGGTCGACGAGCAGGCACTCGCGCGTCTCCTTGCTGCCCACGAGGTAGACGAGGTTGGCCATCTCGCCGGCGGCGATCTGGACGAAGTAGAGGTCGCTCTCGCTGCTCATGGAGCCACCCTAGCTCGCCCGGCGGGCCAGGAACACGAACTCCCGGCTGTCGTCGTCCGCCGGTCCCCCGTCGGGGAGCAGCGCCTTGATGGTCTCGAAGCCGGCCGCCTCGAGCATGCGCCGGAAGTGCGCCGGCTCCCACCAGATCGTCCAGAAGTCGCGCTCGAGGGTCTCGGCCGCGCCGTCGGCGAGGGTCCGCTCGTAGCGGAGCCGCCGGCAGAGCTTCCGCGCGGCCGGGTCGACGTCGAGGTCGACGAGCCCGACGCGGATGCGGCTCCCGTCGGGCAGCGCCTTCTCCTTGAAGTGCCCGAGGGCGCGCCGCTCGGTCTCCGGGTCGAGGATCTCGAGGGGGATCAGCACCCCTCCACCCGGACGCAGGTGCGCGTGCATGCGCCGCAGGGTCTCCTCGGCAGCGGCATCGCTCTCGAGCACGGTGAGCGTGGCGCCCGCGAGGTAGATGGCGCCGTAGCGCCGGGGCAGCTCGAGCCGTTGCATCTCCTGCTGGTGCAGCTCGACCTCGAGCCCGAGCTCGGCCGCGCGTTCGCGACAGCGGGCCAGCATGTCGGCCGAGGAGTCGACGCCGTCGACCTCGTAGCCGCGGCGGCACAGCTCGAGCATCGGCAGGCCGGTGCCGCAGCCGAGCTCGAGGGCCGGGCCGGGATTGGCGCGCAGGAAGGGCTCGTAGGCGTCGGCCTCGCTCCGCTGCCCCACCAACGGCTCGTAGAGCTCCGAGATCAGGCCCGTGTAGAACTGGGCCGCGCGGGGCTCACCGGCTTCGTCGGCCAGGCTACTCGCCCAGGGTCTGGCGGATCCAGGCCTCGAGGGTGGCCAGCATCTCGGCCTCCACGTCCTCGGCCGATCGGCCAGACTTCTTGGGGACCCGGAACGAGTGATCGGCCTCGGGGACGCGATGCAGGTTCCAGGGGGCGCCGATGCGCGCCAGCGTCTGCTTGAGGGTCGCGAGGTCGCAGTGGCGATCCTTCTCGCCCTGGATGAACAGCATCGGGTTGATGATGCGGTAGAGCCGGTCGGCGCGCGGGTCGCTCGGGTCGTCCTGCTTGTGCAGCGGATAGCCCAGGAAGAACACGCCCTCGGCGCGCACGCGTCGGGTCGCGACGTGGGCGGCCGTGTAGGCCCCGAGGTTCTTGCCGCCGATGAAGACGTGGGCGGGGGCCGCCGTCGGGTCGCGGCTCAGGATGGAGAGCGCGTCGATGTAGGTGCGCTCGAGCACGCTCATGGGGTCGGCCTTCTTCTTGCCGGCTACCACGAAGGGGAAGGCGAAGCGAAGCGTGAGCACCTTTCGCGCCGTCAGCTTGTGCTGCAGGCTCTCGAGCTGGGGGTCGTCGAGCTGGGTGCCATGGGCGAGGACGACGCTCACCCGGGCGCCGGTCGGCCACCACTCGGGAATCCCGAGCGTGGCGGTGACGCTCTCGAGTCCATGCAGCGGCTCGGGTAGCGGAATCTCGACCTGCTCGAACCGGGGCTCGCCCTCAGCCACGTTCCCTCCGGGGCGCGCAGCATACCTGCTTCCCCCCGCGGAGGGTAGAGCAGGGGGGTAGAGCCCCCGACGAGCGGCCGGTACCCTCCGTCGGAGCCCGCGGGGATTCCTGGAGCGACGATGGAAAAGGTACTGATCACGGGGATTTCGGGCGGGCAGGGCCGGCTGCTGACGCGCCGCCTGCTGTCCAACTTCGAGGTCTGCGGCGTCGATTGGGTGCCCTGGGAGGGCCACCCCCGGGACGTGAACGTCCACGTGGTCGACGTCCGCAAGAAGAAGTTCGAGGACGTGATCCGCACCGAGATGCCGAGTGCGGTGGTCCACATGGGCTTCATCCGGCACTTCCGCGGCGACGCCAAGCGCCGCCACGACGTGAACGTGCGCGGCACCAAGCAGCTGCTCGACCACTGCGCGAACTACGGCGTGCAGCGCCTGGTGGTGCTGTCGAGCGGCTACGTCTACGGGGCCTTCCCCGAGAACCCCTTCTACATGGACGAGGACCATCCGCTCTCGGCCAGCCGCTCCTACCCGGAGATCCGCGACCTGGTCGAGGTCGACACCCTGGCCTCGGCCTTCATCTGGAAGTACCCGCACATCCGCACCACCGTGCTGCGCCCGGTCAACGTGCTGGGCGAGACGGTCCACTCGATGATCGGCCAGTACCTGCGCCTGGATCGCTGCCCCACCATGATGGGCTTCGACCCCCTGATGCAGTTCGTGCACGAAGAGGACGTCGCCGACGCCATCGCGCGTACCCTCGAGCAGGGGCTCCAGGGCGTCTTCAACGTGACCGGCCCCGGCCAGGTGCCGCTCAGCGTGGCGATCCGCGAGACGGGCGGACGCGCGCTGTCCGTCCCGGACTTCGTCGCGCGGCCCGTGCTCGAGCGGCTCTTCCAGCTGGGGCTCTGGCCCTATCCCTCGGGCGCGTTCGACTATCTCAAGTTCCCGGTGACGCTCTCGGGCAAGCGCTTCATCGAGGCCACCGGGTACCGCCCGCTCTTCGGTCTCGAGGAGATCTTCCAGAGCATCCACCGGTGAGCCCGGCCCGCGAGTCGGGAGGGGCCCTGGTGCCGGCGGCACGTGATTCCCGGCCCGGTTGGCTGGGCGGGCTGCGCTCGGCCCTGCTTCCTTCCCTCGACGCGCTGCAGGCGGAGATCGACGACCGGCTGTCGAAGATCCCGACGCGGCTCAACCAGTACGGGTTCGATCGCTTCGGGATGTGTCCCGAGACGATGCGCACCCAGCTGATCAGCTCGGTGCTGGCGTATCGCCACTACTTCCGCGTCGAGAGCTTCGGCATCGAGAACATCCCGACGGGCGGCGTGCTGCTGATCGCCAACCACGCCGGCCAGCTGCCTTTCGACGGCGCCATGCTCGGGACCTGCGTGCTGATGGAGGCGGACCCGCCGCGCGTGGTCCGCGCCATGGGCGAGTACTGGATCCCGCAGCTTCCCTTCGTGAGCGTCGCCGCCGAGCGCGGCGGCAACCAGGTGGGCACGCCGGAGAACTGCACGGCCCTGCTCGAGGCCGGCGAGTGCGTGATGGTGTTCCCCGAAGGCGTGCGCGGCATGAACAAGCTGTACCGCGACCGCTACCAGCTGCAGCGCTTCGGTCTCGGCTTCATGCGGCTGGCCCTGGCCTGTGACGTGCCGATCGTGCCCGTGGGGATCGTGGGCTCCGAGGAGCAGCAGCCGGGGATTGCCAACCTGAAGTCGGTGGCGAACCTCTTCGGCATGCCCGCCCTGCCGATCACCCTGGGCTTCCCCTGGCTCGGGCCCCTGGGCCTGCTGCCCCTGCCCGTGCGCTACCGCATCCACTTCGGTGAGCCGCTGCGCTTCGAGGGCGAGGCCGACGACGAGGACGCGGTGATCCAGGAGAAGGTCGACCGCGTGCGCGGGGAGATCGAAGCCCTGCTGCGACGCGGCCGCGAGCTGCGCAAGGGCATCTTCACCTGATGCGGACGCATCGCGTGGGGGGGATCGCGGGGCTCCTGCTCTCGATGGTGCTGGTCGTGGCCGGGTGTGCCAGCTCGCCCGAGGAAGCGGCGCCCGAGCTCGAGAAGGACGGGCTCCCGGATCTCGAGCGCTGGGATCCCGGCGCCGGCGCGACCCGGCAGCTGGTCGTGGTCAGCGTCTCCGGGCTCTCGCCCGACCGCTACCTCGACGCGAGCGGTGGCATGCCCGTGCTGCGCAAGCTGGCCGCCAACGGTGCCGCCGTGCGTCGCGTGACGTCCGTCACTCCGGCGAGCGCCTACCCCGTGCACGTGACCCTCGACTCGGGCGCCACGCCCCGCTCCCACGGAGTGACGGGGGACCGGCGCCTCGGCCCGCGCGGCGTGACCCGGGAGCACCTGACGCGCGCGGGCGAGGTCGAGAGCACCCGGGTGTGGCAGCCCGTGCTGGCGGCCGGCGAGGGCGTCGCGGCCTTCGACTGGCCGGCGACCCAGGGCTCGAAGATCCCGCTCCTGATTCCCGATCTCGTGCCGGGGCTGGCCGACAATCCCGCCGCGTTGCTCCAGGCCGGCGGGTCGGCCTCGCTGCTCGAGCCCGCCGCTCGGGGCGGCGTCGACCTCGTGCGCCCGAGTGCTGCGCGCGACGCCTTCCTCGCGGCCTCGGCGTGCCGGGTGCTGAGCGCACGGCGCGCGCCGCGTCTCGTCCTGCTGCGCCTCACCCAGACGCTTCCGGCGCTGCGCGCCCAGGGCCCGCGCTCTCCCGCGGCACGCGCCGCCTTCGCGAAGGTCGACGCCGAGATCGAGGGCGTGCTGCGCTGCCTGGCCGAGGTCGAGCGGCTCGCCGGGACGACGCTGATCGTGCTCGGTGACGTGGCCTGGGAGTCGATCCACAGCCTGGTGCGCCCCAACAAGCTGCTGGCCGACGCGAACCTGATCGACGTCGAGCAGGGCAGCTGGCGCGCGATCCTGCGCGCGAACGGCGGCTCGGCCTTCCTCTACGCGAACGACACCGAGGCGGCCCTCGAGGCGCGTCGGCGGCTCCAGTCCGCCGCCGAGCGCACCGGCGCGTTCCGGGTCGTCGGGGCCGAGGAGATGATGGGCCTGCAGACCGATCCGGAGGCCTGGTTCGGCGTCGAGGCCGAGGAGGGCTTCACCCTCGTCGACTCCGCGCGCGGCGCCTTCCTCCAGCCGGCGCCCTGGCTCGGCGCGCCCGGCTCCGGTGCGGGCGAGGACACGCCGGGCCTCGTCGCCTTCGGCCGCGGCGTGCGGCGCGGGCTCGAGGTGGCCCACATCCGCCAGCTCGACGTGGGCCCGACCCTCGCGCGGCTGCTCGGCGTGGAGCTCCCGGCCGCGCGCGGGACGGCCTTCGTCGGCATGCTGCGCATCGAGAGCCGGGTCTCCACGCCGCCCCGGATCATTCCCATCCAGCCAGGAGAGACGCGGTGAGCCAGAGCCAGTCGAGCGCGAGCCTCGGGCCCGAGCCGCTCGGGCCCGATCCCGGTTGGGCCGTGATCCTCGGTGCCTCGAGCGGCTTCGGCGCCGCCGCCGCCCGCGCCTTCGCGGCCGCCGGGCTCGACGTGCTCGGCGTGCACCTCGATCGCCGCGCCACCCTCGCTCTCGCCGAAGGCGTGGCCAAGGACGTCGAGGCGTTCGGGCGACGAGCCGTGTTCGTGAACACCAATGCCGCCGACCCCGAGAAGCGCGACGCCGTGATCGAGCGCCTGCGCGCCGAGGCGGGCGACGATCGCCCCGTCCGCGTGCTGCTCCACTCGATCGCGTTCGGGACCCTGCGGCCCCTCGTCGCCGAGGACGCGAAGAGCGCGGTCCGTGCGCCGCAGATCGCCATGACCCTCGACGTGATGGCCACGAGCCTCGTCGGTTGGGTGCAGGCGCTGGTCGAAGGCGGGCTCTTCGCCGAGGGTGGGCGCGTGTTCGCCATGACCAGCGAAGGCGGCCGCCGCGTGATCCCCTCCTACGGGCCGGTCGGCGTGGCCAAGGCCGCCCTCGAGGCCGTCGTGCGTCAGCTGGCGCTCGAGCTCGCGCCCCATGCGATCACGGCCCCGGGGATCTTCGCGACGGCGGGCGTCTCGGTCACGCCGGCGCAGATCGCGTTGGCCGTGATC
>JASJCN010000099.1 GCA_030065975.1 Myxococcota bacterium
GTGGACGGGCGTCCGGTCGGTCTCTCGGACAAGGGCGATCGCGTCGCCCTGGGTGCGACGATCGACGTCGCCGGCTGGACGCCGCCCGAAGAGCGGACGCCGATCCCCGAGCCCGACGCTCCCCTGGTCGAGCTCGAGCGGGGGCCGGGCTGGGTGGCCATCGACAAGCCCGCCGGCCAGCCGGTGCATCCGCTGCGCGCCGAGGAGACGGGCACGGTGCTGAACGCCCTGGTCGGCCGCTGGCCCTACCTGCCCGGCATCGGCGAGGGCGGCCTGCGCTCCGGCGTCGTGCACCGCCTCGACGTCGACACCTCGGGCGTCCTGCTATTCGCCACCGACGAGGAGCGCTTCGACGCCCTGCGTACGGCCTTCCGCCGCCACAAGGTGAAGAAGACCTACCGCGCGCTCGTCTCCGGAGCGCTGCGCGGCGAGGCCGAGCTGGTGCTCGAGCTGGCGGTCGCCCAGCATCGCCCCGCCCGCGTGCGCGTGGTGCCCGAGGGCGACCCGGCCCACGGCCGCCGTACGCGACGCACCAAGCTCGCCTACCGCGTGCTCGAGACCTTCCGTGAGGCGAGTCTCGTCGAGGTGCAGCCCACCACCGGCTTCCTGCACCAGATCCGCGTGAGCCTGGCCCACCTGGGACACCCGATCCTGGGCGACCGCGTGTACGGCGACGAGAGGGTCGCCGCCGCCGCGCCTCGCCACATGCTCCACGCAGCGGCGGCAAGCGTCCGCGACGTCGCTGCCACCTCGCCGGACCCGCCCGACTTCGCGGCCGTGCTCGAGCGCGAGCGGGAGCGTTAGGCGGGCGAAGCCTGGTGATCGGGATTGATCCGGACGGTTTCCTGCGCGGCTTGCCGGTGCCGTTCGACGCCGAGAGCCGCTCCACCATCATCGAGCAGGTGCGCGGAGACCGAGCGTGGCCGGCTTGCAGCGGCCCACGCGGTGGTGCCATCCTGGGAAAGGCGCACGAGAGAGCTCCATGCAAAGCCACACCCACGACGTTCCGCCTCCCCAGCAGGAGCGGTCCAAGCGGGCCGCCGATCGGATCCTCGAGGCGGCGCGCGAGCTGCTGCAGAGCAGCGACTTCTCAAAGGTCTCCCTGATGCAGATCGCCGCGGAAGCCGGCGTCTCGCAAGGGACCCTGTACGCGCGCTTTCGCACCAAGAACGCGCTGCTGCACTGTCTCCACGAGGAGTACTGCAGCCGCACCCGGGCGGAGATCGAGCAGGCGGGAGGCTGGCTCGAGCAGCTCGACGCGCCGGTGGAGCAGCGAATCAAGCTGGCCGTGCAGGTCTTCCTGCCCCACATGACCGGCGACCGGCAGATCGTGCGCAACTTCCGTCGGGCGGGGCTCGACGATCCCGCGTTCCTGGCGCGCCAGACCCGCTTCGATCGGGATCAGCAGGGTCTGGCGGCGCAGCTGGTGTTCCGCTGCATGCCCGAGCTCGACCGCACCGAGGAGATGCAGCGACTCATCCACCGGACGGTGCGCATGGTCGTGGCCCTGGGGCGCGACGTGGTCGACACCGGCGTGCAGCTCGACGATCCCGAGTCGCCCCTGGCCGAGCCGCTCGCGGACGCCATCGCAGACCTCGCGCTGCGCTGTCTCGGACTCGACCCAGGCGCCGCCTGACCGCCAGCAGGCTGCGCCCCTTCTCTGCGATTCCGATCTCCCTTGCGCGTGAGTCGTGCCGCTCCCGAGCCGGGTGAGCGGAGCTGGGTCAGGTCCGGCGACGACATCACCCGACTCTTGTCGGAGACGGACCTGACCCAGCTCCGCCTCCTCCCAAGCCCGACGGCTAGCGCTTGCGCAGGATCGTGAGCCCGTCGGAGATCGGGAGCATCACGGTGTCGACGCGCTCGTCCGCGGCGAAGCGCTCGTTGAAGTCGCGGATCGCGCGGGTGTCGTCGGTCTGGTTCGAGGCGTCCACCACGGCGCCGTGCCACAGCACGTTGTCCACGAGCAGCAGGCCGTTCGGCTTCATGCGCTTCAGGATCTCGTCGGCGTAGATCTCGTAGCGGGTCTTGTCCGCGTCGATGAAGCCGAGCTCGAACACCTCCTCCTCGGGGAGGGCGCGCAGGGTCTCCGCGGCGGGGGCGATGCGCAGCTCGATCTTGTGGTCGACCCCGGCCTTCTCCCAGGCGCCCCGTGCGATGGCCGTCCACTCCTCGCTCACGTCGCAGCAGAGCAGGTGCCCGTCCTCGGGCAGGCCGCGGGCGATGGCCAGCGAGGAGTAGCCGGTGAAGGTCCCGACCTCGACGGCGCGCCGGACGCCGAGCGCGCGGGTCAGGATCGTCATGAAGGCTCCCTGCTCGGGCGCGATCTGCATCATGGAGATTCCGCCGAGCTTCTTCGTCTCCTCGATCAGCGCCTCCTGCACCGAGTCGGGGGGTGTGCCGTGATCGAGCAGGTAGCGGTGGATCTCGGGAGACAGCTGGAAGGACTTGGGGTCGTCGGCCATGGCGGAAATCCTCCGGGCGGCTTCGGGGCTTGGCGCTGGCGAAGGGTATCATCCGTCGCGAGATGGCTGCGGGGATCGGGCGAGGAGGGACGGGGGCGGCGCTCCGACGGGAGATCGAGCGCGCGGCCGGGCTGCTCTCGGAGGTCGTGCTCGAGCAGGAAGGCCCGCTCTTCGCGCGGCTGCTCGGCCGCGTGATCGACAGCGCCTCTTCGCTGCCGCGCCAGGCCGAGGCGGCCGAACGTCGGCTGGTGGCCCTGCTGCGCCGGCTCCCCGCCGAGCGGATGCTGGCCCTGGCGCGGGCGCTGGCGATCCGGCAGCAGCTGGTGAACGTGTGCGAGCTGCGCGAGGAGATCCGGGCGCGGGGCGAGAGCCAGGGCGAGGCCTTTCGCGCGCTGCTGCGCGACCTCTCGCGGCGCGGCGTCGACGCCCGCAGCCTGCACCACGCCGTGCGCGAGCTCTCGGCCACCATCGTGCTGACGGCTCATCCCACCGACGCGACCCGCTGGACCGTGCACTCGGCGCTTAGCCGGGTGAGCGACCTGCTGGATGGCGACGACGACGAGGAGCTCCTGCGCGAGCTCACGGCGCTCTGGCAGACGAGCTTCAGCCTGCATCGTGCGCCGACGCCGATGGACGAGGTGACTCACGCGATCCATCGCCTGGAGTCGACGCTCTTCGACGCCGTGCCCCGGGTGCGCCGCCTGCTCGAGGAAGCGATGGCCGAGGTGTACGGCGGCAGGGCGCAGCTACCGGGCTCGGTGCTCCGGGTCGGGAGCTGGGTCGGCGGCGACCGCGACGGGAACCCCTTCGTCACGGCGATGGTCACGGCCGAATCCCTGCGTCTCTACCGTCGCGCGGCCCAGCGGCGCTACTGGGCGGACGCGGTCGCGCTGCTCGACCGCCTCACCTCGTCGACCGCGGAGGTCTCGGCCGCTCCCGCTCTCGTGGCCGACGTCGAGACGCGTCTCGAGCGCGACGAGGAGTTCGCGCGGCGGGTCGAGGGGCGCAATCCCGCCGAGGTGTATCGGCTGAAGCTCAACGCCATCGCGCTGCGGCTCGAGCGCAGCCTGCGCGAGACCGACGCGCAGCTTCCGCCCGGGCGCGAGGGCGGCTACGCCGGGCCCGACGAGCTGCGCGAGGACCTGGCCGCCATCGCCGGGAGCCTGCGGCGGCACAAGGGCACGCGCCTGGCCGAGGGCGCGCTGCGCGATCTGGACCGCGCCGTCGAGAGCTTCGGCTTCTCCTTCGTGGCGCTCGACGTGCGCCAGCACGCGCGCCGACACAACGCCGCGGTGGCCGAGCTCGTGTGCCCGACCGAGGGGCCTCTCGACTCACTGCCCATCGCCGAGCAGGCGCGCTTCCTCGAGGAGCGCTTCCGCGACTCGCCCGAGGCCCCGGCCCTGGCGGGACTGTCGGAAGAGGCGCGGGAGGTGCTCGACACCCTGCGCGGCATCGCCGAGGCGAACGCGAGGAAGGGCGAGGAGGTGGTGCGGGATCTCGTGATCAGCAACACCGAGGACCACGCGAGCGTGCTCGAGCTCTTGCTGCTCGCGCGCTGGGCGGGGCTCGTCGCGGTGGACGCCGACGGCAGCCTCTCGAGCCAGGTCGACTTCGTGCCGCTCTTCGAGTCCGTGGACGGGCTCGAGGGGGCGCCGGACGCGATGGCCCGGCTCTACGGCTCGCCTCTGTATCGCTCGGTGCTCGAGGCGCGCGGCATGCGCCAGCAGATCATGCTCGGCTACAGCGACTCGGCGAAGGACGGCGGCTATCTCGCGGCCTGCTTCGCGCTCCAGCGCGCCCAGCGACGGCTCGCCGACCAGGCGGCCGAGGCGGGCGTCACCCTCGAGCTCTTCCACGGCCGCGGCGGCGCGATCGGCCGCGGCGGAGGCAACACGCGCCGCGCGATCCAGGCCCAGCCGCCCGGGACGGTGAGCGGTCGCATCAAGCTCACCGAGCAGGGCGAGGTGATCTCGAGCAAGTACGGCTCCCTCGACAACGCGGTGTACCACCTCGAGCAGTTCGTGGCCGCGACCCTCGAGGCCTCGATCGGCCTCGACGCGGCACTGCCGAAGGACTCGTGGCTCGCCGCCATGCACGAGCTCGCCGATCGCTCGCGCGAGACGTACCGCGCCCTCGTGCACGACGATCCGGCCTTCGTCGAGTTCTTCCACCACGCGACGCCGATCGACACGATCTCGTCGCTGCAGATCGGCTCGCGTCCGGCCCGCCGGAAGGCCGGAGCCGGCATCTCCGACCTGCGCGCCATTCCGTGGACCTTCGCCTGGAACCAGAACCGGCTGCTGCTCTCGGCCTGGTACGGCGCGGGCACCGCCTTCGAGGCGTGGCACAAGAGCGGCCGGCGACCGCAGTTGCGGAGCCTCTACCGCTCCTGGCCCTTCTTCCGCGCCGCCGTCGACAACCTCGAGCAAGTGCTCGCCAAGGTCGATCTGCGCATCGGCTCGCGCTGGATGGGCCTCGCGCGTGGCGTACCCGGTGCCGCGGCCATGGCCGCACGCATCGAGCAGGAGTTCGTGCTGGCGCGGCGCGGCGTGCTGCGGGCGAACGGGCAACGCCGTCTCCTCGGTGCCGACCCGGCGCTGCGCCGCGACATCGAGTCGCGCCAGCCCGACCTCGATGCGCTCTCCTACCTGCAGCTCGAGCTGACGCGAAGGAAGCGGGCGGGCCGCATCGGCCCCTCGGGCGAGGCGGCGCTGCGGCTCTCGCTGAACGGCGTGGCCGCGGCGCTTCGCAATACGGGCTAGCTCAGCCCTCTCCGTCCCGGTTCATCGAGAGCTGCATGGCCTTCGCGGCCTCGTCCTCGGCCTCGGGGATCATGCCGTTCTGCTGGTAGAGGCGGGAGAGGTTGGTGTGCGAGAGCGGGTCGTCGGGCTCGAGCTCGACGAGCTTCTTGCCGGCCTCGATGGCGCCCTCGAGGTCGCCCAGGCGGGCCAGCACCATCGAGAGCCCGTTCCAGGCGATGGCGAGCCCGCCGTCGAGGTCGATGGCCTCGCGGTATCCCGCGGCCGCCTCCTCGAAGCGGTCGTTGGCGAAGTGCTGGAAGGCCGCCTTGTAGACGGAGCGAGCGTCGGACATGGGAGAAGTATAGTGGCCCTGCCGTGGAGTTCCGAAGCCTCGACCCGAGCGAACGCGAGGAGCTGCTCGCGCTCCTCGACGGCTGGGGTGTCGGCGACGGCTGGCGCTCGGCCGACTTCTTCCGCCGCTACCTCGAGGACGACCCGACCTTCGAGGAGCGCAACGTCCACGTGGCGGTCGAGGACGGGCGGCTGCTGTCCTGCGTGCAGGTGTTCCCGCGGCCGGTCTCGGTGCGCGGCGTCGTGGTGCCCATGGGCGGAATCGGGAGCGTCTTCACCCATCCCTCGGTGCGCAAGCGCGGTCTCGGCGAAGCGCTGCTCGCGCGCGCGGCCGACGACATGCGCAGCCAGGGGATGCTGCTCTCGCTGCTCTTCGCCGGACGGCCCCACTGGTATGCGAAGCTCGGCTGGGTCCCCGTCGGCTGGCGCAATGCGCTGCTGCGGCCGAGCGGAAGCCCGCCGGCGCCGTCGCAAAGCCTCGACTTCGATGCGGCGCGGGACCTCGAGGACGTGCGCGCGCTCCACGCCCGCTACTCCGGCGCGCTCGACGGCCCGGTCGTTCGCGACGCGGACCTCTGGCAGGCGAGCCTCGCCAACGCGGGCAACCCCGACGAGCGCTTCCGCGTCGTGCGCGAGGGGGGTCGGGTGGTGGCCTATCTGCGGAGCGCGGTGCTGAGCGGCTTCCGCGTCCTGCTCGAGCTCGGCTGCGAGCCCGACGCGCGCGAGCGCCTGTGTGCCGAGATCGCCCACGAGACGGAGGAGCTGCTGGTCGCCCCCGCGCTCGGCTTCGATCCGGCGCTGCGCGCGGGCCTCGAAGGGCAGGGAATCGCGGTCCAGGAGGTGGACGACCCGCGCACCCTGTGGCGCTGTCTCGACGCTCCCGCCCTGGCCGAGCGGCTGGGTCTGCCGCCCGAGCCCGCCGCCGAGCTGGTGGCTCGGCTCTTCCCGGCCGGGACGAGCGTCTTCTGGACGGCCGACCGCTTCTGAGCCGGCGCCGGCCCGATCGGCAGGCCCCCTTCCGGGCCCGCTACCGTCGCGGGATGCTGCCGTGGGTCGGACTCGAGGATCGTTCGCGTTGAGGCTCCTGCTCGAATTCATCGGACGCTTCGTGCTGGGGCGGATGACCCGGGCGCTGACCGGCCTGCTCGGCCTCGCCCACGTGATGATCCTGCACTGGGCCTGGGTCGTTCTGGCGCAGCGCCCGCTGCCGGGCCCGCTCGTCTGCGCGGCGGTGGCGGGCGGGCTCGTCGCCTTCAACGTGGGGCTGATCCCGGTGATCCGCGCGCGTCGCAACGCCACGGGGCATACCCAGCGGATGATGGCCGCCTACTACACGACCTGCGTCGCGACGATCCTGCTCGCGGGCGGCGTCGGGCTCGGCTGGGGAGTCGGGGGCCTGGCCGGCGGCGCCGCGTGGCTCCTGGGCGCGGGCACCGAGGCGAGCTTCGGCATCCTCCGCGCGGCGAGCGTCGGGTGCGTCGCCGTCGTCGCCGGGCTCGTCGCGTGGGGCTTCACCGGAGGGCAGTGGCGCATCCGGCTCGAGCGTCATCGCTTCGAGCTCGAGGGCCTGCCGCCCGGCCTCGAGGGCCTGCGCCTGCTCCAGGTCTCCGACCTCCACATCGGCAATCGCCTCGACGGGGAGGGCGTGTCGCGTCTGGTCGATCGCATCCACGCCCAGCAGGCCGACGTGATCGTGCTGACCGGCGACCTCTTCGACGCCGACCCCACCGCGATCGCCGAGGGCGCTCGCGCTCTGGGCGAGCTGCGTGCGCCGCTCGGGGTCTACGCGATCTTCGGCAACCATGACGTGTACGTGGGCCTGGATCGGGTCGCTCGGGCGATGGCCGAGCACGCGCCCGGCATCCGGCTGCTGCGCCGTGACCTGATCCGCCTGCCCCATCCGGAGCCCTTCTACCTCGCGGGCCTCGACGACCCGCCCGTGCTCTGGACGGCACGGGACATCGAGGTGCCCGAGCTCGAGGAGCTGGCAGACAAACGGCCAGACGACGGGCCCACGGTCCTCCTCGTCCACCGTCCCGAGCTCTTCGGTCAGGCGCGGCGGTTGGGGTTTCCCCTCGTGCTGGCCGGCCACACCCACGGCGGGCAGGTGGCGGTGCCCGGGCTCGAGCGGCCCTTCAACGTGGCCCGGCTGATGACCCGCTACGACCGCGGGCTCTTCCACGAGGGCGGCAGCACCCTCTACGTGAATCGCGGCCTCGGGGTGGCGGGGCCGGGCCTGCGCATCGCCGCCTCGCGGGAGATGGCGCTGTTCGAGTTGCGCGCTCCCGTTCTGAAGTCGGAGGCCGAGTGCGCCGAAGAGGGGGAGCGGGCCGCAGACGGCGCGCCTCGGCCACATCTGGCAGACTGATCGCAAGGATGAACGCCGGCCCGGCGGCCGGCGAAGGGAAGTGGGGGAATCGATGTCGTTCATGGCAAGCATGGGGCGGATGCGGGTGATCGCGGCGGTGGCTGCGCTCTTCTTCGTGACGGGCTGCGCGAGCATCGGGCTCAACCGGCAGGGCAACCAGTTCAACTACGAGAACGCGTCCAAGCTGAAGAAGGGCATGACCATGGCCCAGGTCGAGGCGCTGCTCGAGGGCAAGCCGCGCGCCACCGGCCGGCAGATGCACACCGGCTACACGCACTGGCACTACGAGTACGTGCAGTCGAGCGGGCTCGGCGTGGGCATCCCCTACATCGGCGCCAGCGGCTCGAAGGGCCAGGGCTACACCTGCGACGTGTACTTCACCGAGGCCGGCAAGGTCGCCGACTTCAACTACTTCACGAACGAGATCGGCGGCGAAGGCGTCTCGTTCTAACCCCCAGGGATGGGGACGGTCCTTGCCCCGAAGGGCAAGGACCGTCCCCTCCCTAGAGGGACTTTTCGAGGACGTCGAAGAGGCGGGCTCGGCGGAAGCCTACTTTTTCGTAGGCGCGGACGGCCGTTCGGTTGGCGGGTGAGAGCAGCAGCAGCGCCTGGGTCACGCCTCGGTCGAAGGCGGCGGCCACGCTCCAGCCGACCAGGCTGGTCCCCACCCCGCGGTCGCGGAGGCCGGGCTCGACGCCCACGTAGGCGACCCAGCTGCGCGTGGGCCAATGGGTCTCGAGCTCCGAGAACGCCACCACCTCGCCGTCCCGCCTGGCCACGGCGTGGGCGTGCCGGCCGTTCTCGAAGATCCGCTGCATCTGCTCGGGCGTGCGGGCCTCGAAGCCGCAGCTCTCGTAGATGGCGAGGATGGCCTCGAGGTCGCCGGCCGAGGCCGGCTCGACCGTGAGGCCTTCGGGCATGGCGGCCACCTCGGGCCGCGACTCGCAGCGCATCAAGAAGTGCTGGCGCACGGGGCGGAAGCCGTGGGCCGTGAGCAGGTGGTAGCCGCCGCGGTTGCGCGTGCCGATCCCCGCCGTCGCGAGACTCAGGCCGAGCTGCTGCTTGCCGAGCTCGAGGGCCGCCCGCAGCAGCTCGCCGCCGCTGCCCTGGCCGCGGTGGCTGCGCTCGACGACGGGGCAGAAGATGCCGCCGGCCTGGGATCCGTAGGGCCGCAGGAAGCCCGAGAGGCCCACGACCTCGCCCTCGCCGAGGTCGTCGACCAGGAGGTGCTCCTCGGGCGAGATGCCGTGGCGCTCGAACTCGGCGTGGAACTCGGCCTCCGACTCCCACATCGGGTTCAGCACGAAGTCGGCTTCGGCGCGGGCGCAGCTGGCCGAGAGGCTCACGACGGCGGGCAGATCGCTCGGGCGGAACAGTCGGATGGCCATGCATCGCCAGTATACGCGGGCGCGACCCCTGAGCCGGCGCTGGCGAAAGCCGGCCCGGCTGATTGACACGCGAATCAACCCAGCCCACCATCCACTTCCCACGTTCCCGGTGCGGGGCCCCGCAGAAGGGGATTCCCCGCGCCCCGCGTCCCAGCATCCGCGGATCCGTTCCGGATCCGAGCAGGAACCCGAGGAGATCCCCAGATGGGCAAGAAGGCCAAGGCAGCCGTCGTCCGGGAGCTCAACGCTCCCGTCGTGATCGAAGAGCTCGAGGTCGAGTCGCCGAAGCTCGGCGAGGTGATGGTCAAGATGAAGGCCTGCGGCGTGTGCCACAGCGACTACTCGACCACCAACGGAACCATCCCCATGCCGCCGCCCCTGGTGATGGGCCACGAGGCCGCGGGCATCGTCGAGGAGGTCGGCCCTGGCGTGACGGACATCGCCGTCGGCGACCACGTCGTGATCGTGTGGGTGCCCATGTGCGGCAAGTGCCGCTACTGCGCCGAGGGTCGTCCCCAGCTCTGCGACGCCGCCGCCAAGGCCGTCTCCACCATGACCGACGGCACCACCCGCTACACCGACAAGGACGGCAACTCCGTCAGCCACATGGCCGGCGTCGGTGTGATGAGCGAGTACGCCACCGTCCACCGCGACAACGTGCTGAAGATCGACCCCGACATTCCGCTCGATCGCGCGGCGCTGGTCGGCTGCGCGGTGATGACGGGCGTGGGCGCGGCGCTCAACACCGCGAAGATCCAGCCCGGCACCTCGGTGGCGGTGTTCGGCGCCGGCGGCATCGGTCTCAACACCATCCAGGGCGCTGCCCTGGCCGGGGCCGAGCGCATCATCGCCGTGGACCTCGAGGACAAGAAGCTCGAGTACGCCCAGCAGTTCGGCGCGACCCACACGGTCAACCCGAGCACCGACGGCGACGCCGTGGCCAAGATCATGGAGCTGACCGCCGGCGGCGCCGACTACGCGTTCGAGTGCATCGGCGTGCCCGACGTGATCGTCCAGGCGTACAACTCGATCCGCAAGGGCGGCACCGCGGTGGTCGTCGGCGTGACGCGACCCGACGGCATGATCACGCTCCCGACCTTCCTGCTGCCCTTCCAGGAGAAGGTGCTCACGGGCTCGATGTACGGCTCCGGTCGCCCGAACATCGACTTCCCGCGGCTGCTCGGCCTCTACAAGGCCAACCGCCTGAAGCTCGACGAGCTGGTCACCAAGACCTACACGATCGATCAGGTGAACGAGGCCTTCGACGACATGAACAACGGCGTGAACGCCCGCGGTGTGATCGTCTTCTGAGGGCCCCCCTCGAGACCGAAGCGTCCCCGACCGTCAGCGCCGCGCTCGACACGCGGCGCTCGGTCCGGGCCTATCTGCCGGATCCCGTCCCGGAGGCCGTGGTGCGCGAGATCGTCACCACGGCCACCCGGGCGGCCTCGGGAGGCAACCTGCAGCCGTGGCGCCTCACCGTGCTCACCGGCTCTGCGCTGCGAAGGCTCAAGGATCGCGTCGCCGAGAAGAGCAAGGAGACGCCCTTCGGCGACGGGCCCGAGTACGCCATCTACCCGCCCGAGCTGACCTCGCCCTACGTCGAGCGGCGCAGCGCCGTCGCCCACGAGATGTACGGGCTGGTGGGCATCGAGCGTGACGACGCCGCGGGCCGCGCGAGGCAGATGGCGAAGAACTTCGAGTTCTTCGGTGCGCCGGTCGGGATGTTCCTCTCCGTCCACCAGCAGATGGGGCCGCCCCAGTGGGCCGACCTCGGCATCTTCCTGCAGAGCATGATGCTGCTCGCCCGCGAGCACGGGCTGCACACCTGTCCGCAGGAGGCGTGGTCGCTCTGGGGCAAGACGATCCGCGAGGTCACCGGCATCCCCGACGACGAGATCGTCTTCTGCGGCATGGCCCTCGGCTACGGCGACCCCGACGCGCCCATCAACGAGCTGCGTACCGATCGCGGCGGGCTCGAGGACTTCGCGCGCTTCCAGGGCTTCTAGATCCCGGGCGCCCCTCCCGACGGCCCCCTATGTTCGGGGCGTCGGACGACGCCAGAGGAGGGGGGCCTTGGGCGAAGCACGCGATGACAAGGGGCGCAGGCCCCTTCCGCCGCTGGTGGCGCGGCCGGACACCCAGGTGCTCATGCGCGGGTTCGATCCGCGTCTGTCGGTGGGCTCGGCGCGGCCGGCGGTGTTCCGCTCGTCGACCTACGTGTTCTCGAGCCCGGAGGCCGCCGAGCGCGCCTTCGCCGTGGCCCTCGGAAAGGTCGAGGCGGACCCCGACGAAGACGTCGAGCTGATCTACTCGCGGCTCTCCCATCCCAATGCGGAGATCCTCGAGGACCAGATGGTGCCGCTCGAGACCGGCGCCTCGAGCGCGGCGGTCTTCAACACCGGCATGGCCGCGATCTCCTCGGCGATCCTCACCTGGTGCAAGCCCGGAAGCCAGCTGATCTACACGGTGCCCGTCTACGGCGGCACCCACATGCTGCTCTACGAGCTGATGCGCGACTTCGGCATCCAGCCGATCCCGGTTCCGGCCGGAGACCTGGACGCCATGGCAAGCGCGATCGCCGAGGCAGGGGATCTGCGCATGGTGCTGATCGAGACGCCGGCCAATCCCACCCTGCGCATGACCGACATCGCCCACGCCGCGGCCCGGGCTCGTGAGCGCTCCGATCCCCCGCTCGTCGCCGTCGACAACACCTTTCTCGGCCCCGTCTTCCAGCATCCGCTCACCCTGGGAGCCGACCTGTGCATCTACTCCGCCACCAAGTACCTGGCGGGCTTCAGCGACATGCTCGGAGGCGTGGTGACGGCACGGGACCCCGAGTTGACGCGGCACCTGCGCGCCACGCGCTCCATGCTCGGCAACATCCTCCAGCCCGACGAGTGCTGGCTCCTCGACAGCCGGCTCGCGACGGTCTCGCTGCGCATGAACAAGCAGAGCAAGAACGCGCAGCGGATCGTCGAGGCGCTGCGCGGGCACAAGAACGCCCATCGCATCCACCACCCGCTCTTCTTCGAGGAGCCCGAGCAGCAGCGCATCTACGCGGCCCAGTGCGACTACCCGGGCGCGATCTTCTCGGTCGACCTGAAGGGCGGCAAGCCCATGGCGTTCGAGTTCCTGCGGCGCCTGCGCATCACGAAGAACGCGGTGAGCCTGGGCGGCATGGAGTCCCTGGCCTGCCACCCCGCCACCACGACCCACTCGGAGATGAACGAGCAGCAGCTCGCCGAGGCCGGCGTCACGCCCGGCCTCGTGCGCATCTCCGTGGGGATCGAGGACTGGAGGGACCTGGCCCGGGAGTACGCAGACGCCCTGAACGCGCTCTAGAGGGCTCTACGGACGTCCCGACCACCGATCCCGGCTCCGGAGGCGCCACCCCGAAGGGACGGCCTCGACCCGGCGCCGCGTTCGGCCGATCCAGAGAGGACACCCTGGAGACTGCTCATGGGCAAAGTGTTCGGAATGCTGCTCATCATCGGGGGCGTCTGGCTCGGCCTCGAGCTCTACCAGCACGGGCCCGGCGGCGCCTTCGGCGGTTCCCTCGCGACGATCCTGGGCGCGGACCCGGTCGAAGCCGAGGAGCACGCCTCGAAGCCGCGCTACGGCGGCTCGGTGGATCGCGCCCATCGCGACAGCGAGGATCGCTTCGACCGCATGCTAGGCGAGTAGGCGAAGCAGGGTCCGGCGGCTCAGTCCGGATCGTGGAGCAGGGTCGGGTCCAGCTCCACCGACTCCTCCGCCTTCATGTCGGCCCGGATGTCCGCGACGAAGGCATCCACGGCCTTCGCCACGTCCACCGGCTCGCGCGTCTCGGCCGCGGTGCCCTCGGCGAAGTGCTTGACCAGCAGGCGCTGGGCCGCGTGCTCCTCGATCAGCCGCTGGGCGACCTCGGTCGACTCGTCTCCCGCCCGGCGCAGGGCCGGGACCAGGATGCGCTCCTCGAGATCGAGGTGACTCAGGAAGAAGGTCGAGAACTCCCGCGCGCGCTTCTGCACCTCTTCGACGATGCCTGGCTCGCCGGTCCGCAGCCGGCTCGCCAGGTGCTCGAGCTCGGCGAGCCAGCCGGTGATGCGGGTGTGCTCGTCCAGGATGCGGCGGCGGATCTTGCTGGCTTCCATCTCGTGGTCCTCGCTCCTCAGTCCTCTTCGGAGTCGCCCGTCGATGACGTCCCCAGCATACGCTCTCGGACGCGCTCCACGAAGCGCCCCAGGCCGAGCCCGCCGCGGTCGAGCTGGAAGTAGTGGTCGCCGTCGTCCTTGACCAGGAGCTTCACCCGCTGACCCGCCAGGATCTGCTCGGGGGGCTCCTCCTGGCCCGGCGGGTGGTCGAGCTTGGCGAACATGCGCCCGCCGTCGATCGAGACGACGGCCACGTGCACCGGCTTCGGATTGCTCCGCCCCGTCACGTGGATGGTGGTGGCCGCCTCCACCACGGCCCGCTCGCCGTGGCGGTCGACCTCCTCGGTCGGGGTCTTCTGCTTGCGCTTGCGCGCCGACTGGAAGTGGATGCGCGGCTCGGGGACGGGCTCGCGGCGGCGCGCGGAGTCGGTGCGTTCGAGGATCGTCACGTAGTTGTTGTTGCCGGGGCCGCCCACCGAGTGGGTGATTCCGAGCCTGGCGCCCTGCACCTGGGCCCGCGGGTTCGGGAAGCGCTCGGTCAGCTGGAGGTAGGCCTCGGCGATCTGGAACAGCCCGGTTCCGCCGACGGGGTGGCCCCGCGCCTTGAGCCCGCCGGAGAGGTTGGTCGGGATCCGCCCGCGGATGCCGCTCACCGGGTGGGCCAGGGGGTCGGCGGGGGGCGCCTTGGGGTCGCCGATCAGCGCCTGGACCGCCTCGGCCTCGGTCACCAGGCCGAGATCCGCCAGATTGATCGGAAGCAGGCTGTTGAACGCGTCGTGGCACTCGACCACCACGTCCTCGAGCTGGTCCGGGCTGCGGATCCCCGCCCGCCAGTAGGCCAGACGCGAAGCCGCCCGGGTGGCCTCCATGTGGTGCAGCACCTCGCGATCCAGGATCGAGGAGCTCTCGGTCGCCGAGCCCAGGCCGGCGACGCGGACGGCTTCCTGGCGCGAGGTGAGGATCACCGCGGCGGCCCCGTCGCAGATCGGCGAGCAGTCCTTGCGCATCAACGGCGTGGCCACGGGCAGGTTCCAGCTCGCGTCGAAGTAGCTCTCGAGCGTCTCGGGACGTCCGAAGAAGGCGGCCTTGGGGTTCTCGGCACCGAGGGCGTGGGCGCGGTACATCAGGCGCGAGAGCACGTCCGGAAGATCGGCCGGGGCCACGCCCTGGCGGCGGAACCAGGCCTGGGTCACCAGGGCGATCAGGCCCGGCATGGTGAAGCCGAAGCGCCGCTCCACCGGATCGACGGTCTTCGACATGATGGCCGTGGCCACGTCCGTGGTCACGTTCTTCATGCGCTCGCCGGCCAGCACCAGCACGCTCTCGCACTGGTCCGAGGCCACCTTGTAGTACGCCTCGTGGAAGGCGGAGGCCCCGGTGGACGAGGCCGTCTCGGTCCGGACGGCCGGGATCCCCCGGAGGCCCAGGCGGTCGGCGACCTTGGCCGCGATGTTGGCCCGGTTCTCGAACTCCTCGGAGTCCATGATGCCGATCTGCACGGCGTCGAAGCTGCGGACCCGGGAGTCGGCCAGGGCCAGCTCGTAGGCCTGGGCGAAGAGGTCGAAGACGCTCCCGAAGACGCGGCCCGTCAGGTCCACCTTGGTGAGGCCGACGCCCGCAATGTAGACCGCTCGTGCCACGACGCGGCTAGGATAACGGGTATGGATCCGGTCGAGACGAGGAGAGCATGAAGAGACGCTGGCTCTGGTTGCTTCTGGCGGGCATCGCGGTGATCACGCTGGTGTCGGTGTGGTGGCGGCCGCCGCTGGTCTCGGTGGCCGAGGGCAGCCTGCTGCGGATCGACCTCTCCGGCGAGTACGTCGACGCGCCGAGCAACCCCGTCCTGGCCCGGCTCTTCGGCCGCCGGCAGTCCTCGCTGCTGGGCCTGCTCTCGGAGCTGAAGAAGGTCGAGCGCGACCCGCGCATCGAGACCGTGCTCTTCGACATGAGCGGCATCTCGGCCGGGTGGGGCAAGGCCGAGGAGATCCGCTCGGCCATCCGGCGCCTCGACGAGGTGGGCAAGAAGACGGTGGCCTACCTCGAGCTCGAGACCCTGGGCGCCAACCTCGACTACTGGATCGCCAGTGCGGCCGGCGAGATCGTGCTGGCGCCGGCGTCGCGCAGCGCCCTGCTCGGCCTGGCGTCAGAGTACCTGTTCCTGGGCGGCGCCCTCGAGAAGATCGGCATCGAGATCGAGTACGAGCGCATCGGCCGCTACAAGAGCGCCGTCGAGGCCTACGGCGAGTCGAAGATGTCCGACGCGAACCGCGAGATGTCGAACGCCTTGCTCGACTCGGTGGATGGGCGCTTCGTCGCGGGCATCGCCGAAGGCCGCGGCCTCTCCGAGGACGAAGTGCGCGCCGCCATCGACGTCGGGCCGACCACGCCCGAGCAGCTGCTCGAGCTCGGCCTGGCCGACCAGATCGCGTTCTACGACGAGTGGCTCGAGGAGGCGGGCGACCCGCCGGTGATCGAGGGCTCGAGCTATGCGGCCGTGGATCCGAGCGCACTCGGCTTCGGCGTCGAGGCCCAGATGGCCATCGTGTACGGCTCGGGCGCGGTGGTGACCGGCTCGGGCGACGTGACCCGCGGCGGCGATCGCGTGCTGGCGGCCGACACCGTGGCCGGAGCGATCCTCGAGGCCGCCGAGGACCCCGACATCGAGGCGATCCTGTTCCGGGTCGACAGCCCCGGCGGCTCGCCCCTGGCCTCGGACATCGTCTGGCGGGCGATTGCCCGGGCGCGGGAGATGGGCAAGCCGGTGGTGGCGAGCTTCTCCGACGTGGCGGCCTCCGGGGGCTACTACGTGGCGTGTGGCGCGGACAAGATCGTCGCCAACGCGACCTCCATCACCGGCTCGATCGGCGTCTTCGTGCTGCGCCCGGTGCTCGGGGGCCTGCTCGACAAGCTCGGCGTCGGGGTCGAGACGCTCACCCGGGGCCAGCGCGCGGACCTGCTGCTCGGCTCCGAGCCGCTCTCGCCGGGGGCCCGCGAGGTGCTCGAGAAGGACGTGCGCCGCATCTACGACCTGTTCGTCTCGCGGGTGGCCGAAGGGCGCGGCCTCGAGGTCGAGGCCGTCGACGCGGTGGCGCGGGGACGGGTCTGGACGGGGGAGCAGGCGCTCGACAACGGCCTCATCGATGCCGTGGGCGGGCTGCGCACGGCGATCCGCGAGGCCAAGATCCTGATCGGCCTCGACCCCGGGGCGGACGTCTTGATCCTGCAGTACCCGCCGCCGCGGCCCCTGGCCGAGCAGCTCGCCGAGGCCTTCGGGCTCGGGGTCCGCGCGAGCCAGCCCGAGCTTCCGCTGCCTTCGGGCGTCCGGCGCTGGCTGCGCACGGTCGAGGCGCTGCCGCTCGGCGCGCCGCTCCTGATTCCGCCTTTCCTGACCGAGATCCACTGACGCCGACGAGGGGGGGCCATGCACGTCACCAAGGTCTTCGAGGTCAACCGCAGCCGGGACGTCGCCATCGAGGTGCTCGACCGGGACGAGACCCTTCCGCGGCTGTTCCCCGGCCGCAAGGTCGAGGTGGTCAGAAAGGAGGGCGATCGCAAGACCATCGAGGCGGAGTACCGGGCGCTCGGCCAGGAGGGCATCGCCACCTTCCACTTCGATTTCCTGATGGACGGGAGCATCCGCTTCCAGAAGGTCTGCGACGGCAACGTGTGGCGTACGCTGCGGGGCGAGGTGGAGATCGACGAGCTCGACCCGGCCCGGGCCCGCGTCCAGATCGAGATGGAGGGGCACACCAAGGGCCTGGTGCCGGAGTTCACGATCAAGGGGCCCCTGCGCGACCAGCTCGAGGAGATGGCGCGAGCGCTCCGGGACGAGATCGAGGACGCTCCCGGGTCGTGATGCGCGCGACCCGAGGACCCGCCTGGCCATGACCCGGATCGAGACGAAGGACGGCTTCGAGCTCTACGTCGAAGCCCACGGAGAGGGCCCGCCGCTCTTGCTGTCGGTGGGCTACTGCCAGACCCACGAGAACTTCCGGCCCCAGGTCGAGCCCCTGGTCGCGGCGGGCTACCGGGTGGTGCTGTGGGACTACCGCGGGCACGGGCGGAGCGACTCCCCCGAATCGCTCGACGCCTACTCCATCGATCACGTGGTCGACGACATGGGCCGCGTGCTCGAGTGGGCGGCGCCCGGAGAGCCCGCCATCCTCGGCGGGCTCTCCTTCGGCGGTCTCGCTTCGCTGCACTTCACCCTGTCCCATCCCGAGCGGGTGAAGGCGCTCCTGCTCTTCTCGAGCGGCCCCGGCTTCAAGAAGCCCGAGGCCCAGGCGGGCTGGGAGGCCCAGGTGGGCCGCATCGCCGATCGCCTGGAGAAGATCGGCTTCGAGGGGTTCACTACCGGGCGGAGCGGCGCGACCTCCATCGGACGCCGACCGGAGCTGCCCGAGGCCCAGGCGGCGGGTCGCGCCATCCAGGCCCAGGATCCGGCCGGGGTCGCCCGCTTCGGGCGGCGCGTCTCGGGCCCGGCTCCCGGCGTGATCGACGAGCTGCAGCGCATCCAGCAGCCGACGCTGGTGCTGGTCGGTGAGAACGACAACGCCTACCTGCGCGCGGCCGAGGTGATGGCGGCGAAGCTGCCGAACTCACGCCACGTGGTGGTGCCCGACGCCGGCCACGTCTCGAACATCGAGCAGCGCGAGCGCTTCAACGAGGCGGTGATCGGGTTCCTGCGGGAGAGCCTGCCGGGGGGCTGACGGGTCTCTCGGGCCCGCTCCGGCCGGCCTGGCCACCCGCGGGGGCTCCCCGCTGCGTCGACGCAACCCCCGAGGCCGTCGGGGGTTTTTCTTCCAGGCGGACGACGATTGGACGGATGCGACGAGGACATCCGGCTCATGCTGGCCTTCCAGGCCGGCGACGAGTCGGCTTTCGACCGGCTCTTCGAGCGCTGGTCCGGCCGCCTGTTGCACTTCGTGGAGCGAATGGTGAGAGAGCCCGCGGTCGCAGAGGAGCTGGTGCAGGAGACCTTCCTGCGGGTCCACCGTGCCCGGGATCGCTACGAGCCCAAGGCGCGCTTCTCGACCTGGCTCTACACCATCGCCGGCAACGCGGCGCGAAACGAGCTGCGCCGTCCCTTTCGACGCGAGCACCACGACAGCGCCGATGCGACGCCGGACCCCGCGAGCGAGTCCGCCCCGCTCCAGCTCGTCTCGTCCGACCCCTCGCCCGATCGCGTGGCCCACGCGCGCCGGGTGGGAGACGAGGTGGACGGAGCGCTCGCAGGGTTGCCCCCGCGCCAGCGGGAGGCGCTCTGGCTTTGTGCCGTCGAGGGCCTCTCCTACGCTGAGATTGCCGAGGTGCTCGACACCTCGGAGAAGTCCGTGAAGGCGCTGGTGCATCGCGCGCGGGTGGGTCTGGTCGCCGCCCTCGACGAGGAGCACGTCCCCGAGAAGCCGGAGGTGAGCCGATGAATCCCGAGCTCGACGAGCAGCTCTCCGCGCTGATCGACGGAGAGCTCGACGAGGCCGCCGCTGCGCGCCTGCGTCAGCAGATCGATGCATCGCCCGAGCTGCGCCAGCGCTTCCTTGCGCTGCGCGGCGTCGACGAGCGCGTGCGTGGCCTCGCCGGCCCCGCGGTGCCGTCGGATCTCCACGCCCGCCTGCGTGCGCGCATCGACGGGGACGACGGGGACACCGGGCGCGACACCGAGGCGAAGCCCACCGCGCCCGTGGCTCGCCCTCTGGCGCGAAGGAC
>JASJCN010000100.1 GCA_030065975.1 Myxococcota bacterium
CGGTAGGAGCCGTGGCGGACGTAGCGCCAAGGGGTCGAACTGACTCGGGAATCGCAGTCGGCGTGGGGGCAGAAGGGAGGATGGAAGCGAGTGGTGTCTCTGGGCATGCCCTCGCTAAGGCAAGCCTCGTGCCAGCAACAGTCTTCGGGGCACAACCAACGGCTTAGGGCGCCTGGGCCGGAGCACTCTCGCGGGGCGTCGCGAGGCAGGCGCTATAGGCCGTCAGGAACTCCGCGTACTTGCCGTCCCACCAGGCCTGCTGCTGGGCGACCGACGGCTGGGCGATCGACGACGGAGGCCGACCGGCGCCCGGCATCGGCGGCCGCGCTGCGGTACGCGGAACCGGCCGCGGCGTGGTGCGCGGATCGAAGCCGAGCTGCGTCGCCGCCTGCCCTGCGCAGTGGGTCTCGAGCGGTACGTCGACGGGCGGCGACTCGGCGAGCGCCGGCGCTTCGCTGCCGAGGCTGCAGGCGACGAGGAGAGCCAGGGAGATCCGCAAGGAGAGGACCCGCTGCACCCCGCCAGGCTAGCAGCGCGACCGATCGCGCTCAGTTGCTACCGTGCGCCGTCGCTCCGAGGGTGACGGAGCACGCAGGCCGCTGCGGAGTCGAGTATCGATGGGGGGTTGGATGCGGCGACTGCCGGCCTTGCGGCGCTGGCAGAAGGAGGCGCTCGAACGGTTCGAGGCGCAGGAGACGGCTCCGACTTCTTCGGCCATGGAGCCGGAGGCGCGGAGCTTCCTCGCCGTCGCGACTCCGGGCGCCGGCAAGACGGTGTTTGCCTTGATGGCGGCGCGTCGGGCTCTGGTGCGCCGGGTGGCGCGCGGCCTGGTGGTCGTGGTGCCGACGGCACACCTGAAGCTCCAGTGGGCCGATGCCGCCGAGGGGTTCGGGCTCTTCCTTGAGCCCGAGTGGAGTGGCCGCTCGGGCCTGCCCCGCGACGCCCACGGCATCGTCGTCACGTACCAGCAGCTGGCGTCGAGCGCCGCGGCGGTGGCCCGCATCGCCCGCGGTGCCTTCGCCGTGCTCGACGAGATCCACCACGCGGGGGAGAGTCGCGCCTGGGGCGAGGCGGTTCGCACGGGTCTCGACGGGGCCGCGCGCCGCCTGTGCATCTCGGGTACGCCGTTTCGGAGCGACGACGCCGTGATCCCCTTCGTGCGCTACCAGGGCGACGAGGCGCAGCCGGACTACGAGTACGGCTACGGCGAGGCGCTGGCCGACCGCGCCGTGGTGCGGCCCGTCTACTTTCCGCGGGTCAAGGGCGAGATGTCCTGGCGTGCGCCGGACGGCGGCGTTCACACCGCGAGCTTCGACGATGCACTGGGCGGCCCGCTGGTGGGACAGCGCCTGCGGACGGCGCTCTCGCTGGAAGGCGAGTGGCTCCCCGCCGTCCTGGGCCAGGCGAACGAGCAGCTGCAGACGCTGCGCGCACAGGACCCGACGGCCGGTGGCCTCGTGATCGCGACCGATCAAGATCACGCGCACGGCATCGCCTCGCTGCTGCGCCAGCGCCTGGGTCAGCCGGCGCGGGTGGCGACGTCCGACGATCCGGACGCCAGCCGCCGGATCGCCGAGTTCCGCGACTCGCGGGATGCGTGGCTCGTCGCCGTGCGCATGGTCTCGGAGGGCGTCGACATTCCGCGGTTGCGCGTCGGCGTGTACGCCACCACCACGACGACCGAGCTCTTCTTCCGCCAGGCGGTCGGGCGCTTCGTGCGCTTCGTGCGCGGGCGGGGAAGGCAGCCGGCGTTCCTCTTCATCCCCGACGATCCGCGGCTTCGCGAGGCGGCGCTCGGCATCAAGCGCGCGCGCCGTCACCAGCTGCGTCCGCCCGAGGAGCCCGGGCCCGAGGTCCTCGTGGCCGAGGACGACGGCGAGGCGACGGAGGAGTCGCGCGATTTGTTCGCGGTGATCGAGTCGCGCGCGCTCGACTCCGAGCTGCTCGAGACGAGCCCGTGGGACGCGGAGCACGACGTCGTGGCCGAAGAGGCGGCCCAGAGCGGCGAGGAGTTCCTCGTGGAGCCGGTGCCGCTCCCCAAGCTCGACCCCAGGCAGGAGCCGCCGCCGGTGTCGCGGCGCGGGCGGCGGCGCTGGCTGCGCGACCGCAACCAGCAGCTCGTGATCCGCCTGGCCCAGCAGAAGTCGCTCTCCCACGCCGAGGTGAACCGGGCCCTGAACCGGCGGGTCGGCCTGAGGAAGGGCATCTCCGAGGCCACCGAGAGCCAGCTCGAGGCGCGGCTCCGGGAAGCGACGGCCTGGCTCCACCGGCGGTCCGGATCCTGATTTCTTTGGCAGGGCGGGCCCTTGGAGAGCTCTCGAGATTTTAATTGACTGACTAGATCGGTCAGTTATGATTTCGCTGCGCTCGACAAGGAGTCCCAATGGCCAGGTCCCAGCTGATCGCACGCCAGTCCTCCCATCCCACCGGGCCGCTCGGCCACGTCGTCGCCCGGGTGATGGCCGTCGACACCCGCCGCCTCAACCAGCGGATGTTCGAGATCCTCGACCCGCAGCCGGGCCAGAAGATCCTCGAGCTCGGCTCCGGCCACGGCCGCATGCTTCGCCGCATCGCGCGCGCGGTGGCCCCGGGCGGCATCGCGGTGGGCGCCGACCCGTCCGAGGTGATGCGCCGGGTGGCGCGCCGCCACCTGCATCGCGAGCTCGCCGCCGGCACGGCCCGGCTGGTCGAGGGCGCCGCGGCCTCGCTCCCGTTGCCCGATGCCGGGTTCGATCAGGCCGCGAGCGTGCACACGCTCTACTTCTGGCCCGACCTCGACGCCGGGCTGCGCGAGCTCCATCGCGTGCTCCGGCCGGGCGGCCGCCTGCTGATGGCATTCCACGACGGCGCAGACCCTGCCATCCTGAGCAAGCTCCCGGCCAACATCTACACGCTTCGCCCTCGCGACGCCGTGGCCGACGGCCTTCGCGCTGCCGGCTTCCATGACGTCTCGGTGCCCATCGACCCCGAGACCCGGCGCGTGATCGCGACGGCGTGGGCCTGACATGGCGAGCCGAACCACCCCGACCCCCACCACCGTCCTCGTGGCCTACGCCGCGCCGGCGCTGGCCAGCTCCTTCCTGTTCACGGCCGTGAGCCTCTACCTGCTCAAGTTCTCGACGGACGTGCTCCTGCTGGCGCCCGCCACGGTCGGCCTGATCTTCGGCTTCGGCCGCTTCTGGGACGCGGTGACCGACCCGCTGGTGGGCCAGCTCAGCGATCGCACGCGCTCGGCTCTCGGCCGGCGAAGGCCCTGGCTGCTGGCCTCGGCGCTGCCCATCGCCGCCACCTACGTCGCCATCTGGTCCCCGCCGACGAGCCTCGAGGGCTCTGGCCTGGGGCTTTGGATGGGCGCCTCGATCCTGCTCTTCTACACGGCCATCACCTGCTTCAGCGTCCCCTACCACGCGCTTGGCGCCGAGCTCTCCACCGACCACCACGATCGCTCGCGGATCTTCGGGGCCAAGGCCTTTGCCGAGCACATCGGCATCGTGCTCGGGGCCGTGGCTCTGCTGGTGATGGAGAACGCCGAGGCGCCGCGCACGGCGGCGACCGCGGTCTCGGGGATCGGCGCGCTGCTGCTCGGCGCCGGCATCGTCTGGTCGACGGCCGCGCTGCGCGAGCCGGCGCACCACCAGGGCCGCGGCGGGAGCCGGGGCGCCCACCACGCCTTCGGCGACGTGCTGCGCAACCGCAATGCGCGCCTGCTGGTCGCCGTCTTCTTCCTCGAGATGCTCGGCTACCAGACCTTCGTGACGCTCCTGCCCTACGTGACGCAGTACGTGCTCGGGACGCCCGGGGCCACCGCCTACTACCTCTTCGGCGCGATCGCGACGACGCTCCTCACCCTCCCGCTCTGGGTGCCGCTCTCGCGCCGCCATGGGAAGGTGCGCGTGTGGCGCGCGTCCCTCGCGCTCAAGACGCTCGTGTTCGCGGGCATCGCCTTCGCCGGAGCCGGCGACTGGCTCTGGATCGCCGTCCTGACCTGCCTCTTCGGGCTGGTGACCGGCGGAGGTGCCGTGCTCGGCCCCTCGCTCAAGGCCGACGTCGTCGACTCGGACGAGGCGCGCACCGGCGAGCGGAAGGAGGGCACCTTCTTCGCGGCCTGGGGCCTGGCGGTGAAGCTCTCGATCGCCTTCGCCATCGCGATCTCGGGCTTCGGACTCTCGGCCACCGGTTTCGTGCCCAACGTCGAGCAGGGCGCGGACGCACTGCTCGGCATCCGCGCGATGGTCTCGGTGCTGCCGGTCGTCTGTCACGTGCTCGCGCTGTGGCTGCTCGGGCGGCTGCACATGGACGAGCGCGTCCACGCCCGCATCCGCGAGCAGATCGACTCGCGCTCGAGCGCCCCATCGGCGAGAGTTGCGGCGTGAGACGCATTCCCGAGGGCCGCTTCGACGAGCTGGTGGACGCCGCGACCGAGGTGTTCATCCAGCGCGGCTATCGCCAGACGCAGATGGCCGACGTGGCCGAGGCGATCGGCGTCGCGAAGGGGACCGTCTACGGCTACGTCGAGAGCAAGGAGGCCCTCTTCGAGCTCTGCCTGCGCAACGCGGACCACAAGAAGAGCGTCCCGGTTCCCGAGGGACTGCCGCTGAAGACGCCGGCCAAGGGCCAGCTCGGCCGGGAGATCCGCGCCCGCGTTGCGGCCAGCTCGATCACGCCGCTGCTGGCCGAGGCGTTGAAGCGAGAGCGCGCGGAGGACCCTCGGGCCGAGCTCGAGGCGCTCGTGCGCGAGAACTTCCAGCTGCTCGAGGACAACCACCGCGCCATCAAGCTCCTGGATCGCTGCCACGATCACCCTCAGCTCGCGGGTCTCTGGCAGGAGGTCGGGCGCCGGCAGAACCGCGATGCGCTGGGCGACTACATCCGTCTGCGCGTGGCCGCGGGCCAGTTCCGTCCGGTTCCGAGCGTCCGGCTCGCGGCGCGCATGGTGGTCGAGGTGCTCGCCACCTGGGCGATCCACATCCATTGGGATCGGGCCCCCGAACGCTTCGATCCCACCGAGGCTCGCGAGAACGCCGTGTCGTTCATCGTTCACGGCCTGATTCCCGACCCGATATCCGGGGGCTAACGTCTCGGGCCGTGGCGTCGTCGATCCCGCGCATCCCGAGCTGTGACGTCGACGGCTTTCGCCGCGAGTACGTCACCGCCGCCCGGCCGGTCGTCGTGACCGGGATGCTCTCGGAGTGGCCGGCCTTCCAGGAGTGGTCCTTCCCGCGCCTGGCCGAGCGGTTCGGGGACCGCCTCGTCACCGTGGGCGAGACGCGCGAGGGACGCCTGGTCGTCGACCCGAAGGTCGGCATTCCCCAGCGCGAGGTGGCGTTCGGCGAGTACCTGGGCGAGCTCGAGCAGGGAGACCCGGGCTGGTACCTGCTCTCGCCGGTCGACGAGCGTCTGCCCGAGCTGCTCGAGGAGGTGCGTTACCCGCGCATCGTCGCCGAGGCGGCATTCCGCTCGGTGCGCATGTGGCTCGGAGCGGAAGGGGTGGTGAGCGCCCTGCACCACGATCTGCCGGAGAACTTCCTGGCCCAGGTGATCGGCCGCAAGAAGGTGATCCTGGTCGACAAGCGCCACCGGCGCGGAGTGTATCGCAACGGCATCCTGCACGGTGCGCCGAACTTCTGCCGGGTCGATGCCGAGAACCCGGACTACGAGCGGCATCCGCGCTTCCGCGGCGTTCCCACCCAGGAGGTCGTGCTCGAGCCGGGCGAGATGCTCTTCATCCCGCGCTTCTGGTTCCACCAGCTGCGGACCCTCGACCCGAGTCTCTCGGTGAACCTCTGGTTCGCCGACGGCCTGCTCGCGCTCGCTGCGCGCGCATCCCAGCTCTACGCGAGGATGCGCAACCTGCGGAAGTAGCTCCCGCCGCCGCTCGTGGTGCGCGCGGAACCGGCTAGCTTGACCACTCGCACCCAGGGATCCTGCGGGAGAACCAGACCATGCTCCACGGCACCACCCACCCCGACTTCGCCAACGTCGCCCTCGCGCTGCGACGCATCCTGCCCAAGAAGGGCGGGGGCGGAGCGGCGGCCTGCGTCTACCACAAGGGCGAGAAGGTCGTCGACATCTGGGGCGGGACGCGCAACGACAAAGGGCTGCCCTGGGAGGAGGACACCCTCAGCATCTCCTTCTCCACCACGAAGGGCGTGGCGTCGACGCTGCTGCACATCCACGCGGACCGGGGGCTCATCGACTACGACGCTCCGGTCGCGGAGTACTGGCCCGAGTTCGCGGCGGGGGGGAAGGAGCGCGTCACGGTCCGGCAGGTGATGTGCCACGAGGCCGGGCTCTATGCGATCGACGACATGGTCGAGCACGGGAGCGAGATGCTCGACTGGGACCACATCGCCGCGCGGATCGCCGAGAGCGAGCCTCGCCACGCGCCGGGGACGGCCCACGGCTACCACGCGCTCACCTACGGCTGGCTCGTGGGCGAGATCGTGCGGCGGGTCGCGGGCAACAAGCCGTTCGCCGAGCTGCTCGAGAGCGAGATCGCGCGCCCGCTCGGGCTCGAGGGGCTCTTCTGCGGGCTGCCGGCCGACCAGCAGCACCGCTGCGCCACGCTGATGGCGCGCGGCATGCACCCCGACCCGGAGCGGCGGCGGCAGAGCACCCAGCGCATCCTCGAGCGCGCCGAGCGCTGGCGGCGGCGGCTCTCGGCTCTCGGCTTCCACTACGACCCGTCCGAGAGCATCGCCGCGCTGATGGCGCCCGGCATGGAGGACGTGGACTTCAACTCCCAGGAGTTCCGCGCCGCTTCCATCCCCGCCGCCAACGGCATGTTCACGGCCCGTTCGCTCGCGCGCATGTATGCGTGCCTGGCTCAGGGCGGTGAGCTCGACGGCGTGCGCCTGCTCTCCTATGACACGATCCGCCGAGCCAGCGAGCAGCAGAACCAAGGTGCCGGACGGGTCATCCCCATCAGCATGCGCTGGCGTCTCGGCTACCACCGCGTGTTCGCCCTTCGCGCCAAGGTCCCGGGCGGCTTCGGCCACTTCGGCTTCGGCGGCTCCGGCGCCTGGGCCGACCCCCAGCGGCAGCTCGCCGTGGCGCTGACGGTGAACAGCGGCGTCGGGACCCCCTTCGGCGACTCGCGCATCGCCCGCATCGGCGGCGTCGCCGTGCGCTGCGCGGACGCGCGCCGGCGGCCTCGCTAGCCCCCTCCGGGGGAAGCGGCGGGTAACGCCCGGGAAACGCCGGGCACGCAGTCTCCCGTCCAAGCCCGTCCCGGGCAGACAGGGGGCACGCGATGCGCTCACGAATCCGACGGGTGGCCACGGCCGCCTTCCTTCTCGCCTTGGTCTGCATGCGAGGGGCCGCGTTCGCGGCGCCGCCGCCGGATCTGTCGTTCCAGGGGCAGCTCCTCGATGGGACGGGCTCGCCCCTGGTCGGGCCCGTCGACCTCGAGCTGCGCATCTTCGACCAGCCCGTCGACGGCGCGTCGCTCTACGCCGAGGCCCATCTCGGGCTCGCGCTCGACGAGGGTGGGTTCACGATCCTGATCGGGACGGGGAGCGATCGGCAGGGAGTCCTGGACGCGACGCTCTTCTCCGAGATGAGTCGCTGGCTCGAGCTGGTCGTGGATGGGGAGGTGCTCGCTCCGCGCCAGGCCTTCAGCTCGGTCGCCTACGCGCTGCAGAGCCAGCAGAGCCAGTCGGCGGTCTTCGCCGCGACGGCGGGCGACGCGGACAGGCTCGGCGGCGTCGAAGCCGCGGCCCTCGACCAGTCTGCGCACGTCGGCGCCTCGGGCAATCCCCACGGCGTGACGGCGGCCGACGTCGGGGCCGCGAGCGTCGCCGACATCGACGCAGCCGTCGTCGGCCACGCCAGCGACGCGTCTGCGCACCACGCGAAGACGACGAGCTTCGCGGAGCTGCTGGACCAGATCGCGGAGGGGCAGATCCCCGATGCCATCACGCGAGACTCGGAGATCGCCGGGCTGCAGGCCCAGATCACGTCGCTGCAGGACGACAACGCGGCGCTCGGACTGCAGGTCGCGTCGCTGGAGGCTGCGAACGCGGGGCTCGGCGCCCAGCTCGCCGGCTTCCAGGCGAGTCTCGACGATCTCGTCACGCGCTTCGCCGGGGTGTCGCGGAGCGGCGATCTGCTCACGTTCGAGGCGATGAACGTGCGGGTCACGAACGGCGCCGGAAGCACCACCACCGAGAACGGGCTCGGCAACCTGATCGTGGGCTACGACGAGGCGCCACCGTTCGGGCCCGCGGATCGCTCCGGCTCCCACAACTTCGTGCTGGGCACGTCGAACAGCTACAGCTCGCACGCTGGCCTGGTGGGTGGCACGCGCAACTCGATCTCCGCGCCCTTCGCGAGCGTGCTCACCGGAGCCTCCAACGTCGCCAGTGCGGAAGGGGCGAGCGTGAGTGGGGGCGCCTTCAACGAGGCGAGCGGGCTCCACGCGAGCGTGAGCGGGGGCGAGCAGAACACGGCCAGCGGTGAGGGCTCGAGCGTGAGCGGCGGCGACACGAACACCGCCAGCAGCTTCCGGTCGAGCGCCTTCGGCGGTCAGCGCAACGTCGCCAGCGGGCCCATCTCGAGCGTGACCGGCGGGGTGGCGAACGAGGCCTCCGGCCCGGCGGCGAGCGTGAGCGGGGGCGACGCCAACGTCGCCGTCGGGACGGCCGCGAGCGTGAGCGGGGGTCGCAACGGCCAGGCGCTCGGCGACTGGAGCGCGATCTCGGGCGGCGGTGGCTCCGACCCCGCCGAGGGCAACGTCGCCCATGCCCACTACTCGTCCGTCGTCGGGGGGCGAAGCAACACGACCGGCGTGGCCGCCGATCCGGGCACGGGGGAGGCCTCGACGGTGAGCGGCGGCCGCGAGAACACGGCGAGCGGCTTCACGGCGAGCGTGGTCGGCGGCCGCAACAACCGGGCTCTCGGAGAGGCCTCGTCGATCGCCGGAGGAGGCGGCGGTAGCAGCCCCGACGGCAACATCGCGTACGCGATCTACTCGGCCATCCTCGGGGGCGCGCGGAACGAGACGGGATCGGATGACTCGACGTCCGGGGCGCCCGGCGCGACGGTGAGCGGTGGCAGCGCCAACCGGGCGACCGGCGGCTTCTCGAGTGTGAGCGGCGGTACCGACAACCTGGCCTCTGCCTTCGGGTCGAGCGTCAGCGGCGGCATCTTCAACGAGGCGCGCGGAAGCCGGGCCAGTATCGCAGGCGGCCGTTCGAACGAGGCGACCAACAGCCACGCGGCCGTGAGCGGCGGCGAGGGAAACTCGGCGAACGGCCGCTCATCGACGGTATCCGGCGGCGAGGGAAACCGGGCCGTCGGCACTGGAGCGACCGTGAGCGGTGGCGCCAATCGAACCTCGTTCTTCGACCTCGACTGGCGCGCCGGAAGCCTGTTCGAAGACGACTAGCCGTCCGGCGGGGCGAAGAGGAGGACTCCATGCGATTTCGATCTGCTCTCTTGCTGCTTCCGGTCGTGCTGCTCCCCTCGGTGGGAGCCGCACACGACGCGCAAGGCAACGGCGTGGCCCTGCGCCGGGGGTTCCTGACGGCCGGAGGCGGCGTGTCCCAGGGCCAGGGCGTCGTGCTACGCGGCGCGATCGGTCCGCCGCCCGTCGCGGTCGACGCGGCCTCCGCCTCCTTCGTACTGCGTAGCAGCGTCTTCGCGCTCGTGCCGGCGGCGGACGCCGATGGGGACGGCGTGCCCGACGCCGTCGACAACTGCAGGGACGTGCCGAACCCCGGCCAGGAGGACGTGGACGCCGGCTTCGACGACGACTCCTCGTTGGCCGGGATCCAGCACTACGGGGATGCCTGCGACGTCGACCTCGACGACGACGGCATCGTCGGTCCGAGCGACTTCTTCGGCGCCTTCCGGCCTTGCCTGGGTGCCGATCTCGCCGCGACGCCCGCTTGTGTCGAGGCGGATCTGGACGGCGACGGCACGGTCGGTGCGTCCGACTTCTTCGTCGGCCTGCGCCCCGCCTTCGGCGCGCGCCCGGGCCCTGGCGTCGGCGAATAGAGCCCGCTCTCCGCGCGGATGCACGACCCGCGGAAGTGAGACGGGCTAAGCGGACTCGGCCAGCGCCGAGGCGGCGGTCTTCGCCGGGGCGGGGCGCACGCTTCGCAGGCGCGGGAAGTAGTCGTCGCGCATCTCCCACGGCACCGACAGCGCGCTCAGGATCTTCCGCTTGGTCGCCTGCCGGCAGGCCTGTCCCTTCTCCACGGCGTGGATGGTTCGGGGCGAGACGCCGGCGCGATCGGCGAGGTCGTTCTGGGTCCAGCCACGCGCCTGGCGGGCGGCTCGAATGCGGTTCATGGGAGGGGGCCTCGAAGCGGGATCAGGGGGGAACGGACGATTCAGTCTAGCGCTCCGGGGCCTGCATAGGGTGAGGCAAACGGGGTTTGATCGAGAACCCCACGTGGGATTTTCCCGACGAGTTCCAAGGACTTAGAGCACCCCCGGGTGTCGACCCAGGGGGGCCGTAAGCCGCCCAGGCGACGCGCGACGGTGTCACGCGCTGGAGCCCTCGCAGGATGGCGGACGGCCCTGACCGGGCCAGCGGGCGCCCTTACCGGACGCCCTTGGCGAACGCCTTACCGGATGCCCTCAGCGAACACCGGTGGGGAACAGCGACGCCTCGGGGAGCGAGGCCGCCAGCTCGACCGGCGTCGAGGTCGGCTCCACCCACTGGCCCAGGCTGCCGAGCTCGAGAAGCCCGACGAAGACGGCCGTTGCGGCCGCCGCGCCGAGGGCCGAGAGGCCGCGCTCGGTCCAGGTGAGGGCCGGCGGGTTGGCCCAGCGGGCCAGGGCGGCGAGCCGCGAGTCGGCCTCGTCGCAGGCCTCGAGCGGAACCAGGGTGGCGGGCAGCCGCCCCAGCAGATCGTCGACGGCCTCGAGCTCGGCCAACGCCCGCGAGCACCGGCGGCAGCGATCCGCATGAGCGCGGACCTTCGCCTCGACCTGGGGCAAGAGCGACCGATCGAGCAGGGCGGGGAGCAGGCGTCGTGCGCGTCCGTGCCTCACGGCTGCTCCCTTCCCATGTCGCGCAGCAGGGGCTTCAGCGCCTGGCGCAGCTCTTCGCGTCCGCGGCGCAGCCAGGTGCCGACGGTGGCCGGCGGCAGGCCTTCGCGCTTGGCGATCTCGATGTTGGACAATCCGTGGTTGATACGCAGGACGAGAACCCTTCGGTGGCGCGGCTTGACCTGGAGCAATGCCTTGGCGACGGCGGCGAGGATCTCGCCCTCGAGCACGTGGGCTTCGGGGCTCGGCGTCTCGCCGGTTGCGACGCCGCTCATCAGCTGCTGAGCGAGGACCTCGCCCTCGAGTCCGTTACGTCGCTTGCGGGAGCGGAGCAGGTTGACCGAGCCGTTGACGGCGGCGCGGTACAGGTAGCTCCACAAGCTGGCCGAGCCGCGATAGGCGGCGCGGGGCAGGGCGACGAACACGCGCTGCACCACGTCCTCGGCATCCGCGTGGTTGCCGACGATGCGGTACGCCACGGCCTCGAGCCGCGAGCGATAGCGCTGGTGGGCCTCCTCGAACGCCCCGCTCTCGCCGGACAGCCAGCGATGATCGAGACGCGGATCGGCCAGCTGCCCGGCCGGCGTCGCGGCAGAAGCAGCAGGATTGGCGTCGGATCCGCTCATACGCGAGCGCCCCCTCTGAAAGGCTCCCCTAGACACTAAGACACTGGGCCGACTCGTCCCGTTTCACCAATTCGAGCACCCCGGGGGAGGGGACGGTCCTTGCCCTCAGGGGGCGCCGCGCCAGGTCCCCATCACCCGCTCCTGGTAGGCCACCGTGGCGGCGGGCAGCTCCCCGGCTCGCACGCGGCTCGGGCCCGCGTGGTACCCGGCGACGGCGTCCTTCCAGCTGCCCAGGCTGTCGTGCAGCTGGCGCAGGTAGCGCGCTCCGGCGAGGACGTTCTCGCGCGGGTCGAAGGGGCAGACCACGCCGAGGGCCTCGGCGGTGCGCGGCATCAGCTGCATGAGCCCCATGGCGCCCTTCGACGAGACCGCGTCGGCTCGTCCCGCACTCTCGTGTCGGATCATGGCGCGCAGCAGGTCGGCCGGGACGGCGAAGCGCAGGGACGCGTCGCGCACCGCGCCATCGGCCCGCTCGCGGGCGGCGCTTCGGCTGCGCTTCCAGGGCGCGACCTCGGGACACGTGAAGCGCGGCGGGGCCGCGGAGACGTCGGGTGTCTCGATCTCCTCGCGCGCCTCGAGCGAACGCAGCGCCTCGATGCGCCGATCGATCCCCGGGTCGGCCGTCGCGATCGAAGCGAGGGCGAGCGCGCACGTGGCGGCGGCGCCGACGCGAAGCGTCTTCGGGAGCCGGTCGTGCGGCGACGTCATGCGCCCGCCGCGTGTCCCGCGAGCTTCGAGAGGTCGAAGATCAGACCGAGGGGAAGCGTCGACCCGTCGCGACGCTGGCCGGCGTCGACGTGGAGGGCGACGCCGCCCGCCGGGCCGCGGCGGTAGCGCGCCTGGATGCGCCGCACTTCGCCCGGTGCGCTGCCGCGCTGCTCGAGCTCGCGCGCAATCGCTCCGAACAGCGCCGCATCCATCGCCCTCGGCACCAGCATCATCACCTCCGCGCGCGGACCGTACCGCGCCCGGGCGGATCTCGCCGCCTCGGCGAGGGCGGGCTCGCCCGAGTAGTCGCGGGCCCGCGGGGAGAAGCGCGCGCTCACACCGACGGGGCCCGTCTGGCCGCTCGCAACGTCGATGCGGCCGACGATGCGTTGGCTGCGCACCACCACGAAACGGGCGCCGAGATCCTCCATCGCCCGGGCATAGGCGAGGAAGCTCCCGAAGTCGCTGTAGCTCGACTCCACCGGCGGAAACGCGCCCGCACCGTCGAGGAGCGGGCCCCCACGACTCGCGTCGCGCGCGTCGACGGCGACCACTCGCGCCGGGTCGGGCGTGGGCTCGCGAACCTCGGCCGCCGCCGGTGGCTCCTCGAGCGGCTCCGGCTCCGACTCCTCCGGCGGCTCCGCCTCGCGCTCGTCCTCCCGCTCCTCGGGTGGCGTCTCGCGTTCTGGCTCGGGCGCCGGCGGCTCCTCGGGCTCCTCCCAGCGCATCGGCTCGAGGCGCGCCACGCGCTCGGGTGCGGGCTCGCGCGCGTCGGTGCTCGCGAGCAGTGCGACGGCGATCCACACGAGCACGACCCCGCGCGATACGCCCGAGAGCAGCACCTGCATGCCGCTCAACGACGCGTCTCGACGGTGCGCCGATAGACGGAGAGCATGCGGCGGATGCGCGCGGCCGAGGCGTCGGGGTCCTCGTCGGGAACGACGGCCGGCGCCGCGTCCGCCAAGGGAGCCGGCTCTTGCTCTTCGACTCCGGGCTCCCAGGACTCGTCCCACGTGGTGGCCTCCTCGAAGTCCTCGGTCTCGACCACGAGATCCTCCGGCACGGGCTCGCGGGTGTGGGCGACGCGAACCTCGGGAGCAGACGAGGGCTCGACGCGTTCGAGCGCCGGAGCGGGCGGCTCGACAGCCGGTGCGAGCGGCGGCTCCGCCTCGCCTTCGGCCTTCGGTGCGCCGAGCGGCTCGCGGCTCTCGAGCGCACGGACCTCCTGAAGGACCTCCTCGACGATCGGCTCCGCCCGCTCCGCGAGCTCCTCGACGAGCGGCTCGACCCGTTCCTCGAGCCCCTGGACGACGGCCGCGGCTTGCTCCGCCAGCTCTTCGCCCGCGACGTCGGCTTCGATGCCGATCTCGTTCAAGGTGGTCGCCACCGTCTCCGGTGTGATCTCTTGCGCGGTCCAGAGCGCCGCCGCGAGGACGGCGCCCATGCCGAGCATCAAGGCGAGTGTCGTGCGCACTATCGAACCTCCCCTGGCGCGTGCTTCTTCTCGGACACGGCCATGCCGATCTCTTCGATTCCCGCCTCGTGGGCGGCGGCGATCACGCGGGCGAGGGGCGTCGCCTCCGAGCGCAGCACCACCGCGGCCGGCGGTGCCTCGGACAGACGACGGGCCAACGCCTCGAACGCGATCGGCTCGTCCTCCAGGTACAGCCGCGTGTCGCTTCCCTCCTTGCGCAGGGTGATGGCGACCGCCGGAAGCTCGGCGCCCAGCTCGCCCGGGCCGCCGCTCTCCGGCAGCACGACCTCGACGGCGTGCACGCGCCCGAAGCGCGCGGACGTGAGCACGAGCGCGAGGGAGAAGAGCAGGCAGGCGAGGACGTCGATGAAGTAGAGACCCACGCCGACGTGGGCCCCGCGCGCGCTCATCCCGAGGGCTCGAGCGCTTCGGGATCGGCCGGTCGCAGCCACACCCCGACCAGCGCGATGCCGAAGCCGACGAAGCTCGAGCGGAGCGCCGCGCCGAGGGCCTGCACCAGCGGGCCCGGCTCGAGGCTCTCGGGAGAGAGATCCGAGAAGCCGCGCACCATGCCCGCGATGGTGCCGAGCATGCCGAGCAAGAGCGCCGACTCGACGGCCGGCGAGAGCCACCGCGGCGCGGCCGGGGGCGCGATCCCCGCAATGCGCGCCGTGCCGAGGTGAAGGGCCAGCCCGAGTACCGCCACGGCGAGCACGGCCTGGGGCACGACCACGAAGCCCACCGCGTCGATCGCAGCCAGCGCCGCCGCACTGAGCGACGCGAGCAGGTCGCCCACCAGGAGGCCCTGGCCCATCGCCCACACCAAGGGGACGGCCAGCGTCGCCGCGAGGAACGCGCCGGCCAGGCTGGCTCGCAGCAAGCTACCGGCTCCCCGGACCGAGGCTGCGGCCGCTGCGCAGGGACGGCGTGGCCGCGCTCGAAAGCGGCGGCGCCTTTGCCGCGTCGCCGATCAGGCGCTGCAGCTCGAGGTCGAAGCCCGCCTGCTCGAGGATCGTCTCGACGACGACGCCCGAGTAGTTCTCGGGGAGCTGGCCCACCAGCCGGAAGCCCACCAGGCGATCGCGGCCGAGCCGTGCCGAGCGCTCGCAGGAGGTGAGCCACGCCTCGCGCTGGAGCAGCTCGAACACGGCCTCGTCGAGGGCGCGCTGGCTGTGGCCGGCCAGGTGGCGGTGCACCACCTCGGCCTTCCAGCTCTGGTGCTCGTTCCACCACTCGCGGCAGGCCTCACTGGCGGCCGATGCGGCCGTCGACGACGCGGCCAGGCAGAGGGAGAGAGCCAGTGCGGCTCGTCGGATGCGTCTCATGATTCCTCCTTGGACGGCTGCGCGCGCTACTGGCGGTGGCTGCCGGTGGCGAAGAAGTCGAGGCGACCGAGCGAGCGGCTCTCCGCTGCACGCGGCGCGCCGCCGCTGTTGGGCAGGCCGAGGGTGCGGGCCACGAGGCTCCCGAGCTCGCCCCAGTCGCCGCTGCCGTTCACGCTCGCGAACAGCGTGCCGATGCCCGCGCCGTCGGCGCCCTCGAAAAGGGTGTCGAGCCGGTTCGCGAGCTGGCGTTCGATCAACAGGTCGAGCAGCCGGCGTACGGCCTGGCGCTCGGCCCGAAGCTGCTGGGAGCGCGCCTGCCACTGGGCGAAGAGCCCTTCGACCTTGCGTGCGAAGGTGAGCGCGCCGTCGGGGCCGAGCTCGGGCACCTCGACGCCGAGCGCGGCGTGGCTGGCCCAGCTCGCGTGCAGCACGGCACCCGCGGTCGCGGCCTCGGTGGTGCGATCCAACCGATCGGCCAGGGTGCTGGTGGCGGCGGCCACGCCCTGGAACTGATCCTGGAAGAACGCCTGGGTCGACGCCGCCGTCTCCCCCGGCCGACCGCGAGCGACCTTGGCCGCCCGGGCCAGCTCGCGGGCGTCGGCGCGCATGCGCACCACCGCGCCGTGGATCGCCTCGAGCCCGGCCTGCTGCACCTCGATGCGCGCGGCGTAGCTCTCCACGTAGTCGGTCAGCGCCTCGGCGGCCTCTTCCTCGCTATTGGCCGACTCGACGGAGCTCCGCGCGGCCAGCAGCTCCTGCTCGTAGCGCGTGATGCGCGGCTCGAGCGCCGTCTCCTGGGCGCGGATCTCCTCCTGGGAGTCGAGGATGCGCCCCATCAGCTCGGGGATCTGCTCGATCGCGCGTTCGCGCGGCGGCAGCGCCGTGCTCGCGGACGCGGCGAGGAGCGCCAGCGCGAGCATCGCGGCGAAGGTCGGGGTCCGGGACATCAGGATCCTCCCTGGGTGGGGGTGTTGAGTCGCACCTGGTGCAGCAGCGGCGCCACGCGGTCCGGAACGCGCAGGGCCGGCGCCGGCCGCTGCCCGGCGATTGCGCCGAGCGCGACGAGCGTGTTCACCCCCGGATCCGAACGTCGCGCCCGGCGCTGGACCGGCTGGAGCCGCGCCGTACAGCTGGCGAAGTCATCGATGCGCCGAGCCCGGAGCCACGAAGCGCACTCCGCAGCGCGCGCGCGGCGCTCCATCTCGTCGTCGCGGCAGCGCACCGCGCCCGCCGCGGCCTCGGCGAAGCGTTCGGCGGCGATCGCGTAGTCGCCGGACTCGTACAGCGACAGCCCGGCCGCGAGCTTCGACCGCACCGCCTGCGCCTCCATGGCCCTGCTCGGCCCGGCCGGCGGCGGCGCGGCACAAGCCAGAGCGAGCCCGCCCACCAAGAACAGCGCGCACAGCGCCCCCACCCCGCTTCGCTTCCATCGTTCCCCCCTGGTCATGGCATCACCTCCACTGCAAGCTCGCCCGGTCTCTCAACCGAAGCCACGCAGTGGGAGCGCCGCACCCAACACCAGGGGACGGTCCTTGCAACTTGCAAGTGCGCGCCCGAGGGGAGGACGCGAGGAGCCGGAGGCGTTAGTTCCCGCCCGCGCCGCCCTTGGCCTCGCGGCCTCCGCGCGGGCCGCGCTCGACGGAGCCCGGATCGGCGTGGGCCTCGAGCACGGCCGGAGACGGCGCGTCGGCTGCTGCCGCGGGTCCGGCCGCCGCCACGCCGAGCGCCAGCAGCGCGCCCATCAACAGCGCGAGTACGCCCTTGCCCACGGCCTCCTGGATCCAGCGCAGCGGGCCGGTCTTCCAGAAGCGTTGGGTGTCGGCGGCGTCCTTCCAGTCGGCCTGATCGAGGTAGCGTGCGAGGTCGTCGCGCATCTCTTCGTCCATGCCCTTGCGCGCCTGGGCGAGCTCGCCCACCCAGTACTCCGCGCGCCGCAGGTCGCCCTCGTCGACGGCCACCTGGGCCAGGTTCACGTAGGGGAAGTAGGTGCTCTGGTCGAGGATCACGGCGCGGCGGAAGGCGCGCTCCGCGCGCTGCATGTGATCGGGAAAGGGATAGGTCGAGCCCGGGCAGCAGTCCCAGAAGGTCTGCCCGCGCGCGTTCCAGAGCAGCGAGCGCAGGGGCCGGGCCTCGGCGATGGCGAGCCCCTCCTTCAGCGTCTCGTCCGAGGCGCGCAGCGCCGAGCGCGCGCGCAGCACGTGGCCCTCGTTCAGATGGAAGTAGGGGTCCTCGCCCCGAAAGGCGGGTGCCACGCGGCACAGCTCGCGCCAGGTGGCGGAAGACGTCGCATCCTCGCCCACCAGCCGACGCAGACGATCGAGGTCGGGGTGAGCCGTGCCCACGAGGAGCAGGCGGTCCTCGTGGAGCCGGTATCCCACGCGGTAGGCGATCCGCGACACCTCGTGGATCCAGCCGCGCACGGTGGCGTGGTTCAGCTCCTCGCGCCGGGCGAACTCGGCCGCGTTGCCCTTGGCGTGGAGCTTCACGAAGGAGTACGCCGCGAGCTTGCGCTCCCAGAGCTTGGGGTCGCCGCGCAGGGACGCCTCGCGCTGGATCTCGCGCCACAGCGCCTCGGCGCGCGCGTCGCGTTCGCGGCGCGGGTCCTCGCTGAAGGACGACGCGTCGGCGTCGGCCGTCTCCTCCACGTCGGGCGCGGGCGCCGTCTGGTCCGGCCCTTCCCAGTGGAGGGTGAAGACCTGGGGGTAGACGACGTGCGGGTCCTCGGGGTGAGACACGCTGAGCCTCCTCTCCTCGCTCTCCCCATCCAAAGCCTTGGCGTGGGGTGGGCCGTTCCAACACCCGGTCGGGCCCGGGTCCGGCCGGTCAGGCGCTGGCAAGTTGGACGCAGCCTCGCGCCGAGGGATTCGAAGCAGAGCCGGGAACAGCCGGGAGGAGCGGGCCCCGAAGGGACGACCGGACCTAGGCGCCGCCAAAGAGCGCGGCGAGGGCGGCGTCGTGGAGGCGGCGCCCGTGGGCCAGCGCCCCCGCCTCCCACTCCCGCGAGTCGGGGACGCTCGCCACCCGATGGCGCCAGCGGATCGCCTGGCCCCGCTCGCTCGCCGGGTCGCCGTGGCAGTGGAGCCAGTGCTCCGACCGCTCGGCCAGGAACATCGCCGTATCGTCGAGGGTCCCGAGCTCGAAGCAGAGCGCGCGGCGCACCGGCACGCCGATCTCGGCGAGCACGGCCGGAACGAGCTGCCCCTGCTTCTCCGGCGTCGTGGCGTCGGGGTTGTCCACCGTCACCTCGATCCACTCCTCGCCAAAGGCGGCGGCCTTCCACGCGTGCGCCTCGCTATCCAGCGGGTCGCTCGAGAGCAGCGTCGAGGTGCCGCCGGGCCCATGGCCGGTGTGGAGGTCGAGGGAGAGCACCTCCTCCGCGCCCGACAGGTGCGGGGCCAGCAGCTCGCGCAGCGCGATCGCCGACTCCTCGCGGCGCTCGCCCCCGAAGTAGAGCCCGCGCGGGTGCCGGTACTGGCCGCGGGTGATCGCCTCCTTCACCCAGTCGAAGCCGCGCTCGGCCACGATCTTGCCCGTGCGCTCGAGAAAGGCCTCGTCGCTCTCGAACTCCACGGGACAGAGCAGCTCGTGGAGCTCGTCGTAGCCGTCGTTCGTGAGGACCGAGCGGTCGTCGTGATCGACGGCGTTGCGGTTGAGATCGACGTTGCTCTCGTTCTGGCGGCGCCAGTGGGCCATGCCCCAGGGATTCACGCCGTGGACCAGCAGGACGGCGGCGTCCTCGGGGAGCGCCGGCCGCTTGGCAACACCGGCGAGGAAGTCCTGCTGGAGGGCCGACGCCGCGAAGCCCTCGATGCCGTGCACGCCCGAGAGCGTGACGAGCGCGCGCCTCGGGCGCGGCGCACCGAGCACCGCCAGGTCGAGGCTCAGGCCCTCGCCGTCGGGGCCCCGGGCCGCGATCGGCCGCGCCTCGAGAGACGCTCCCGCCTCGGCGGCGAGCTTCTGGAACCGGTCGCGACACTCGAGGTAGCTCAGGCAGAAGGCGGGCTCGGGCACGCG
>JASJCN010000101.1 GCA_030065975.1 Myxococcota bacterium
GAGCTCGTGTCGACGATCCAGCAGGAGCTCGAGCAGAACCCGGTGCTCGACGAGACGCTCGAGATCGACGACGAGCTGCCGCGCGAGGTCGGACGCGAGGAGGAGGCGCCCGACAGCTCGGCCGCCGAAGCGTCGTCCGACGGCACCGAGCCGCAGACGCCCGAGGCGACCGACGCGGACAAGATCGCCGACCTCGACTGGCAGAACTACATGGACGCCTACCCCCAGACCGGCATGGCCGTGGCCGGGGGGGAGGACGAGCGGCGCTCGCTGGAGGCCACCCTCACCGAGCGCGAGACGCTGCGCGAGCACCTCGAGTGGCAGCTCCAGTTCGTGGATCTCTCCGCGGACGAGAAGGCGGCCGGGGACTGGATCCTCGGGAACCTCGACGAGGACGGCTACCTGCAGTCGGACGTCGAGGAGCTCTCGCGGCGCGCGGGCGTCGGGGAGGAGGTGGTCCAGTCCACCCTGGACAAGATCCAGGCCCTCGATCCCCAGGGCGTCGCCGCGCGCGACCTGCGCGAGTGTCTCCTGATCCAGCTGCGACACCTGAACGTGCAGGATCCCCTGGTGCACCTGCTGGTGGATCAGCACCTCGAAGCCCTGCAGAAGCGCGACTTCCGCGGACTCGCCCGCGAGCTCGAGCAGCCCATCGAGGAGGTGGCGCGCGCGGCCGCCGAGATCGGCCAGCTGGAGCCTCGCCCCGCACGAGCCTTCGGCGGCGACGAGACGATCTACATCACGCCGGACATCTACGTCTACAAGGTCGGCGACGACTTCCACATCCTGCAGAACGAGGACGGGCTCCCCAAGCTGAAGATCAACGCCCTCTACCGGGACGTCCTGGCCCGGGACAAGGGGGTGGCCAAGGACACGCGCGAGTACGTGCAGGACAAGGTCCGCGCGGCGATGTGGCTGATCAAGTCCATCCACCAGCGGCAGCGCACGATCTACAAGGTGATGGAGAGCATCATCCGCTACCAGCGCGAGTTCTTCGAGCGCGGCGTCGCCTACCTGAAGCCGCTGAACCTGCGCGACGTCGCCGACGACATCGGGATGCACGAGTCGACGGTCAGCCGGGTCACCACGAACAAGTACGCGCACACGCCGCAGGGCATCTTCGAGCTCAAGTATTTCTTCAACTCCTCGATCAATCGCGTGGACGGAGACGCCATCGCCAGCGAGAGCGTCAAGGAGCGGATCCGCAAGATCATCTCGAACGAGGACCCGCGTCGTCCCCTTTCGGACCAGCGGATCGCCGAGATGCTCAAGAACGCCAACATCGACATCGCCCGGCGGACGGTCACGAAGTACCGGGAGGCCATGCGGATCCTCTCCTCGACGAAGCGCCGGGAGGTCGGTTAGCCTGATGATGGCTCCCCGATCCTTCGAGTGCGCAGAATCGACGGCGGCCAGCCCGCCCCCGGCCGCCCCCGTTCTCGCGGAGAGATCCCGATGAAGATCATGGACATCCTCGTGCGGGACGCGGTCATCCTCGACCTGACCGCGACCGACAAACGAGGCGTGATCGACGAGCTCGCGTCCGCTCTGGCCAAGGCCGAGCCCGAGGTGGACGCCGATCGCCTGCGCGCGGTCCTGCTCGAACGCGAGGAGCTCCAGAGCACCGGCATCGGCGACGGCGTGGCGATCCCCCACGGCAAGATGCCCGGCCTGCCGCGCCTGCTCGCGTCCTTCGCACGCAGCCGCAACGGGGTCGACTTCGAGTCGATCGATGGTCAGCTCACCAACCTCTTCTTCCTGCTGGTGGTTCCCGAGCACTCGGGTGGGCAGCACCTGAAGGCGCTGGCGCGGATCTCGCGCTTCTTCCGCGACGCGGCCTTCCGCAAGGACCTGGCCGAGGCCGAGACCGCGGCCGACGTCTTCCGCGCCCTGGAAGAGGAAGACGCGAAGTTCTAGGGGCGGGATCCCGTGCCGGACTCACAGGTGCACGGGGCTCTGGTCGACGTCCTCGGGGTGGGCGTCCTGCTCCGCGGCGACAGCGGCATCGGCAAGAGTGAGACCGCTCTCGAGCTGGTGACGCGCGGCCACAAGCTGGTCGCCGACGACGTGGTCCGGCTCCGGATCGCTCCCGATGGCCGTCTCTGGGGCTTCGGGCCCGAGATCATCCGCCACCACGTGGAGATCCGCGGCATCGGAATCCTCGACGTGCCCGATCTCTTCGGTCCCGACGCCGTGGCCTCCGAGTCGCCCGTGGATCTCGACTGCCGGCTCGAGTTCTGGAAGCGGGACGCCCACTACGAGCGGGTCGGGATCGAGCGTCCCAGCGTCTCGCTGCTCGGGGTCTCCTTGCCGAGCCTGACCCTCCCCGTGCGGCCCCACATGGCCACACTGGTGGAGGTGGCCGTCCGCGACCATCTCCAGCGCGTGACCGGAGGGAGTGCGGCCGAGCGTCTCGATCGTAGACTCCGGGAAGACGGGGGAGGAGGCCGGTGACGGGTTCGGCGACGACCGCGGCGGACTGCGGGCCGTGAGCGAGGAGCAGGGTGGAAGCGGCGCCTTGCCCTCGCGGGTCGAGGGCGGCCGCATCGTGTTCGTGAGCGGACTCTCGGGCAGCGGCAAGACCACGGCCATGAGCGCGCTCGAGGACCAGTCGTTCTACTGCGTCGACAACCTGCCGGTCCAGCTGACGCCCCAGTTCCTCGACCTCTGCGCCAAGTCGACGCCGCCCATCGAGAAGGTGGCGCTGGCGCTGGACGCCCGGGAGGGTGTCTTCCTGCAGGGCCTGCCTTCGGTGATCGAAGAGGCCCGCAAGCGCGGCGAGGTGAGCGTCGTCTTCCTCGAGTGCTCGGACCACGCACTGGTGAACCGCTATCGGGAGACGCGCCGGGTGCACCCGCTGTCTCCGGCGGGCTCGGTCGAGGAGGGGATCGCCGCCGAGCGCGAGATGCTCGGAGACGTGGCGCGCCTGGCCGACGTGGTGCTGGACACCACCGAGCTGAACGTGCACCAGCTGCGGGATCGGATGATCCGCAGCGTGGCGGGCGAGGCGCGTCCGACGGTCGTGAACCTGATCTCCTTCGGCTTCCGCTACGGACCGCCTTCGGGCGCCGAGCTGCTCTTCGACGTGCGTTTCCTGGCCAACCCCCACTTCGAGCCCGCTCTGCGCCCCCGGACGGGCCAGGACGCCGAGGTCGCGGACTTCGTGCTCCGCACGGAGCGGGCGAAGGCCCTGCTCGAGCGGCTGGAATCCCTCCTCGATTTCCTGCTTCCCTGCTATGACGAGGAGGGCAAGGCCTACATCCAGATCGGGGTAGGCTGCACCGGGGGACGCCACCGCTCGGTGGCGGTGAGCGAGGCGGTGGCGAAGGCGCTCCGCGAGAGAGGACGAGAGGTGAACCTGACCCACCGGGATTCGGGGCTTTCGCGATGAGCCAGGACGAGCCGCGGCCCGGCATCCTGCTGGTGACCCACTACGGGCTCGGTGCCGAGTTCATCCAGGCCCTGCGCCTGATCGTGCCCGATGCGCCGCCCTGCCAGGCGGTCGGGATCGAGCCGAAGCAGAGCGTCGACGAGATGCGCTCGGCGATCTCCGACGCCCTGGAGTCCGTCGACGAGGGAGCGGGCGTCCTCATCCTGACGGACATGTTCGGGGGCACGCCCTCCAACATCAGCCTCTCGTTCCACGAGGAGCGCCGGGTCGAGGTCGTGACCGGGGTGAACCTGCCCATGCTGATCAAGCTCGCGACCCTGCGGGAGGGCAAGCCGCTCGACGAGCTGGCCCGCTTCATCCGCGACTACGGCCAGCGCAACATCTCGGTGGCGAGCGACCTCCTGCCGGATGGCCCGCGTTGAGCGACGAGAACGCCGAGGGGACCTTCGTGGTCGCCAGCGAGCTCGGGCTCCACGCCCGCCCGGCCGGGACCTTCGCGGCCCTGGCCGGCCGCTTCGAAGGCGAGGTCGAGGTCTCCCGCGAGGGCGGCGACGAGTGGGTCAACGGCCAGAGCGTGCTCGGCCTGCTCTCCCTGGCCGCGGCGCGCGGCACCCGTCTGCACATCCGCCTGGTGGGGCCGGGAGCGGCCCGGGCCCTGGCCGAGCTCGGGGCCCTGGTGGAGCGCATGGAGGACGCCGGAACGGGCATCTGAGACGCCGCCCGGACGGGGCCAAGCCCTTGAGATCGCACGGGTTCGTGCCCGCTCCGGACAGCCGCGCGGAGCCCGCCAGGCCCTAGCGGAACGCGGCCGCGGATCCTACTCTGCGGGGCCGCCGCGCCGGAGAAGGCGTCCACCCCCCAAGGGACGAAGGCGCGTGGCACTCGAGTACGGCCGAAGCGTGCTCGTTCGTCTTCCACGCTTCGGCAAAGGGTCTGCTACGGGCGGCCCAGCACCCCAGGAGGTATTGGCCATGGCCGCGCGCTCGGTGTTCACGTCCGAGTCCGTTTCGATGGGTCACCCGGACAAGATGTGTGACCAGATCTCCGACGCGATCCTCGACGAGATGCTCGCTCAGGACCCCGCGTCGCGGGTGGCCTGCGAGACCATGACGACGACCGGACTCGTCGCCATCGCGGGTGAGGTCACCACGACCGCCCAGGTCGACTTCCAGAAGGTGATCCGCGGCGTGGTGTCCGACATCGGATACACCGACTCCGCCATGGGCTTCGACGCCGAGACCTGCGGCGTGCTGGTGGCCCTGGGCCGACAGTCCCCCGACATCTCCCAGGGCGTGACCGAGGGCGAGGGCCTGCACAAGGAGCAGGGCGCCGGCGACCAGGGCATGATGTTCGGCTTCGCCTGCGACGAGACGCCCGAGCTGATGCCCATGCCGATCCGGCTGTCGCATCGGCTGATCGAGGCCCATCGCGGCAAGCTCGAGAGCGGCGAGCTCGACTACCTTCGCCCCGACGCCAAGAGCCAGGTCTCGATCGAGTACGACGGAAACACGCCGAAGCGCGTGGAGGCCGTCGTGCTGTCGACCCAGCACGCTCCCGAGGTCGGCTACGACAAGCTGCGCGACGACATCATCGCGCAGGTCATCCGGCCCACGATCTCGAGCGATCTCCTCGACGACGACACCATCTTCCACGTGAACCCCACGGGCCGCTTCGTGGTGGGCGGCCCCATGGGCGATGCGGGCCTCACGGGCCGCAAGATCATCGTCGACACCTACGGCGGCATGGGACGTCACGGCGGCGGCGCTTTTTCGGGCAAGGACCCCTCCAAGGTCGATCGCAGCGCGGCCTACGCGGCCCGCTGGGTGGCGAAGAACCTGGTCGCCGCCGGCGTGGCCACGCGCTGCGAGGTGCAGCTGGCGTATGCCATCGGCGTGGCCGAGCCGGTGTCGATCCGGGTCGAGACCTTCGGTACGGGCAAGCTCGACGCGGCTGCGCTCGACCACCTGGTCCGCAAGCACTTCGACCTCACGCCGGCGGGCATCATCGGCTCGCTCGATCTTCGCCGCCCCATCTACCGGGCGACCTCCTATCACGGGCACTTCGGCCGCGAGGGCTTCCCGTGGGAGGACACCGGAAAGGCCGAGGCCATCCGCCGAGACGCCGAGTAGGAGGACGCCGTGATCTGGCTCCAGGCCCAGCCGGGAAGTCCCCTGGACTTCCTGGTGCCCATGGCCGCGATCTTCCTGATCTTCTACTTCCTGTTGATCCGGCCCCAGCAGAAGCAGCAGAAGGAGCACGAGGAGATGCGCTCCTCGGTCAGCCGCGGCGACAAGGTCGTCACCACCGGGGGCATCCACGGAACGGTGACGGGCGCGGAAGGGGAAGTGGTCACCCTCGAGATCGCGAACGTCGAGGGCAAGCGCATCCGCGTGAAGCTGGATCGCACCCGCATCGACCGGCGCCTGAGCGACGGCGATGAAGGAAACAAGAAATGAGCCTTCGCTGGCGATTCGGCTCGGTCCTCGCCCTGGTGCTGCTGTTCGGATACCTGGGCGCCGCAAACTTCGTCTCCGAGGAGCGGCGCGAGGCCGCCTGGTACCTGCCCGACGAGGGCCTCCGCCTGGGGCTCGACCTCCAGGGCGGAATCCACATGGTGATCGGGCCGGATCTCGACGACGCGATCGGCCACGAGCTCTCGGCGATCGAGAACTCCATCGAGAACCAGCTCGAGCGCGAGGGGATCCGCGGCACGCAGTTCGTCCTCTCGCCGGACCGGCTCGTCGTGCGCCCCGATGGCTCGACCAACGCGGAGAAGATCCGCGCGCTCCTGGCCGAGTACGAGACGGTCGAGATCGAGTCGGGCGACGACCCCTACGAGATCCGCTTGCGGCTCACGGACGAGTGGGACGCCGACGTCCGCGAGCGGGCCATGCTCCAGGTGCTGGAGGTGCTGCGGCGGCGCGTGGACGACCCCCAGACGGGCATCCCGGAGTCGGTGATCACCCGCCAGGGCGCGGATCGCGTCCTGGTCCAGATCCCCGGCGTCTCGCGGGTCCCCAAGATCTTCGGCACCACGGGCAAGCTCGAGTTCAAGATCGTCGAGGACTTCGCCGCGACCGAGGATCTGCTCCGGGCCAAGCTCCCCGACGGTGCGGTCCCCGAAGGCAAGGAGATCGTCGCCGAGATCGATCGCGAGACGGACCGCGTGCTCTCGGCCTATCTCGTGCCCCAGGTCGCCGACATCACGGGCGAGTATCTGACCGATGCGCGTGTCGGCTTCGACAGCCGTTTCAACGAGTGGCAGGTCAACTTCACCTGGAACGCCGACGGCGGGGAGATCTTCGGCGAGCTCACCGGGGCCAACGTGAACAAGCCCCTCGCCATCATCCTCGACAGCCAGGTCTACAGCGCGCCGGTGATCGAGAGCCGGATCTCCCGTCAGGGCGTGATCCGCGGCTCCTTCGACTCCGAGCAAGCCAGCGACCTCGCGGTGATCCTGCGGGCGGGTGCCCTGCCCATCGACGTCACGATCGAGGAGGAGCGCACCATCGGTCCCGCCCTGGGTGCGGACTCGATCTCGCGCGGCCTCTGGGCCTCGCTCGGCGGGCTGCTGGTCGTGATCGCGTTCGCCATCGGGTACTACAAGCGCTCGGGCCTCTACGCTGCGGTCTCCCTCGGCGTGAACCTCGTGCTGCTGCTCGGGCTGATGTCCCTCTTCGAGGGCACGCTGACCTTGCCCGGGATCGCCGGGCTGGTGCTCACCGTCGGCATGGCGATCGACGCCAACGTGATCATCTTCGAGCGGATCCGCGAGGAGCTCCGCTCGGGACGCGCGCCACGGGCCGCGGTCGCCACGGGCTTCCAGAAGGCGCGCTGGACCATCCTCGACGCGAACCTGACCACGCTCTTCACCGCGATCATCCTCTTCAACTACGGGACGGGCCCCATCAAGGGCTTCGCCGTCACGCTCAGCGTGGGCATCCTGACCAGCGTGTTCGCCGCGCTGGTGCTCACCCGGCTGCTCTACGAGTGGTACCCGGGTCAACGTCCCGTCGAGCAGCTCTCGATCTAGGAAGACCGACGTGTTCACCGAGATCATCAAGCCCGATACCCACATCGACTTCATCAGCCGCTGGAAGTATTGCGCGGCGCTCTCGGTCGCCGTGATCGTGGCGGGGCTCGTCGCCATCCCGATCCTGGGCTTCCGCCTCGGCGTCGACTTCAAGGGCGGCACCGAGCTCCAGGTGCGCTTCACCGGCGACGCCGCGGTCGGCGAGGCCGAGGTGCGGCGGGTGGCCGCAGCCGTCATCCAGGAGGACGACCTCTCGGTGGTCCGCTTCGGCGACGAGTCCGTCCCCGAGTTCCTGATCAAGTTCCCCGGCGACCGCGCGATCTCCGAGGCCGCCCAGGCGGACATCCTGCCCAAGCCCGAGGCGGCCACCTTCGAGCCGCTCGAGGGCGCCGAGGAGGCGCCCGCTGAGGCCTCCGAGGAGGCACCCGCTGAGGGGGCGGAGGACGCACTCGCCGAGAGCGCCGAGGAGGCAGCGGCCGAGGAGGCGGAGCCCGAAGCGGCCCCGACCGAGACCGCGGAGAGCGACGCCGAGGAACGGGCGCCGCCGGAAGCGGACGGCGGCACGAGCGACGGCTTCAACGCGCGCAACGACCTGATCGAGGCCCTCGTGGTGGCGCTCGAGACCGAGATCGGCCCGCTCGAGCCCCAGCGCGTCGAGTTCGTGGGCCCGAAGGTCGGTGCCGAGCTGCGCAACGACGGTCTTCGGGCGATCGGCGTCGCCTGTCTGGTGATCCTCGCCTACATCGCCTTCCGCTTCTCGGCGCGGTTCGCGCCGGGGGCCGTCGTCGCTCTGTTGCACGACGTGCTCGTGACCTCGAGCGTGTGGATCCTGCTCGGTCTCGAGTTCGACCTGAAGGTGCTCGCCGCCCTGCTCGCGATCATCGGCTACAGCCTGAACGACACGATCATCGTGTACGACCGGATTCGCGAGAACCTGGAGCTCCACACGCGACACGACCTGATCTACGTGCTCAACCGCAGCGTCAACCAGACCCTGTCGCGGACCCTGCTCACGTCGGCCACGACCCTGGCCGCCGTCCTCGCGCTGCTCTTCCTGGGCGGCACGGTGATCCGGCCCTTCGCCATGGCGATGACGATCGGCGTGCTGGTCGGCACCTATTCGTCGATCTACGTGGCGGCACCCACGCTGCTCTTCCTCGAGAGCCGCTTCGGTGGAGGCTCGGCCGCCAAGCAGTCGACGGCGAAGGAGCGGGCCGACCAGGCACGGGGCAAGGCGCGGACGCGCGGCAAGGGCCGGCAGCGGGCGGGCGCCTAGGGGCGCCTGGCGTCAGCTGCGGCCCACGGGGAGCCCCGGCCGCCGATCGGGATGGCGGCCAGGGCATCACGACGGGGCTAGCTGGCGGCGGCCTTGACCTCGGGCGTCGTGCCCTCGGCCTTGGCGGGCGCGCTCGCGGTCGCGGCGGGCCGCTTGGCCGCCTCGCCCATCTCGACGCTGCCGTTCAGCGTGGCGCCCTCGTGCACGATGAGGCGCGGCGCACGGACGTCTCCGTCGATCTTGCCGTTCTCCTGGACCTCGATCTTGTCCACGGCGCTCACGTTGCCCTGGATGCGGCCGATCACCACGACGTTCTTGGCGTGGACCTGGGCGACGAGCCGCCCCTCGGCGCCGACCGTCACCTCGTTGTCGGGCAGGTCGATCTTGCCCTCGACCGTGCCTTCGACCTGGATGTCTTCGCTTCCACTGAGATCACCCTTGATCGTGATCGACTTCCCGATGGTGGCCATGGATGATCCTCCGTGTTGGGCTCTCTGCGGCTCGGGCCGCGTAGGGGCAGGGGAGGGGGCGGCCGGGGCCGGACGCTCCGGCGCCGAGCGGGCTTCGGGCTTCGCCGGCTGCGAGGCAGGCTTCGACTCCGAAGACTTCGCGCTCGAAGCCTTCGAGCCCGAAGCTTTCGGATCCCCGCTCGATCCCGACGATCCCGACGAATTGCGGCCGAAGAGGCTCACGCATCACCCTCCAATTGCGACGCACGAGACTACCGCAACCGGGCCGCGCCATCGACGAGAAACGCCGCTCCCGGCCGGCTCGAAATGCACGAAAACCGGGAACCCGCCCTCGACTGGCGGTGTCAGTATCCGCTGGCTCTAGCGCAGGCGGGCGGCTTCCTGCACCAGGATGTTGCGGTCCTTCAGGATGGTCCCCTGGGCCCGGTCGAGGGCCGTGACGGAGTTGTGATAGGCCTCGAGCGCCACGATCTTCTGGCTCTCGGCGTCGACCAGGTCCTCCTCGCGCTGCAGCACGTCGAAGGGCGTCGACTCCCCGTACTCGAGCCGGATGCTCTCGGCGCGGAGCTGCTCCGCCGCCGCGACCCGCCGGCTCTCGGCGGCCTCGATGCCTTCGAGGGTCGAGTTGAGCGCGCGGATGGCGTCGCGGATCTCGAGGATGATCGTCTGCTCCTGGCGGCGGACCTGGGTCTTGGCGCGCCGCAGCTCGAGCCGCGACGCCGTCAGGTTCCCGCGCGCCTGGACGTTTCCGATGGGGATCGAGAAGACCGCCCCGGCCGACCAGGACTCGGCCTGGTCGCCGGTGAAGAAATCCTGGTGGGCGTCGGAGTAGTGGCGGGAGATGTTCGTCGGGGGCGGGCCGCCGAAGGCGCTCTCCTGGCCCTTGCCCGAGAGCCCGTTCAGCCCCCAGTCTCCACGCAGGTCGAGCTGGGGCAGCCACTGGTTGCGCGCCCCCTTGATCTCGAACTCGCGCTGCCGCACCTGGTCGCGCAGGATCGCGAGCTCGGGGCGGTGCTCGAGGGCGCGACGGGTGGCCTCGTCCGGGTCGACCTCGAAGCGCTGGTACTCCTCGGGCGAGTCGCTGGGAATGATCCGGAGCGTCGAGCTCGGCTGGAGGAAGGGCCCGAGCACCAGGTCGATCAGCCGGTCTTCCGCCTGTCCGTAGGCGTTGTCGGCGACGATCTGGTCGAACTGGCGGGAGGCCACGCCCGCCTCCGCCTCGACGACCTCCACCTTCGAAACGACGCCGACCTCGTACTGGGCTTCGACCTGCTCGAGCAGCTCCTCCGCCGTCTCGAGGCTCTTGTCGGCGACGCGCAGCTGGTCCTTGGTGGCCGAGAGGTCCCAGTAGGCGTTCTCGATGCCCTGGACCACGTCCATCAGCGACTGCCGGAACTGATGCCCGGCGGAGTCGCTCCGGACCCCCGCGAGCTTCACCTGGACCCAGGGCTCGCCCCACCAGAACCCGCGGAGCAGCGGAAGCGTGGCCGTCGCCGTCACGTTGGCCCGATACTCGGGGGACAGGTTGGCGATGGCCGAGTTGGTCTCGAGGCTCGAGCCCGTATAGCCGATCTGGTACTGCCACCCGAGCTTCGGGAGCAGTCCGCGGATGCCTGCGGTGCCGTCGAGCTCCCGCTCGAGGAGCTGGTCGACGCCCACCTGGAGGGCGCTGGCCTGGGGGATCGCACGGCTCGCGTAGTCGAACTCGGCGAACGCGTCCGGGTCGTAGACACCCCAGGCCGCGAACTCCTGGGCGTCGGCGATGAGCGGGTCGTGTCGGACCAGCTCGACGTCGAGGTTGTTCTCGATTCCCATCGAGATCGCGTCGGCCAGGCTCAGGGCGAGGTCGCCCTGCAGCGAAGGCAGGTTCGGCCCCGCGGTTCCCGGCGAAGGCGGCGTCTGCGTGGCGCCCGGAGTCGCGGTGAGGAGCAGCGCGAAGAGTGCGATGGCCACTCCGCGCACAGGCCCTTGGCGTCGCGGAGACGCCCCGTTTCGTCGAATACCCCTGGTGAATCGCATGCTGAACCCTCCGCGCGGCATGTTAGCGGTCGCCGTTCGGCCAGCGAGCTTCGCTACCCTTGGCCGATGACCGTGGCAGCCCTCGTGGTCGGGGCCGGGCGCGGCGAGCGGCTGCAGAGGAGCCTGTCCGATCTCCCGGAACCTGCGCCTCGGGACGCGCAGGTGGCGGGGGTTCCGAAGGCCTTCGTTCGCCTGGCCGGCCGCACGCTCCTGGCCCACTCCCTCGACGCCCTGGCCGGCGCGCCGGAGATCGCGCGGCTCGTGCCCGTGCTCCCGCCCGATGCGTTGAACGCCTGGGACGGGGTGAAGGCCGAGCTGGCCCCGGCGACGGCGGAGCGCTGCCTCGACCCGGTGGCGGGCGGCACCGAGCGCCAGGATTCGGTGCTTCGCGGGCTCGCCGTCCTCGGGCCCGAGACGACCCACGTCGCGGTCCACGACGCGGCGCGGCCGTTCGTGTCGCCGGCGGCGGTGAGCCGGGTCGTCCGGGCCGCGCTCGAACACGGCGCGGCGCTGCTCGCCGTCCCCGTGTCGGACACCATCCATCTCGCCCTCGGCGAGCGGATCGGGGAGACTCCCGAGCGCGCGACGTGCCGGGCCGCCCAGACGCCGCAGGTCTTCCGGGTGGATTGGCTGCGCAAGGCCCTCGAAGAAGCCCGGGTCGAGGGACGGGTCGGAACCGACGACGCCGGGCTCGTGGCCGCATGTCCTGAACTTCGACGGCAGGGAGCACACGTGCAGATCGTGGCGGGAGAGGAAGCCAACCGGAAGATCACCGACGCCGGAGATCTCGCCTGGGCCGAGGCGCGGCTCGCCGCGGCGGAGGCGGCGCGTTGAAGATCGGACAGGGCTTCGACGCCCACCGCCTCGTGGCGGGCCGACCCCTCATGCTCGGAGGCGTCGAGGTCCCCCACGATCGCGGCCTCGAAGGGCACTCCGACGGCGACGCCCTGTTGCACGCCGTGGCCGACGCGCTCCTCGGCGCCCTCGGCGAGGGAGATCTGGGGCGCCACTTCTCGTCCGACGACGCCTCGCTCGCCGGAGTCGCCAGCGCACGCATCCTGGAGCGCGTGGTGGGCATGATGCGCGAGCGGGATCTCTCGGTCGCGCATCTCGATGCGACGATCGTCGCCCAGGAGCCGAGGCTCGCCCCGCACCAGGCGAAGATGCGCGAGCAGCTCGCCGCACTCGTCGCGGCACCGCTCGAATCCGTGAACCTCAAGGTCACCAGCACCGACCACCTGGGCGCCATCGGCCGGGGGGAAGGCATCGCCGCCCTGGCCGTCGTCCTGCTCGAGGGAAGGGCCTCGGACTCCGCATGACCGCTCTCTCGCTGTTCAACACCCGGACCCGGAAGAAGGAGCCCTTCGTTCCCCTCGAGGAGGGGCATGCGCGCGTCTACTCGTGCGGGCCGACGGTGTACTCGCCCCAGCATCTGGGCAACATGCGGCCGTGCGTGTTCGCCGACCTGCTGCGCCGCGCGCTCCTGGCCGAGGGCCTGCGCGTCACCCACGTCATGAACATCACCGACGTGGGCCACCTGACCCAGGACGACGTCGATCAGGGCGAGGACAAGATGGAGAAGGCGGCGCGGGAGAGCGGGCGCAGCGCCCAGGAGATCGCTGCTCAGTACACCGAGCAGTGGCAGCGCGACCTGCGACGCCTCAACGTGCTCGACTACGACGTGCTGTGCAAGGCGACCGATCACATCGCCGAGCAGATCGAGATGATCCAGAAGCTCGAGGAGAGGGGCTGCGTCTACACCATCGAGGACGGCGTCTACTTCGACGTGAGCCGCTTCGCGCGCTACGCCGACCTCGCGCGCCTCGACCTCGAGAGCCAGGAGGGCGGGGCCCGGATCGGCGAGGTGGAAGGCAAGCGCAATCCCCAGGACTTCGCGCTGTGGAAGTTCAGCCCGCCCGACGAGAAGCGGCTGCAGAGCTGGGACTCGCCCTGGGGAGAGGGATTTCCGGGCTGGCACATCGAGTGCTCGGCGATGAGCGTGAAGTACCTGGGGGAGACCTTCGACATCCACACCGGTGGCGTCGAACACCTGCCCGTGCACCACACCAACGAGGTCGCCCAGGCGGAGATGGCGCTCGGCGTGCACCCCTGGGTCAACGTCTGGATGCACGAGGACTGGATCCTGTTCGAGGGCGGCAAGATGTCGAAGTCCCTCGGCAACGTGAAGTGCCTCGACGATCTGGTGGCCGACGGCGTTCCGCCGCTCGCCTACCGCTTCTTCCTGCTCCAGGCCCACTACCGGAAGCAGCAGCACTACAACGCCGAGGCCATCGAGGCGGCCCGGACGGGCTATCAGCGGATGCTCCAGGCCGCCGTGGCGGTCCGCGACGCCGAGGGAGAGCCCGACGAGGCCGCCGTGGCCCCCTGGCTCGAGCGCTTCCGCGCCGCGGTGCGCGACGATCTCAACGCGCCGCGCGCCCTGGCCATCGCCCTCGAGGCGCTGCGCTCGGAGAGCCTCGGGAAGGCCGATCGACGCGATCTGCTGACGCATTTCGACGCCTGGCTCGGGCTGGGCCTCTTGACGGAGGCGCTTCCGGAGGCGACCCAGGAGACGGACCCGCGCATCGACGCCCTGGTGGAGCAGCGGCAGGAGGCCCGGCGTCGGCGAGACTTCGCCGAGGCGGATCGGATCCGCGACGAGCTGGCCGCCGAGGGCATCACCATCGAGGACACGCCCGAGGGGCCGCGCTGGAAGCGGGGCTGAGCGCGATCCCCGCGGGCCGCATGAGGGCCCCGATGGAGACGCCAGCCACGGAGACGCGAGTGAGTGACGAACGCTTCGAGATCGTGAGCGACTACACGCCTCAGGGCGATCAGCCCGGGGCGATCGACGAGCTGGTCCGGGGGATCGAGGCCGGCGTGCCGCACCAGACCCTGCTCGGCGTCACCGGGAGCGGCAAGTCCTTCACCATGGCCTGCGTCATCGAGAAGGTCCAGCGGCCGACCCTCGTGATGGCCCCCAACAAGACGCTCGCGGCCCAGCTCTACGCCGAGTTCAAGTCGCTGTTCCCGAACAACGCCGTCGAGTACTTCGTCTCCTACTACGACTACTACCAGCCCGAGGCCTACATCCCCTCGACCGACACCTACATCGAGAAGGACTCCTCGGTCAACGACGAGATCGACAAGCTCCGTCACTCGTGCACCCACGCGCTGCTCACCCGCCGCGACGTGCTGGTCGTCGCCAGCGTCTCCTCCATCTATGGCCTCGGCGCTCCCGAGACCTACGGCGGAATGCACCTCTACATCGAGACGGGGGCCGAGATCGAGCGCGACGCCATGCTGCGCCAGCTCGTCGACATGCTCTACACCCGGAACGACGTCGACTTCCAGCGCGGCACCTTCCGCGTCCGCGGCGACGTGGTGGAGATCATCCCCCAGTACGAGAACGAGCGCGCCGTGCGCATCGAGTTCTTCGGCGACGAGGTCGAGTCCATCGCCGAGATCGACCCGCTGCGCGGGAAGGTCATCGGCCGGCCGAAGCGCGCGATGATCTACCCGGCGAGCCACTACGTGGCGGGGCAGGAGACCCTGCGCAAGGCATGCGAGGGCATCAAGCTCGAGCTCACCGAGCGGGTCGAGGAGCTGCACCGCGACGGAAAGCTGCTCGAGGCGCAGCGTCTGGAGCAGCGCACGCTCTACGACATCGAGAGCCTCCAGGAGCTCGGCTTCTGCCACGGCGTCGAGAACTACTCGCGCTGGCTCGACGGGCGGGCCCCCGGCGAGACGCCGTACACGCTCCACGACTACTTCCCCGAGGATCGCCTGGTGTTCCTCGACGAGAGCCACGTCTCGGTGCCGCAGATCGGCGGCATGTTCCGCGGCGACCGGGCCCGCAAGGAGACCCTGGTCGAGTTCGGCTGGCGACTGCCCTCGGCCCTCGACAACCGGCCCCTGCGCTTCGAGGAGTGGGACGAGCGCGCGCCCCAGCGGGTGTACGTGTCCGCCACGCCCGGCGACTACGAGCTCGAGAAGTCCGAGGGCGTGGTGGTCGAGCAGATCATCCGGCCCACGGGGCTGATGGACCCGAAGGTCGAGATCCGGCCGGCGGCGGGCCAGGTCGACGACCTGCTGGCCGAGATCCGGGCCCGGGTGGAGGCCGGTGGCCGTGTGCTCGTCACGACGCTCACCAAGCGCATGGCCGAGGAGCTGACGGACTACTACTCCGAGCACGGCGTGAAGGTCCGCTACCTCCACAGCGACATCCAGACGATCGAGCGCACCGAGATCATCCGCGAGCTGCGCGAGGGCGTCTTCGACGTCCTCGTGGGGATCAACCTGCTCCGTGAGGGGCTCGACATCCCCGAGGTCTCCCTCGTCGCGATCTTCGACGCCGACAAGGAGGGCTTCCTGCGCTCCACCCGCTCCCTGATCCAGACCATCGGCCGGGCCGCGCGGAACGTGGACGGCTGCGTGATCCTGTACGCGGACAGCCAGACGGACTCGATCCGCGAGACTCTCGCCGAGACGGACCGGCGCCGGGAGATCCAGGCCGCGTACAACGAGGAGCACGGCATCACGCCGACGACGATCGTGAAGCAGATCTCGAGCCTGCGGGACTCGATCTGGGACAAGGACTACGTGACCGTTCCCAAGAGCGAGGAGCGCAGCGAGCCCGAGGTGCCGACCCACGAGCTGCCCGGCCTGATCGACGACCTGCGCGAGGAGATGGCGCGCGCCGCCGAGGCTCTCGAGTTCGAGCGCGCGGCGGAGATCCGCGACCGCCTGCGCACCCTCGAGACGGAGCGGCTCGAGAGCCAGTGAGCGACGAGGGCTCGCGCAAGGGGCTCGAGGAGCGCGCCTCGGCGCTGCCCCAGAGCTCCGGCGTGTACCTGTTCAAGAGTGCGCGCGGGAAGGTGCTGTACGTCGGCAAGGCGCAGAACCTGCGCTCGCGCGTCCGCTCGTACCTGACGGGCGGCGACGGGCGTCACCAGGTGCCGCGTCTGGTCGAGCGCGCGGCCGACGTCGAGGTGCTCGTCACCCCCAACGTGAAGGACGCCCTGCTGCTCGAGAACGAGCTGATCAAGCAGCACAAGCCGCCCTTCAACGTTCGCCTGCGCGACGACAAGCAGTACCTGGCCCTGCGCCTCGACCTGGCCGAGGAGTGGCCGCGCCTGACCATGGTGCGTCGCTTCAAGAAGGACGGCGCCCGCTATTTCGGGCCGTACACCTCGAGCACGGGCATGCGCCAGTCGCTCTCGAACCTGCGGCGGATCTTCCCGCTACGGACCTGCAGCGACCCCGTCTTCCGCGACTACCAGCGGCGCGGGCGGCCGTGCATCGAGCACGAGATGGGGCGCTGCCCGGGCCCCTGCGTGGGCCTGGTCACGACCGAGGCGTACCGCGAGCTCGTCGACGGCACCGAGATGTTCCTGCGCGGTCGCTCGAGCGACCTGATGCAGAGCCTGCGCGAGCGCATGGAAGAAGCGGCCCGCGAGGAGAAGTTCGAGGAGGCCGCGCGCCTGCGGGATCAGCTGGCGGCGGTGGAGCACACCGTCGAGAAGCAGCAGATCGTGAGCGAACGGCCGGTCGATCGCGACGTGTTCGGCCTGGCCCGGGACGGCGGCGAGGTCGAGCTCCGCGTGCTGCACGTGCGCGAGGGGCGGGTCATCGGCTCGCTCGAGCAGTCGTTCTCGGACGTGCGTCTCGACGACGGCGACGTGATGGGGTCCTTCCTCGGCCAGTACTACGCGGGCCACGGCGCCGAACGGCAGGTTCCCGGCGAGATCCTGGAGAGCGTCGGCGTGGACGACGAAGGGGCCCTCGAGGCGTTCCTCACCGAGCGGGCGGGGCACCGGGTCTCGCTCAAGCGTCCGAGCCGGGGCGCGCCGCGCGAGCTCGTGGCCCTCGCCGTGCGCAACGCCGAGCTCGCCCTGCAGGCGCGGCTGGAGGCGAGGGAGAGCGTGATCGCGACCCTCGAGGAGATCCAGGAGCGGCTCTCGCTGAGCACGCTCCCCCGACGCATCGAGTGCTACGACGTCTCGAACCTGCAGGGGACCCTGGCCGTCGCGAGCCGGGTGGCCTTCGAGGACGGGCAGCCCGACAAGAACGAGTACCGCCGCTACCGCATCAAGGATGCGCCGGCGGGGGACGACTTCGCCTGCATGCGCGAGGTCATCCAGCGTCGGCTGGCGCGGCGGGAGAAGGAGCCGCTGCCCGATCTCCTCGTGGTGGACGGGGGGCGCGGCCAGCTCGGTGTGGTGAGCGCGGCACTGCGGGACGAGGGCGTCGAGCTCGATCACCTCGGTCTCTCCAAGGAGCGCGACGAAGCCTCGCCTTCGCTGCGCGTGCGGCGCGGTGGTGGACTGAAGGCCGAGCGGGTCTTCCTTCCCGGCCGCAAGGACGCCGTCATGCTGCCGCCGAGCTCCCGCGGGCTTCTGCTGCTGCAGCGTGTGCGTGACGAGGCCCACCGCTTCGCCATCGAGTTCCAGCGCTCGCTGCGCCAGCGGGTGGGGATGACGTCGATCCTGGAGGAGCTCCCGGGAATCGGCCCGAAGAAGCGACGCGCGCTGCTGCGCGAGCTGGGCTCGCTCAAGGCGGTCCGCGGTGCGTCGGTGGAGGAGCTGGCGCAGGTCACCGGCATCTCCGAGGCGGATGCCCGCGGAATCCACGACTTCTTCGCCGCGCTCCGGAGCCTCGAAGCGGAAGGCGAGGGCGCGCGGGACATCACCTCGGACGCCACCGAGAGCGCTCCTGGCGGCGATCCGGAGCCGGGGCAGCCCGATGCCGCCGATCCTCCGGAGGGAACGCAGCTTCCCAGTCTGACCCCCGAAGTGGAACCGGAAGAGTAATCTGCCGGCCCGCGTAGGACGGGCGAAACGACGGTTGGATCCGGGAAAGCAGTGGCAAGCTGGGCGCTTGGGTGGCCTGGCTGCGGAATCGGCCCGCGTGGCACCGATCTTGCGGTTCACGGGGGTCATGAGTGAACGGGCGATCGACCGCATCCGCAGGGATCTGGAGCAGCGGGGCGTGGCGCGGGAGTTCTCGGCGCACCTCTCGCGACGGCTCCAGCCGATCGTCGAGCCCCTCGACCCCGAGGCCTACGAGGCGGTGCTCTCGAGCGTGAGCCATGCGTGTCGGGCCCAGGCCGTGCAGACGCTGCCCGAGCCCGACGTTCCGGATCCGACGAGCCTGCGCGGTCTCGAAGAGGTGCAGCGATTGCTCGGGGCCTTCACCGACGAGCTGCAGAAGCTCGAAGAGGCCCTCGAGACCCTGGCGGCCTACGTGACGCGCATGCGTTCACAGACGGTCCACTCGCGCGGCCAGACGCTTCACTAGCGCTTCACTAGCGCTCCACTCCCGAGCCCCGCGGATGGGCTGCTAGGTTCACCGCGCTCCCGGTCCCCGGAGCCGCGCCGTGAGCGCAGAGCGAACCGTTGTCGCGCGAACCGCCGTCGCGCGGCTCGGCGCACGGACCCTCGCACCGACCCTCGCACAAGCCGGACGCCACCCGAGCCGTGCCGCCCGTCTCGCCGCTCCGGGTGCCCTCGCTGCGATCGCCGTCGGCCTCGTGTTGGCCGATGCGGGCTTCGTCTCGAGTCGCCACGCCGCACTCCTGGCGCTCACCATGGCCGTCCTGGGCGCGTTCGGCGGCTCGCGCTGGCGCTGGCTTGCGGCGGCCGGCCTGGTGTTCGCGGCGGGGAGTCACTCCCTCGCCACGCGCCTCGAGACCGCGGCGTCCGCGGCTGGCATGGCGCCGTTCGAGGCGATCATCGAGGGGCGCGTGGCGCACACGCGGGCGATCGGGAGCCGCTCCGTGCTCACGCTCCATCGGGTGCGCGCCGTCGATGGGCCGGACGTGCCGGTCCGCATGGACCTCTTCTTCGACGGGCCCGGTGAGCCGCCCGCCCCGGGGACGCGAATGCGGGCGCGCGTGCGCGGGCGGCCCCTGGCGCCGCGTTGCAACCCCGGTCGAACGGGCGACGGGCGGGCGCAACGGCGGCGCGGTGTCGGAGCCCGCGCCGCCATGAGCCACCCTCGCTACTGGCGCGTCGAGTCGCCGGCCCCGCATTGGCGCCGCGCCTTCGAGGCCGAGCGAAGCCGCATCGTCTCGAGCCTGCGTGAGGCGGGCCGCGGCGGCCCGCTCC
>JASJCN010000102.1 GCA_030065975.1 Myxococcota bacterium
CCGAGGGGGAGGGCGAGCTCGCCCACGTCCGGCCCGAGCTCGATCGTGGCGGCCGGGGCCGCGCCCGAGCCCGGATCGGTGACGGCGTAGGTCGCGGCTCCCCGGTTGAACAGGCGCGTGGTCTGCGTGACGCGCAGGGCCCCGCCCAGGCGGTCGAGCTCGAAGCGCATCGACTCGACGCCGACGGCCGCGGGGTCCTCGCTCACCGGGCTGACGCGGATCTCGACGTCGGCCACGAGTTGCCCGGGCGGGAAAGCGAGCCGCCCGCCGGGGTGGGGCACGCCCGCGTAGCGGGCCCCCACGAGGTAGCTCGTGGCGGGATCGCTCGAGATCCCGCTGAACTCGAAGCGGCCGTCCTCGTTGCTCGTGGTGCGGCCCACGCCGGGGACGCCGTCGGCCGTGAGCGCGTAGAGCGCGATCTCGGCTCCCACCACGGGCTCCCCGCTGTCCGCGTGCACCACCCGGCCGCGCAGGGTGGCTTCGCCCGAGGGCGGCCCCGGCAGCGGTCCGCCGCCCTGGGCTGCAGCGGCTTCGCAAAGCAGCAGGACGGCCAACAAGTTGGCCAACAGGATCTTCGGCACGCCGAGGCTCCGCCCGCGCGGGACGCGCGAGGCGGTCACGGACACGGGCCTTCGGCGCGTTGGGCGGGGCTCAAGCCGGCCGTCCCGAGGATCGCTCCGGGTGGGGCCACATGATCAGGATCGTCCCGAACACGAAGGTGTACCCGCCGATCCAGATCCAGTTGACCAATGGGTTCCGGTAGATCTTGAGCGTCGCCGACCCGTCCGGCTCGATCGCCGTCAGGATCACGTAGAGATCCTCCTGGAGCGTCGAGTACACCGAGGGGATCGAGGCGGGCTGCTGCTCGAGCCAGTACATGCGCTTCTCGGGCGTCATCGTGACGAGGGGCTCGTCGCCGTGGTAGAGGGCGATGCGCGCCTCGGCTCCGCCGTAGTGCTGCATGGGAATGGGCTTGGCCGTCCGGTAGGACAGCCGGTAGCCGTTCATGGCCACCTCGTCGCCCACGGCCAGGTTCTCGAGGCGCTCCTCGTTGAAGGCCGCTCCGGCGATCCCGATGAAGATGAACACCACGCCGAGATGCACGACGTAGCCGCCGTAGCGCCGCTGGTTCTTGCGCATCAGGGTCGCGAGAGCCTGGCCCGGGTTCTCGCCGCGCCGCATGCGGCCGCGGATCGCCCGCCAGTACTCCTGCACGAGGCTCGCGACGACGAAAGCGGAGAGCGCCCAGGTGAGCAGCGGGAAGAAGCCGGCATCCGCGCCGAGGGCGATCACCAGCACGACGCCCGTCGCGACTCCCACGATCGAGGGCCAGATGAACTGCCGCTGCAGGTTCGAGAGCGTCGCGCGTCGCCAGGCGATCAGCGGGCCGATCCCGGTCAGCACCAGCAGCATCAGGGCCAGCGGCGCGCTCACCGCGTTGAAGTACGCCGGCCCGACGAGGATCTCCTTGCCGAACCACTCGGTGACCTTCGGGAACAGGGTGCCGCAGAAGACGACGCCCAGGATCGCCATGAAGATCCAGTTGTTGATCAGGAAGCCCGACTCGCGGGACACCACGGACTCGAGCTGGTTCTGGCTACGCAAGAGCGGCCGTCGCCAGAAGAGCACGCCGTAGAACACCAGGGTCGTGAGCAGCACGTAGCCGAGGAAGAGGATTCCGAAGATCTCGGTCTGGGCGAAGGCGTGGACCGAGCGCACGAGCCCGCTGCGCGTGAGCATCGTGCCGAAGATGCACAGGATGTAGGTCATCCCGACCAGCACGAGGTTCCACGTCTTCAGCATGTCCCGCTTCTCCTGCACCATGACGGAGTGCAGGTAGGCGGTGGCGGCCAGCCACGGCATGAACGACGCGTTCTCCACCGGGTCCCAGGCCCAGTAGCCGCCCCAGCCGAGCACCTCGTAGGCCCAGCGTCCGCCGAGCAGGATGCCGATCGAGAGGAAGCACCAGGCGAAGAGCGTCCAGCGGCGCGTGGTGCGCAGCCAGGCCGTACCGATCTGGCCGGTGAGCATGGCGCCGAGGCCGAAGGCGAAGGGCACCGCGAAGCCCGTGAGCCCCATGTAGAGCACGAGCGGGTGGATCAGCATCACCGGGTGCTGGAGCAGCGGGTTCAGGCCGGCGCCGTCCGAGAGCACGGCCTCGGGGGGCAGCTTGTCGAAGGGATTGCTCACGAAGTTGAGCAGGATCAGGAAGAAGACCACGTTGGTCTGGAGCGCCGCGCACACCCAGGGGATCAGTCGCTCGCTGCGCCGGTTGATCCAGACGGCGAGGGCGCCGTACGCCGTGAGCATCCACAGCCAGAGCAGCAGCGAGCCGGCCTGGCCGCCCCACAGCGCCGCGATCCGGTAGAAGGTCGGCATGTCGCGCGACGCGTGGCTCGCCACGTAGGAGAGCTGCAGGTCGAGGGTCGCGAACGCGTAGAAGAGGCAGACGATCGCGAGCGAGGTGGCGCCGAAGGTGAGGAGCATGGCGCGCACGGCCACGCGGGCCCACTCGCCGCGGCGCAGGGCGCCACCGAGGATGCCGGCGATCAGCCCGGCGCTGGCGATCAGGAACGTGAGCTGGAGGGTGTAGAAGCCGAGATCGGACATCCGCTACAGCGCAGCCTGGCTCGGGGGCATGCCGCCTTCCGGCGGCTCCATGCCTTCGAACTTCGACGGGCACTTGGCCAGCAGGTTCGTGGCCTCGAAGGTGCCGTCGCCGGACGTCGAGAGCCGCCCCTCGACCACGACCTCCGCTCCGTCCTTGAACAGGTCGGGCGTCTCGAGGCTGGCGTAGACCACGGGCATCAGGCCGCCCGCCTCTTCGCTCGCGTGGGGTGCGTGCTCCTGTACGACGAAGCGCACCACCTGGCCGGGAACGTCTCGCTCGATGGTTCCGGCGGCCACGTAGCCGTGGACGCGCGAGGCCTGCCCGGGGCTGCCTTCCGCGCGGAACTCCGAGAGGTTCTGGTAGTAGACGAAGGAGCCTTCCTGGATCTGCCCCCAGGCGTACCACCCGAGCAGCAGGACCACGGCGATGCCTCCCATCGCGATCTGGAGGCCCTTGGACATCCCCATCTCTCCTTCCGCGCCCGTCCCGGGCACTTCGTCCCTCGGTGGGCTCTTCGAGCTCACGGTTCTCGCGCCCGGCTCGGCTCGTGGGCTTCCGCCGCGGCTCGTGGGCGTCCGCAGGCGGATGCGCGCGGCGAAGGGCCGACCGGCGCCTCCGCAACCTACCCGCTGCCCTTCCGCCAGTCAAACGGCGCTGCGAGCAAAACGTCCAGCAAATCAATGAGTTGCGTCGCCATGTCGCTTGACACCCAAGGCGGCCGGGGCTAGATCGGCGGCGTGGAGATCGTCGCTCGCGCCCGCTCCCTGCGGCCGTTCCTGGCCATGGAGGTGTTCGAGCGGGCCCAGGCCCTCGAGCGCGCCGGTGCGGACGTCCTCCACCTCGAGGTGGGCGAGCCGGCCTTCCCGCCGCCCGAGGCTGCGGTGGTGGAGGCCATCCGGGCCCTGCAAGCCGGGCAGACCCGCTACACGGACAGCCGCGGGCTCCTCGCCCTGCGCCAGGAGATCGCCCGGGACAAGCACGCACGCAGTGGCGTTTCGGTCGATCCGGAGTGCGTTCTGGTGACGAGCGGCACATCGCCCGCCCTGATGCTGGTCTTCTCCCTGCTGCTCTCGCCCGGCGACGAGGTGCTGATCCCGGCTCCGCACTACCCGTGCTACCCGAACTTCGCCCGCTTCTGCGGCGCCGTGCCGGTGCCGGTCGAGACCCGCGCGAAGGACGGCTTCCGCATCGATCCCCGCAAGGTCGAGGCGGCCCTCACCCCGCGCACCCGCGCGATCGTGATCGGGAGCCCGGCCAACCCGACCGGCGCCGTCCAGAGCAAAGGGACCCTGCGCGAGCTCGCCGGCCTCGGCGTTCCGCTGATCAGCGACGAGATCTACGACGGGATCGTCTACGACGGCGACGACGCACCCTCGGCGCTCGCGGACCGCGAGGCGGGCGACGTCTTCGTGCTCGACGGCTTCTCGAAGCGCCACGCCATGACGGGCTTCCGACTCGGCTACGTGATCGCGCCCGAGGAGGCGATCCGCAGCCTGCAGATCGCGCACCAGAACCTCGCGATCTCGGCCAGCGAGTTCGTCCAGCGCGCGGGGATCGCCGTGCTGAAGGCCGGGCTCGCGGAGGTGCGCGCCCGCCGCGACGTCTACCGCGAGCGCCGGGACCTGCTCGTCACGGGGCTGCGGGCCCTGGGCTTCGGCGTTCCGGTCGCGCCGGCCGGTGCCTTCTACGTCCTCGCGGACGCCCGCGCCTTCGGCTCCGACTCCGTGGCCCTGGCCGGCCGACTGCTCGAGGAGGCTTCGGTGGCGGTGGCGCCCGGGGTGGACTTCGGCGACTCCGGCGAGGGCTTCCTGCGGCTGAGCTACGCCGCCTCGACCGAGACCCTGGCCGACGCGCTCGAGCGGATGGCGCCGGTCCTCGACGACCTGCGCGCCTGAGCCGGGCGCCCGCGGGCCGCCTTCGCTCCTGGAACCACCCCTCTTCGCGCCCCGACGGTTGGCCGATGAGGGGACCATGCGCACGATCGTGCTGGAGGGAACGCCTCGCAGCCTGGGCGAGGCCCACGGAGAGCTCCTGCGTCGGGAGATCGCCGAGCTGTACGACCTGCGGCTGCGCAACGCCCTCGAGCAGGCCCGCCTCCACGGCGGCCGCCACGCGGCCGAGTCGGACCTGCTGGCGCTGGCACGGGCGAGTGCGCGCGAGTGGGAGCCCTTCGACCCCGAGGGCTTCGCCGAGCTGTCGGGCATCGCCCGGGGGGCCGACCTCTCGGTCGAGCAGGTCGTCGCGCTCGGTGGGCTCACGGACCTTCGCGACGCGCTCGCCTGGGGCGCGCCGCCGCCCGGCGACTGCACCGCCTTCCTGGTGCAGCGCGACGCCAGCGAGGACGGCCGCATCTGGATGGGGCAGACCTGGGACCTCGCCACCGACAACGCCCCCTTCGTCGTCGCGCTGCATCGCCGGCCCGCCGCCGGCCCCGAGACCTGGAGCGTCACGACGGCGGGCTGCTTCACGCTCATGGGGCTCTCGGATCGGGGGCTCGCCGTCGGCACCACCAACCTGCGCACCCGCGACGCGCGTCCGGGCGTTCCCTACGTCGGCATCCTGCATCGCCTGCTCGGTGCGCGGGACTTCGCCGAGGCCGTGCAGCTGATCTGCGCCGCGCCCCGGGCCGGCGGCCACGTGTACCTGCTGGCGGATCGGGAGGGCAACGCGGCCGCCCTCGAGACGACGGCGCTGCGCGTCGGGTGCGTGCGACTGGCGGCCGGCTTCCACGTCCACACCAACCACTGCCAGCTGCCGCGCAACCGCGAGGTCGAGGCGGACACGCCGCGCGACTCCTCGGAGGCGCGGCTCGCCCGCATGTCCCGATTGCTCGGCCACTCGCGGAGCGCGATCGCGCCGGAGGACATGCGCCGCTTCCTGTGCGATCGCGAGGGCGGAAAGCTCGCCATCTGCCGCGACGACTTCGACGGCATCTCCACCAATGCGGCCTGGCTCGCGTGCCCCGAGGCGCGCTTCGCCGGCGCCTGCGCCGGCCTGCCCGATCGAAGCCCGTGGGTCCCCCTGGGCCCCCACGCGGCCTCGGAGACGCTCTTCGGGCGCTGAGCCCTGCGCGCCGCACGGCGACACGGCGGCCCGGAGCCAGGCTGGTAGCCTCGCGCCCAGCATGAGCGAGGGGAGCAACGCCAAGCCGGAAGAGCCGGACGAGCCCGACGAGCAAGAAGGCCGGGGCGACGGAGCCGGATCCGAGAGCGCGCCGCAGACCGGCCGCGTGCTCTCCGCGGAGTGGCTCGCCTCGGCAGCCGATCGCTCGGGCTGGCCCACGGGCGGCTTGCCCGAGGTCGCCTTCCTCGGCCGCTCCAACGTCGGCAAGTCGTCGCTGCTGAACAAGCTGGTGAACCGCCGGGGGCTGGCCCGCACCAGCTCGACCCCGGGCAAGACGCGGCTGCTCCACTTCTTCACGGTCAAGCGCACGACCCGGGACGTCGTCTTCGTGGACCTGCCCGGCTACGGCTACGCGAAGGTGGCGATGGCCGAGCGCAAGCGCTGGCGCGGCATGATCGAGTCCTACCTCGGCGCTCGCGAGGAGCTGCGCGCCGCGGTGCTGCTCCAGGACGTCCGGCGGGACTTCAGCGAGGACGAGGAGCTGCTGGTCGCCTGGCTCGCCGAGCGGAGCATCCCCGTGCTGGTGGCGCTCACCAAGGTCGACAAGCTGAACCAGAAGCAGCGCGCCGCCCGGCTCCGGGCGCTGCGCGGGGCCCTGCCCGTGCAGGCCGACTGGTGGATCGAGACCTCCGCGACCAAGGGCCGCGGTCTCGACCTGCTGTGGAGACGCCTCGAACCCCTGCTTTGACGGGGGGTTCGGGGCCAGGCCTGAAGCAGGGCTCCAGGGATCCACTCAGTCTGCCGATGGGCCTGCGGAGCGAGCATGTCGGACGAACACAGGCGCACGCAGATCAAAGGGCTCACGGCGCAGCCCGAACACACGGAGCCCGGGGTGGTCTTCTCCCCCGACCCCTACGACTACACCCACAAGGGCGACGACGCCCTGGCGTCGAGCGGGGCCACGCTCTTCGAGCCTCCCCTGTCGGTCGTGGTGGAACGCATCGCCGAGGACGGCAGCATGCGGGTGCTGGGCTCGGGGGAGCTGCTCGACCCGCTCGTGGTCGGCCGCATCTTCCGGGTGAGTACGAGCGGCGGCTACGCGCTGGTCACGTCGCCGGTCGCGAAGCTGCGGGCCGTGTCGCCCGACCTGGTCGAGGCGGTCACGAGCCACGCCACCTACCGGCTCTCGATCTGCCCGGCGGGTGAGCAGGTGAAGCCCGAGACCGGGGATCTCCTGCCCGCCGGGCCCGATGCCTCGGGCACGCGTTCGGTCGCCCTCGAGGCGGCGCCCGAGCCGGGCGCGGGCGGCTTCCACGTGGGCATCCGGGTGCGGGTCGCGCGTCTCGAGAACGAGGGCCAGGTGCCGATCCTGCTCGGCCGGGGACGGTTGCTCGAGGTGATCCGCGTCGGCGGCTCGCTGCGCTTCGGGCTCGACGGCGACGCAGCGATGGTCACCAGCGCGATCCGCCGCATCGAATCCGACCCGGAAGGTCGACTCGAGGTGAGAACCGCAAACACCCGCTACCGCGTCGAAAAGCTGGACGAGTCCTAGCGCCTCCGCCTGCGGTCGAGGCGCGCCGCTCCCGAGCTGGGCCTCCTCCCAGCACCGCACGCCGTTCTCCACGGCCCGTCTAGCGGAAGAGATCCGTCGCGGGGTCGCGCAGGCTGCTCGACAGCGGCGCGTCGCCCTCCACCGGGAAGCCGCGGGCGAAGACGGCCGCGATCCCCGAGTCCTTGCGCATCAAGAGCCCGGCCGCGGCCGCCAGCGCATCGGCCGGGGCCTGCACGGTGACGGCCAGGTCGCGCCCGCGCAGATCCGGCGTGCCGCGCAGGTCGAGCAGGGGCGACATCCCCGCGCAGCCGATGGCCGTGTCCACGTGGCCCTCGCGCCAGGGCCGCCCGAAGGTGTCCGTCACGACGACTCCGAGCGGCGGGCGGGCGCCGCCGGCCAAGAGCCCCTCCCGAAGCCTCCGGGCCGACGCGTCGCTGTCCTCGGGGAGCAGCACGGCCACCTCGTCCCCCGGTGCGTTCGAGAGGTCGACGCCCGCGTTGGCGCAGACGAAGCCGTGGTGGGTCTCGCAGATCATCACGCCGTGGGCCCGGCGCACGATGCGCTTCGTCTCGCGCAGCACGACCTCGACGTGGCGCGGGTCCTTGTCGTCCTCGCGGGCGATGCGCAGGGCCTCGTCCCCCGGCTCGACGTCGGCGAAGCGCACGATGCGGCCCTCGGCCTTCGAGACGACCTTCTGGCAGACGAGCAGCACGCCGTTCTCGAGGGCCATGCCGCGCGCGCGTGCGGCGTCGAGCAGCTGGGCCGCGAGATCGTCTCCGGGTCGGACCTCGGGGAGATCCGGCAGCGCCTCGAAGTGGAGGCTCTCGAAGCTCACGCCGGGCTCCCGTCGAGGCCGGCCAGCAGCGCGCGGGTCCGCGCGGCTCCCTCCGCGAGGCCCAGGATCTCGCCCAGGTCTTCGGCCCGGTCGAGATCCACGCGCAACGAGGGCAGCTCGAGGCGTCGGAACCCGACGCCGAGCGCATCGGCGGCATCGCCATGGGCGCGGGCGCTGTCGGGGCCGAAGCGGTTGGGGATCACGTCCGGGGGAGAGCGGAGCAGGGCGGCCGTCCCGCCGTCCCGAGCGGCCGCGAGCACCGCGCCGCGTCCGCCGAGCTCGGCCAGCGCGCCGTACAACGCGGAGAGGTCGGCCGGCCGCGCGCCGGCGACGTCTCCGAGCACCACCAAGAGCGAGCGGGCGCCCTGGTCGAGGAGCTCTCGGCCGGCGGCGTCGAGGGAGGCGTTGAGGCCACCCCCGTGATCCTCGAGCACGACGGCATCCGCGGCCCGGCTGGCCTCGGCGACCCGGGGATCCGGCGTCACGACCGCGACCCGGTCGACCTCGGGCGTCGCGTGCAGCGCCTCGACCACGTCGCCCAGCATGGCCAGGGCCAGCGACTCGATCGTGTCCCGGGGCAGCTGGCCTTCGAGCCGCGACTTGCCCGCCGAGAGCGGCCCGACCGGAACGAGCGAGGCGTTCACCGGTCGAGCGCCAGCTCGAGCGTCCGTCGGGCCAGGGCCAGGGCGACGTCGGCGTCGCGCATCAGGGTCTCGGTCGTCCGGGCGCGCAGGCCGAGCGCCACGACGTCGTCCAGCTGGTCGCGGTCGCGCTCGTCCAGCACGTAGGCGTCGCACAGCCCGGCGTAGAGCCGGGCCACGCCGCGTGCGGAGACCTCGGCGCCGATGCCGCGGAGCAGCCGGTCGGCCGGCCCCTTGACCGGGGCGCCGCCGATGATCGGGGACACGCCCACCACCGGCGCCGCCGCGTCGATCACCGCGTCGCGCACGCCGGGGACGGCGAGGATCGGCCCGATCGAGACCACCGGGTTGCTCGGGCACACGACGATCACGTCGGCGCGAGCGATCGCCTCGAGCACCCCGGGCCCGGGGCGCGCCGAGCCGGCGTCGGAGAGGTCGACGGACTCGACGTCGTCCGGCGCGCCGTCGCGCGCCAGGTACTCCTCGAAGTGGACGCGTCGCCCGCCCGAGAGGTTCACGAACGTGGGGCACGGATCCTCGGACATCGGGAGGATCCGGGTCTCGACGCCGTAGGCGCGGCGCACCTCGTCGCAGATCTCCGCGAGGCCGCGTCCCGCGCGCAGCGCCTGGGTCCGGTGCAGGCTCGTCGCCAGGTCGCGATCGCCGAGCCGGAACCAGGTCTCGTGGCCGAGCGCTCCCAGGGCATCGATCACGTGGGTGGTGTCGCCCGCCAGTCCGTAGCCGCGCTCGGGATGGATCGCGCCGGCCAGGGTGTAGGTCACGATGTCGAGGTCCGGGGAGACGTGGACGCCGTAGAACTCGCGGTCGTCCCCGGTGTTGACGATCGCCGTCACGTTCCGTGGCGGGATGGCGCGGACGAGTCCGCGCAGGAAGCGCGCGGCGCCCACCCCGCCGGCCAGGGCCACCACCTCGGGTGCGGGAGACACGTCCCGGTCCCTTCTGCGACGGCCTAGGGCGTCTCGAGCGCGTCGCGCCGCTGGCGCAGCGCGGCCAGCTCGGCGAGCTGCTCGGGCAGCAGCCGGGCGGCGCTCTGGAAGGAGCCGTCGTCCTCCCGGTCGAGCGGCGTGGTGCCGGCCACCGAGACCCACTCCTTGAGGAAGTCCTCGGACGCGGCGACCTCGGCTTCGAGGGCGGTGATCAGCTGGTCGATCTCGACGCGCTCGGCTTCGATGGCGGCCAGCTCCTCGGCGCTGAGCACGCGCGGCACGTCCACGACCTCGTTCTCGAACTCGCCCTCGTCCCACGCATCGCGCTCGACGCTGGAGCGGTTGCGGCTCGCCCAGGTGTCGAAGCTGTCGGCCGAGGTGCGCCGTCTGCGCGTCGAAGCGGTGGCCGCGGCGGCCGCGGCTCCGGTGCCGTCTGCGGGTGCGGCGCTCGGCGCCGTGGCCGACGCGGCCTCGCGCTCGAGCGGCGGCGGCGCGCTGCCGAGCTGGTCGAAGCGCTCCTGCAGGCCGGCCGGAATGCGCGAACGGTCGGTCGTGTAGTGGGCGATTCCGTTCTCGTCGATCCACTTGTAGATGCGCGGGGTCTCGCGGACGCCGTCCTCCGACGCCGCCTCGTCTTGGGCGTCCGCGGGAGCGCTCGCCAGGGGGAGCCACAGCAGGCTCGCCAGCAGGGCGGTGATGCAGACGACCGGGACGTTCGTTGCGGAGCGACGGAGTTGCCTGCAGGGGCGCATGAGTCGGGAAGATTGGCGAGGGTGGGCGCAGCGTCAAGGCACGCCCGGCGCCGCCCCGGGCGCGCTCGGATGCCCGGGTCGGAGGCGCACGGGACGCCACGCCGCGTGGACGACGCTTCTTCTCGGGCCTTGAGTGACCTCTCGTTCACGCCGTCGAACATGCCGGAAAGAAAGCGGAATTCGCGCGGCGTCCGAAGGTGCTCGATGGCACGCCGGTTGCTCGACGGGGACGCATGCCGAAGTGCCTCGCTCTGCGCCTGCTGCTGGCCCTCGGGAGTGTTCCGGTCGTCCTCTCGGCGAGCGGCAGCACCGAGGAGGCGCGCCCGCGCTTCGAGCGCGTCGCCTGGGATGCCGGGCTGCGCGACCCGGCGGCGGCGGTGTACCAGGACGCGGCGGATGGGGGCGGGAACGCCGCCGCCTGGCTCGCCATCGGAGACGCCGCGGGCGTGGTCCGCGTGAACACGGGCCTCGAGCGCCCATCCGCGGAGCGCGTGCTGCGCCGCGGCCCGGTCCGCGATCTCGCACTCTCACCGGAGGGCGAGCTCTGGGTGGCCACGGCCGAGGGGCTCTTCCGTCTCTCCGCACTCGACGCGGATCCGCCACGGGTCGACGAGGTGCGCCTCGGGGCCGGCGGATCCGCTCGCGACGTGCGCCGGGTCGCGGCCGTGCCCGGCCTCGTCGCGGCCGCCACCGCGAGCGGCGCCTTCCTCGCGCGCGACGGCGGCTCGTTCGTGCGCGTGACGGCGGCGCGGCATCGCGCGGCCGAGAGCCTGGCGCTCTGGCCCGGGCTCGACCTCGCGCTCGTTCTCGACGGGCGCGCCGAGCGCGTGCCCGAGGGGAGCGACGCCCTCGAGCTGCTTCGGGTCGCCCCGGCCACCGCCCGCGTGCTCGATGCCTCGATCCGGCGGGCGGACGGCGAGGTGGCCCTGCAGCTGCTGACGTCCCGCGCGCTCTGGCGTGCGTCGCTCGAGGAGAGCGCGCTCGGCGCCTGGCGTCGCATCGCGTGGGTCGCGCCCCCGGGCGCGGCTCTGCGGAGGATGTTCCACGTGGCCCGGCGCGACTGGGCGACGAGCGACCGCGGGCTCCTGTTGGCGGCCAGCGGCGAAGCGAGTGCGCCGCGGCTCCTCCGCGTGCTCGAGATCGGATCGCTCGGGGAGATCGTGGCCGTGGTCGGCGGCGGGGAGACCGTGTTCGCCATCGGAGCGCGCGGGGTCGGACGCCTGGCTCCGCCCGCCGCGGCTCCGCATGTGCTCGGTGCGCCGTCGCCCGCCGCGGCTCCGCGTTCGCTCGGTGTGCCGTCGCCCGCCGCGGCTCCGCGTTCGCTCGGTGTGCCGTCGCCCGTCGCGGCTCCGCGTGTGCTCGGTGTGCCGTCGCCCGTCGCGGCTCCGCGTTCGCTCGGTGCGCCGTCGCCCGCCGCCGGCGACCCGGAGATCGGTGCCGTGCATCGGGCCGTCCTGCGCCACCTCGACCTCGGGCCCGAGCGCATGCGTCGGCTCTGGCGCGGCGCCTCCCGCCGCGGCTGGCTCCCGACCCTCGAGCTGCGCGGCCGCTACGGCGGGGGCCGAGACCAGGGCAACGACTACGACGAGACCTTCACGTCGGGCGAGCGACGCCTCTTCCACGATCGCGACTGGGGCCGCGCACGCGACTTCGACGTGAGCGCCGTCCTGCGCTTCGACCTCGGCGCGATCGCCTACGAGCCCGAGTCCATCGACGTGTCGCGAGAGGCGCGCGAGGTGATCGAGCTGCGCGACGACGTCCTCGACGAGGTCAACCAGCTCTACTTCGAGCGGCGGCGCAGCCTGCGCCAGGCCGCCGATCCGGCGTTGCCGCCGGCCGAGGCCACACGCCTGCGCGAGCGGGCCGAGGAGCTGGCCGCAGGCCTCGACGCCTGGAGCGGCGGATGGTTCGGCCGCGCACGACGACCTTCCTCCCCCTCGGGTCCCATGGAGAACCGACCTTGAGCCACCTCCTTTCCACCGCCCGCCACGCGGGCCTCCTCCTCGGTCTGGCCGGCCTGCTCGCACCGGCCGCCGCCTCCGGGCTGCCGCTCATCTCCGAGGTGCTCTACGACGCCCCGGGGAGCGACGACGGCGAGGGCTTCATCGAGCTGGTGGCGGCGCCCGGGACCGACCTCTCCGGCTACGAGCTGCGCGCCATCAACGGCAGCGGCGGCGGCGTGACGGCCAGCCTGCTGCTCGCCGGAACCGTCGGCGCCGACGGCGTGCACCTGATCGCGGACCTGCGCGCCGACGGGAGCACGAACGTGGCCGGCGCCGACGAGGGCTTCAACTTCGACCTGCAGAACGGCCCCGACTCGCTGCTCCTGGTCGGGCCCTCGGGCGTCGTCGACGCCCTCGGCTACGGCGTCTTCGGGCCCGGCGAGGTGTTCGCCGGGGAGGGCACGCCGGCGCCCGACGTGGCGCCGGGAGAGAGCCTGGCCCGGCTCCCCGCCGACCGGGACCGCGACGACAACGGCCTCGACTTCGTCGCGCTGGCCCAGCCGACGCCCGGGGCCGCGGTGTTCTCGGCCCCGGAGCCCCGGATGAGCTTGCTGATGGGCGTGCTGCTTCCGGCGCTGTTCTTCCGGGTGGGCAGCCGCGCGCGGCCCGCTCGCCGCGAGGGGGCCCTCGGCGCCTGACGTCCGGCCGGGGGGTGCCCGTCCCCCCGGCACCTCGGGCCCTTCAGGCCGGGCCGCGCCCGTCCGATACGAACCCCGCGCCCGATCGTTCCGGGCGTGCAGGCCGGTTCCTACCGGCCTGCAATCGTTCGGGAATCGCGGCGGCACCAGATGGGGGCGGGCGCGCGGCCCGACGCTTGAAGTCGGGGCGGGTGTCGCGCAGAATCCTCGCGGCTCTCGCACACACGAGGCCCATCGCCCGAGATGCTCCCGGGATTCAACACCAACATCCGCCATCGCCAGGTGCTCTTCCACGTGCAGAGCGAGGACAGCGGCCTCGATCACCCCCACGTGATCACGCACCTCTATCACGGTGGCACGATCATCGTGTCGGAGAAGACGAGCTACGCCGACAGCGTGGACTCGGACGATCTCCCGACCCTGGTGCGCAAGCTGATGGAGGGCCAGCACAAGACGGTCCTCAAGAGCCTGCGCGCGGGCGCCTACGACGACGTGATCCACGAGCGGCTCGGGAGCGTGTTCGGAGAGGACTCCGACACCGAGGCCCAGCTCGAGCCTTCCGAGACGGCGCCCGCCGTGGACACCGGCAGCGACGAGCCCGTCGCACCTCCGCCCGTCGAGGACGGTCGCTCCTTCGGCGAGGGCATCGTCTCCGAGCGTCCCCTGGACGAGGTGATCCTCGGCTACCTCGTCGAGAACGCCCGCAAGCGCAAGCGGAAGCAGTGAGCCAGGGAGGCGAGCCTGCCGCGGCGCGGCCCGACGCGCTGGTCCGCCTCTTCCACGTCTCCAAGTCCTACCAGGCCGGGAGCTGGGCGCTTCGGGACGTGAGCCTCGAGCTCCGCAAGGGCGAGTTCTGCTTCCTCACCGGCCCGAGCGGCGCGGGCAAGACGACCTTGATGCGGCTGATGTTCGGGGCGGAGCAGCCGAGCGAGGGCCAGATCCTGGTGCTCGGCCGCAACGTCGGGCGGCTCAGCCGCGGCGGCATCCCGGCCCTGCGTCGTCGCATCGGCGTCGTCTTCCAGGACTTCAAGCTGCTGCCGCGGCGCACGGTCGAGGAGAACGTGGCCGTCACCCTCGAGGTGGTGGGCACGCCGGCCCGCCAGGCGCGCAGCCGCGTGTTCGCGATGCTCAAGCGCGTCGGCCTGCAGCACCGCCGCCACCACTACCCCCGCGCGCTCTCGGGCGGCGAGCAGCAGCGGGTGGCCATCGCGCGCGCGCTCGTGAACGAGCCCGAGGTGCTCCTGGCCGACGAGCCCACGGGCAATCTCGATCCCGAGCTGACCGTCGAGATCATGGACCTGATCGCGGACGTCGCCTCGCGCGGCACGGCGGTGTTCGTGGCGACCCACGATCACTCGCTGGTGTCGCGCTACGGGCGCCGGGTGGTGCGGCTCGAGGGCGGGCACATCGCCGAGGACGCGCCCCCGCGTCGGACGCGTCCGTGAGCGCCTGGCTCTCCCAGGTCCGGCTCGCGCTGCGGGCCGCCGCGTCGGGGCTGCGAGCCAGCCTCGCGACCAGCGCCGTCGCCGCGGTGACGATCGCCGTGACGCTGGTGCTGGTCGGCGCCTTCGGATTGCTCGTCGTGAACATGGAGCGGCTCCTCGATCGCTTCGGCGAGGACCTGCGCGTCTCGGCCTTCCTGGTGGAGGGCCTCGACGCCGATGCCCAGGAGGCCCTGCGCGCCCGGGCGACCGAGGCGCCGGGCGTGCTCTCGGTGGAGCTGGTGACCGAGGAGCAGGCCCTCGATCGCTTCCGCCGGAGCCGGGTGTCGCGCGCGGCGCTGCTCGAAGGGCTCGAGGACAACCCCCTGCCGGCGTCCCTCGAGATCGCGCTGGTGCCCGAGCGCCGCAGCCGGGAGGGGCTGGCCCTGCTGATCCAGGCTCTCGAGGCGATTCCCGGCATCGCCGAGCTCGGCTACGGCCACGAGTGGGTCGAGGGCTATGCCCGGGCGCTGTCGTTGGTGCGCGGCCTCGCGACCCTGCTGGGTGCCGTGCTGATCGTGGCGTCGCTGCTGATCGTGACCGGCACCATCCGCCTCGCCGTCTACGCACGGCGCGAGGAGATCCAGATCCTCGAGCTCGTCGGCGCCGGCTACGCCTTCGTCGTCGCGCCGTTCCTGATCGAAGGACTGGTGCAGGGCATGGCCGGCGGCACCCTCGCGCTGGGCGTCCTCTTCGGGCTCTACCAGGTGCTCGTGCCGACCCTGCGCGGCAGCATCGAGGTGCTGCTCGGCGACGTGCAGCCCGCGTTCTTCGACCTCGCCGGCTCGCTCTGGATCGTGCTGGGCGGTGCCGCGCTCGGCATGCTGGGATCCGCCGCCGCGCTGATCCGTGGGCCCGACCGGTGAGGGCGTGCCCGGGCCGGCTGTCGGCGCTCGTCCTGGCCGCGCTGCTGGCGGCTCCCGTCTCGGCCCAGGAGGGGGACGCGGATCTCGAGGCCCTCCGCCGGGCGATCGAGGAGCGCCGCGAGCGCGTCGCGGTCTACGAGCGCGAGGCGCGTGGGCTCTTCCGGGCGATCGAGGCGGTGGATGCGGCGATCCTCGAGGCCCGCAGGGAGGTCGATCGCATCGGTCGCGAGGCCGAGGCCGCGGGCCGACGGCTCGCGGCCGTGGAGGCCGAGAGCCAGGGCCTCGAGCAGCGGGTCGCGCGCACCCGCGCCGCCCTCGAGACCCGCGTGGTGGCCCTCTACAAGGAAGGCGCCCTCGGCCCCGTGCGGCTGGTCTTCGCCGACGGCACCCTGCGCGATCGCCTGGGCCGGATCCAGGCCATCCAGCGCATGGCCGAGCACGACGCGCGCCTGCTGGAGCAGCTGAACGAGGAAGAGACCGCGCTGCGGCGCGCCCGCGAGGAGGCGGCGCTCGCGACCCGGCGACGGGACGAGGCCCAGGCGGCCCTCCAGGCGCGGACTCGGGAGCTCGAGGAAGAGCGCGCGGCCAAGCGGACCCTCCTGGCTCGCGCCCGGGAGGACCGTGCGCGGGAGCGCGCCGTCCTGGCGGAGCTCGAGGCGGCGGCGCGCGCGCTCGAGGAGACCCTCGCGCGCGTCCGCGAGCAGTCCATCGCGCCGGCACCCGAGGCCCTGCTGCGCGGCTTCGCCGGCCTCGAGGGCACCCTCGAGGCCCCCGTGACCGGCTCCGTCCTGCGTCGCTTCGGCAAGGTGATCGACGCCGAGTTCCGGACGGCCACCTTCCGCAAGGGCGTCGACTTCGCCGTGGCGGTGGGGGATCCCGTCTACGGCGTGGCCGACGGCTACGTCCGCTTCGCCGGCTGGCTCGGTGGCTACGGCCGCATGCTGATCATCGATCACGGCGAGGAGTACTTCACCGTCTTCGGCCACCTCGACGAGATCGACGTCGAGGTGGGAGAGCGCGTCGCAGCCGGCGCACCCCTCGGCCGGGCCGGGGACACGGGATCGCTCTCGGGCCCCCGGCTGTACTTCGAGATCCGCAAGGGCAGCCAGGCCCTGGATCCGGCCCGGTGGCTGCGATGAGGCCTCTCGAGCGGCGAGAGCGACGCAGGGGCCGCGCGGCGGGCGGGTCTCCCAACAGTGCTAGCCTCGCAGGGATGCGCCGGATGCAACCTCGATTCTTCTTCGGCTTCTTCTCCGGGGCGCTGGCCGCGGCCCTTCTCGTCTTCGGGCTGGACGGCCGAGGCACCTGGGCCTCCTCCCGCTACGAGGATCTGAGCCTCTTCTCGAGCGTGCTGCGCCTGGTGCGAGAGAACTACGTCGAGCCCGTCGACGAGCGCGACCTGATCCGCGGTGCCGTGCGCGGGATGCTCCAGGAGCTCGATCCCCATTCCTCCTACCTGGACCCCGACGCGCACAAGGAGATGCAGATCGATACCAAGGGCGAGTTCCACGGCCTCGGGATCGAGATCAGCAAGCGCCGCGACGGCTTCATCGAGGTCGTGTCCCCCATCGACGGCACGCCGGCGTGGCGGGCGGGCATCCGCGCCCAGGACCAGATCGTGGCCATCTGTCCGACCGAGCCGCCCGAGAGCTGGGCCGAGCCGTGTCGCAGCACCAAGGGGCTCGATCTGCACCAGGCCGTGACCCTGATGCGCGGGCGCAAGGGCACGAAGATCACCATCCGCATCCTGCGCGAGGGCTTCGAGCGGCCCGAGCCCTACACCATCGAGCGTGACGTCGTGAAGGTCGTCTCCGTGGACGGCCGCCTGCTCGAGCCGGGCTACGGCTACGTGCGCGTGCGTTCGTTCCAGGAGCGCACGGCCGAGGACCTGCGCCGCATCATCTCGCGCATCCGCGAGGAGAACGGCGGCGAGTTCAACGGGCTGGTGCTCGACATGCGCGACAACCCGGGCGGCCTCCTCGACCAGGCCGTCAAGGTCGCCGACACCTGGATCTCCGAAGGCCTCGTCGTCTACACGAAGGGGCGGGTCGAGAGCCAGAAGCAGGAGTTCGGTGCGCGGCCCGAGGCCGAGGGCGACTATCCGATGGTCGTGCTCGTGAACGCGGGCAGCGCGAGCGCGTCGGAGATCGTGGCCGGCGCCCTGCAGGACCATCATCGCGCGCTGCTGGTCGGCGTCCCGACCTTCGGCAAGGGCTCGGTGCAGACCGTGTACCCGCTCGAAGACCGCTCGGGGCTGCGCCTCACGACGGCCCTCTACTACACGCCGTCGGGTCGTTCGATCCAGGAGACCGGCATCGAGCCCGACATCGTGGTGTCGCCCAACGATTCCGCGGCGGCGGGAACGCCGCTCACGATCCGCGAGAAGGACCTCGAGGGTCACTTCACCCAGGAGGACGCCTCGGGCGAGTCGGCTCCGGCACCCGAGAGCCTGGCGATCCCGGAGGAAGAGGGCGGTGACCTCCAGGCGACGGCGGAGCCCCGCGACATCCAGCTGGCCCGGGCCGTCGAGGTCCTGAAGAGCTGGACCTACTTCGATCGGCTGCGCCGCGCGCGCGACGACAGTGCGCCCGCCGCGGCTCCGGTCCAGGCCGCCCTCGGCGGCGAAGGCGAGGCGGCCCCCGCCCCCGCGCAGTGAGCCAGCTCGAGCTCGCGGGCACGGGGCCGCGCATCTTCAGCGTCTCCGAGCTCTCGGGAGGACTGCGCGAGCTCCTGGAGGAAGAGGTCGGCCGCGTGTTCGTCGCCGGCGAGATCCAGGATCTCTTCCGCGCCCGCTCGGGCCACAGCTACTTCACCCTCGCCGACGACCGGGCCAAGCTGCGTGCCGTGCTGTTCCGCGGAGCCGCAGCGCGCCTGCCCTTCGACCCCGAGGAGGGCCTCGAGGTGGTGGTCGAGGCGGGTGTCAGCATCTACGCCGAGCGCGGCGACCTGCAGCTGATCGTCCGCAGCCTCGAGCCGCGCGGTCGGGGCGCGCTGCAGCTGGCCTTCGAGCAGCTGCGAGCGCGCCTCTCCGAGGAGGGCCTCTTCGACGAGGCCCGGAAGCGGCCCTTCCCCGAGCTTCCGCGGCGCGTGGGCGTGGTGACGTCGCCGTCTGGCGCGGCCATCCGCGACATCATCCAGGTGAGCGGCCGACGCTTCCCCGGCATCCCGCTGCTGATCGCACCGACCCGGGTCCAAGGCGAGGGCGCCGAGCGGGAGGTCGCGGCCGCCCTCGCCGCCCTCGCGGACTTCGACGACGTGGACGTGATCGTCCTGGCCCGGGGCGGCGGCTCGCTCGAGGATCTGATGGCCTTCAACACCGAGGTCGTGGCCCGGGCGATCCGCGCGACGCGGGTGCCCGTGGTGGCGGGAGTCGGGCACGAGACGGACGTGACCATCGCCGACCTCGCCGCCGACCTGCGCGCGCCCACCCCGTCGGCCGCCGTGGCAGCCGTGATGCCCGACGGCGATGCCCTGCGCGAGCACCTCGAGCGCGAGCTGAAGAGCCTGGTGCGCGCGGTTCTCGCGACCCGCGACGAGGCGGGCGGACGCCTGGCGCTCTTGCGCTCGGCCCTCCGGGCCCAGGCGCCCGAGGCGCGTCTCCGCGAGCAGGCGCGCCGGATCGCTGCGTCGCGGCGGGTGCTGGCCGCCTCGCTGCGCGGCCGCATTGCGCCGGAGCGAGCGCGGCTGTCCGCCGCGAGCGCCCGGCTGCTGCGCGTCTCCGAGGCGCTGGTGTCCCCCGGGCGCGGCCGGCTCGAGGCCGCCGCCGCCCGCCTCGATCGCGCCAGCCGCGAGCTCGCCCCCGGGGCCCGAAGCCGGCTGGGCTCGC
>JASJCN010000103.1 GCA_030065975.1 Myxococcota bacterium
CGCATCACGCCACACCGGCGCTTCTCGTTCGGTTCGCTCTCGCTCGACGACGTCAAGGAGGTCAAGACGGGGCTCGGCGTGACGGTGAACGACGTCGTGCTCGGGATCTGTGCTGGAGCTCTGCGCAAGTTCCTGAGCGAGCGCGGCGAGCTGCCCTCGGATCCGCTGATCGCCATGGTGCCGGTGTCGGTTCGGACAGAGGCCCAGAAGGGAACGTTCGGCAACCAGGTCTCGGCCATGGGCGCGTCGCTTCACACGGACGTCGCGGATCCGATCGCGCGGCTGCAGCGCATCCACGAGTCGATGCGCGTCGCGAAGGAGAAGCACCAGGCGCTGCCGGCCACCCTGCTCCAGGACTTCGCGCAGTTCGCGCCGCCCGCCGTGGCCGCCCGCGCGGCGCGTGTCGTGGCCCGGGCCGCCGTGGCGAACTGGATGGATCTCCCCTTCAACGTCGTGATCTCAAACGTCCCGGGCCCGCAGTTCCCCGTCTACGGCTTCGGCGCGAAGCTGGTGGCCAACTACCCGGTCTCCGCGATCAACGACGGCGTCGGGCTCAACATCACCGTGCAGAGCTACAACGGAAACCTCGACTTCGGCCTGATCGCCTGCCGCGATCTCATGCCCGACCTCTGGACCCTGATGGACTACCTGGGCGAGTCCCTGGCCGAGCTGAAGGAAGCGGTGAAGGAGGCCGAGCAGGCGGAGGCGGCCGCCGAGCCGTCGGAGGGCGCGGGTGGCTGAGCCCGAGGAGCGAGGGCCGCGGCGTCGGCGCCGCCCGCCCTCGCCGGCGCTGCTCTTCGCCGAGCCCACCCGCGCGTTGATGGAGGGCATGACGCTCGGGCCGTCGGCCGCGCTCCTGCGTCGCGCGCAGCGCGGCGACGGGCACCCCGTGATGGTGCTGCCGGGCTTCACGGCCGGCGATACCTCGACCCGCGCACTGCGCGGTTATCTGAAGCAGCAGGGATTCCGCGCCCACCCCTGGCTCCAGGGGCGCAACCTCGGCCCGCGCGACGCGCTGCCCCAGCGCATGGCCGCGCGCCTCGCCGAGCTTTCCGAACGCCATGGCCGCAAGGTCTCGCTCCTCGGCTGGAGCCTCGGTGGCATCTACGCCCGCGAGCTCGCCAAGCGCCTGCCCGACCGCGTGCGGCAGGTGGTGACCCTGGGCAGCCCCTTCGCCGACGTCGACCGTCCCACCAACGTGACCGCGCTCTTCGACTGGTTCTCCGATCGCCGCCGTCGCACGACCCGGAGCGACCGCGCGCTCGCCCTGCGCGAGCCTCCGCCGATGCCCTCGACGGCGATCTACAGCCGAACCGACGGCGTGGTGCACTGGAGCACCTGCCTCGAGCCCGAGACGGACCACACCGAGAACATCCCGGTGCCGGGAAGCCACAGCGGCCTCGGCTTCAACCCCCTGGTGCTCTACGCCGTGGCCGACCGATTGAGCCAGCCCGAGGGCGAGTGGACGCCCTTCGAGCGCAGCGGCTGGCGCCGTCACCTCTACCGCTGACCGCGGAGCTCCTGGAGTACGCTCCCGGCATGCAAAGCCTCGCCGCCCGCGCCATCAAGCTCTACGCCCGCCGTTTCATGAAGCCCGCCAGCGGCGGCCCCGACGAGGTCGTGGCCCACCTGCGGCGGGTGATCGACCGGGCGCCCACCGTGACGCGGCTGCCCAAGGGCGTCGCCCGGCGTCCGGCCGCCGCCGACGAGCTGGCGGGGAACGGGGGCGAGTGGGTGGGCGTTCCCGGCGCGACCCGCGTGATCCTCCACCACCACGGCGGCGCCTACGTCTCGGGGCGTCCGGGAACGTACGTGAACCTCGGCGGCGCCCTGGCCAAGGCCCTGTGCGCGAGCGCGATGCTCGCGAGCTACCGGCTGGCGCCGGAGCATCCCTACCCGGCCGCGATCGACGATGCCCTCGCCACCTATCGCGCGCTGATCGAGCGCACTCCGCCCGAGAGCGTCGCGGTGATGGGCGACTCGGCCGGCGGCGGACTCACCCTGGCGTTGCTCGTGCGCCTGCGCGACGAGGGCCTGCCGCTTCCCGCCGCGGGCGTGCTGCTCTCGCCGTGGACCGATCTCACCGACGAGGCCGAGAGCCGGCGGCGCAACCGCGAGGCCGACGACATGCTGCTGCCCGAGACGCTGACCGCGACCGCCAGCGCCTACCTGGCCGGCGGAGACGTGAAGGCGCCCTGGGTGTCGCCGGGGCTCGGGGACCTCTCGGGCCTGCCGCCCCTGCTCGTGACCGTCGACGAGTCCGAGATCCTGCTCGACGACTCCGTGCGCGTGGTGGACGGCGCGCGGGCCGCCGGCGGCGAGGCCCGGCTGATCCGCACCCGCGGGCTCTTCCACGTCTGGCCCGCCATGACTCCGCTGCTCCGCGAGGGCCGCGAGACCACCACCGAGATCGCTCGCTTCCTCGACGAACGGATGGCCTCTTGATCGGGTTCGCCTCATGATCGGGTTCGCCTCATGATCCGGCTCTACACCTATGCGATGAGCCCCTACGCGGCCAAGGTGCACTGCTTCCTGCTGCACAAGCGCCTCGACTTCGAGCCGTACTACATCAACCCCCTGCGCGTGAAGCAGGAGCTGCCCGTCGGGCGTCAGATCCCGGTGCTCAGCATCGACGGCGAGAGCCGCGCCGACTCGACGCCGATCGGACTCTGGCTCGACGAGCGCTTCCCCGACGCGCCGCGGCTGCTGCCGCGGGACGGTGCCGAGCGCGAGCGGCTGCTCGAGCTCGACCACTGGGTCACCGATCGCCTGATTCCCGGCTCCTTCCGTTCGTACCCGGGCGAAGGTCTCGATCGCATCCGCAACGGCTGGAAGCTCGGCAGCGTGATGGGCCGCACCGCGCGCGGCGGCATCCCGGCACCGCTGCGCTTCGCCTGGCCGTGGTTCGTGACGCGGGTGGCCTTCGTGCGGCGCCTCGTGGCCCAGGCCGACGACGGGCTCCCGGTCGGCGAGTCCAAGCGCAAGCTCTACGACCAGTTCCTCGAGCGTCTCGAAGGCGGGCCCTTCCTCGCGGGCCGCACCGAGCCCTCGATGCCCGACCTCGCCGCCTACCCGCAGTTCGCGTTGTTCTACGCCCTCGCGTTCCACGGCGGCGACGACATCGAGGAGCGGCCCGAGCTGATGGCGTGGCTCGGCCGCATGGGAAAGCACCTGGACGGGGAGCCGCCCCTGGTTCCGCCCCACGTCCGCGAGCGCGCGCTTCCGGCCTGACGATCAGCCGCCGTAGTAGGCGGGCCAGACCAACGCATCGAGGATCGCCGTCTGCAGCCAGAAGGGGAGGGTGCCGCCGAAGGCGAGCCAGCTGGCGCCACCCTGCTCCCGCGCGAGCCGCAGGCACAGCCACACGAGGCCGCTCGCTCCGATCGCGACGGCGAAGAGCACCGCGCGGATCGCCACCCAGAGGAAGGGGCCCGGGTCCATCTGGTGGAGCGCCGTCAGGGGTAGCCACAGGGCCGAGGGCATCAGCACGGCCGCATAGCAGGCGGCCACGACCCAGGAGCGGATGCCCGCGCGCGTGAGCACGGGGCCGGGGCCGGGCGAGAGGACGAGCGCGAAGGTGAAGGGGAAGTAGCCCGCGGCGGCAGCGAACATGTTGACGGTGTAGAGCGGACGCAGCCCTTCGGGCACTCCGCCCCACAGCCCGCTTCGGATCTCCGGCGACAGCGCGAACGCCAGCACGTAGCTGCCGAGGACCGAGAGCCCCCCGAGCACGTTCAGTGCGATCAACGCGCGCCGCTCGCTGGCTGCGTTCAGGGTGGCGGCGTCCGGCATGGGGCGGACCATAGGAGCTCCGTCGTCGATTCCCAGCCGCGCTCGCTCGTCGGGCTAGCTTGTCGCTGGTGCGTCGCGTCCTCGGAACCAGCGCTCTGATCGCTCTCGGAGTCGTCCTGATCGTCGGGATCTTCTTCGAGACGCTGGTGCTGGCGGCGCTTCGGCCGGGTGTTCCGTTCTCGGAATCGCCCGTCCCAACCGCACCGGACTACGAGAGCCTCGCGGCGTGGACGGCGCACCCCGAGCTCGACGACGAGTCCGACGTGGTGCCCGCGGGCTTCGAGACGGCGGGCGCCGAGGCCTCGGCCGACGTCTTCTACGTCCATCCCACGAGCTATCTCGGGGCCCACTGGAACGGGCCGATCGACGACGCCTCCCTCAACGCGGACACCGATCGGCTCTCCACCCGGATCCAGGCGACGGCGTTCAACGGATGCTGCCAGGTCTACGGTCCGCGCTATCGCCAGGCCAACGGCAGTGCTTTCGTCGAGCCCTCGGTGGACGGCGATGCGGCCATCGCGTTCGCTCACGCCGACGTCGTGCGGGCCTTTCGGGAGTTCCGCCTTCGCACGGCGCCGCGTCCCTTCTTCCTCGTCGCACACAGCCAGGGCAGCGTGATGGCGACCCGGCTCCTCGCGGAGGAGATCGGAGCGTCCGCCGAGCGGGAGCAGCTCATCGCGGCCTACCTGATCGGCGCTCCCCTCACCCGCGACGAGACGACCTTCCCGGTCTGTGACGACGCGAGTCGGACGCGCTGCGTCGTCGGCTGGAACGCGCGGGGGCCCGGCCACGCCGGGAGTCTCTTCGAGCTGCGTCCCACCGCCGAGACCGTTTGCGTGAACCCCCTCAGCTGGCGGAGCGACGAGGAGCGGGTCGGCGCGGAGGGCAATCTCGGCGCGGTGTTCCTGCACGCGAGCGACGGGACACCGATGCCGGGCTTCGCCGACGCGCAGTGTCGGCGGGGAACCCTCGTCGTTCGCGAGATCGGCTCTCCCCCGCGCGACCTCGCGAGTCGCGTGCTCGACCGCGTACTGGGGCCGGAGAACCACCACGCCATCGAGTACCAGCTCTTCTGGGTGAACCTGCGGACGAACGCTCGCGCCCGACTCGACGCATTCCTCTCGGCGAGAACGAGTCGGCTTGAATGAGCGCAGTGCCAGCCGAATGAGCGCGCGCGCGATCCGATCTGGCGTAGTGTCGGCCGCAGCGGGGGTGAAGGAGAGGGTCATGAGTCAGAGTCGGATCGCGTCTGAAATCGTTTTGATCACATTGGGTCTCGTCGTGTCGACGGGGGCCTTCGCGCAGGCCGTGCTGCAGTCGGTCGTGGTGAAGGTCCACCCCGGGAAGATGGCCGAGTACCAGAAGGCGATCGGCACGCTTCAGGGGGTGATGGACCGGGTCGGCGGCGGTGGTCGCGTGCAGATGTGGAACGCGACCCTCGCGGGCACCGGCACGGGCACCTCGCTGGTGGGCGTCGGCTATCCGAGCCTCTCCGCCTTCGCCAAGGCCACGACCCAGGCGACGGCCGATCCCGAGTGGCAGAAGACCGTCGCGGGGCTCGAGGAGACGCGGACGATGTTGAGCCAGGCCCTGCTCGTGGCCCAGGACGGCGGGGGGCCGCCGGCGCCGGTCGCGAGCGGCACGGTGCTCCAGGGCATCCTCGTGGAGGTCGAGGCAGACAAGGTCGAGGAGTACGTCGAGCAGGTGGGAAAGCTCAACGAGATCATGGACCGGCTCGACACCAAGAGCTCGTCGCGGGTCTGGCAGGCGACGGTCGCCGGTGACAACACCGGGATGATCGCCGTGGGCGTCACCCACCCGAGCCTCGAGGCCTACGCGGACACCATGACCAAGATCAACGGCGACTCCGAGGCCTCGGATCTGCTCGAGGATCTCGAGGACATCCGCACGATCGTGAGCCGCAGTCTCTACGTCGCTCCCTAGCACGCCGCGGCCTCCGGTGTGCGCACGCCGGGGGCCCGGCCCCGCCTCCGCCTACTCCGGACGCCAGGACACGACGGCGCGGTCGTAGGCCGGCCGCGCCGCGATCTTCTCGAGCCAGGCGGCGAGCCGGGGGTAGGGCGCCAGGTCGTAGCTCGCCTGGGCCAGCCGGTTGGCGTTGACCGACCACGAGACGTCGGCCAGCCCGAAGGCCTCGCCGCTGAGCCAGGGCTTCCGCTCGAGTACCGACTCGAGCCGCTCGAGCACCGCGCGCATCTCGGCGTGCGCCCGCCCGAGCCGATCCTTCCAGCCCGCGTTCTCCTCGGAGTAGTCGCGCAGGAAGGCGGCGAGCTCCGGGTCGTTGTGGTGGGCCTCGAAGAAGGCGACCTCCTCGGCGTCCACCTGGCGGAAGGGCCGGAAGAGCAGCTCGTGGGAGAGCACCTTGATGGCCGACTGGATCGCGCTCGCCGCCTCGATCAGCGAATCCATCTCGCGACGCTCGTCCGCGGCCTCGGGGCGCAGCGGCGGCTCGGGGAAGTGTTCGTCCAGATAGGTGAGGATGTCGTTGGACTCGATCACCACCTGCCCATCGTGGACGAGAGTGGGCACGACGCCCCCCGGATTGATGCTCTGGTACTCCGGGGTGGCGTGCTCGCGGGCCGGCAGGTTCAGGTGGTGGCTCGTCCAGGGAAGGCCCTTCTCCTCGAGCGCGAAGCGCACGCGCTGGGAGCAGTTGGAGAGCACGAAGTGGTACAGGTGGAGGCCCTGCAGGGCCGTCACATGGGGGTTCGGACTGTCGTAGAGACCCAAGGGGATCGCCTCCGATCGCTTCGGGCGCGGATTGGAGAGTGGGGCGCGTCTCAGGCGGAGTCGCCCTGCCAGAACGAGGCCGGGCCGGGCAGGTAGGAGCCGTCGTCCACGCCGATCTCGCGATCGACGAGGGAGAGCAGCGCGCGGTTCATCGTCTCGACGCGATCGCGTTCGCCGCTCTCGCCTGCGAGGTTGCGCGTCTCGGCCGGATCGCTCCGGGTGTCGTAGAGCTCGAGGTCGTTGCGCGCGGCCAGCTCGTCGTAGCTCTCGGGGCGATGGTGGTCCCGCGGGCTGAAGTAGCGGGCGAACTTCGTCTGTCCGTCGTAGATGCCGCGCATGTGAGCCCGCTGCTGGAACCACGGCTCCTCGCGCAGGGCGCGGAGGGCCGCCAGGCGCTCGGCCCCGCTTCCCTCGCGCAGCTGCCCGAAGGCGGTCGCGATCCCGGTCGACAGCTGCGTGCTGCTGGTCCACTGGAAGAGCAGGCTCTCCCGCCCTCCGGCGGCGGGCCCCTTCTCTGCGCTCCCGCCCAGCGCGCTCGAGAGGTCCACACCGGGAAGAGCGGGGTGTCGCTCGCGCAGGGCCTCGCGCTCGACGCCCGCCAGGGCCAGGAGTGTGGGCGCGATGTCGACGTGGGAGGCCAGGGCCTGGGTCGAGGTGCCGCCCGGGACGTCGGGATGCCGGATCCAGAGCGGGACGTTCGACGACTCGCGGTACATCACGCCGCCCTTCTCGCGCAGCCCGTGTACGCCGGCCATCTCCCCGTGATCGGCCGCAAAGAGCACGATCGTGCGCTCGGCTTGGCCGCTCTGGTCGAGCCCGTCGAGCACGCGTCCGAGCTGGCGGTCCACGTCGCGCAGGCAGTTGAAGTAGTAGTTCTGGTAGCGCCGCCAGAGGTCGGGACGATCGTTCGGGATCTCGCCCAGGACGAGCTCCATCACGCGCTGGTACTCGCGCTGGGCCTCCGGCTTGCCCTCGAGCGTGGCCGGGCCGAAGTGCTCCGGAAGATCGAAGCCGAGATCCTCGGCGTAGAGCGGATCCTCGGGCTCCGGCTGGAGGACGTCGGGGAACTGCATGATGCGCGACTCGCCCTGCTCCGGCCGCGTCGAGAAGAACATGATGTCGTGGGGGTTCACGAAGTTGACGGCCGCGAACCACGGCTTCGACTCCCCGCGGCGCGCCTCGAGGAAGCGCAGCGTGGCGTCCGCGGTCAGCGGATCGAAGCGGTGGCCGTAGAGCGCTCCGTCGAGCTCGCGATCCTGCTCGTTGTGCTCGAAGCCGTAGCTCTGCAGGATCTTCCGCATGGCCGGAACGCCGATCACCTCGTGGTGCGGGATCGAGGTCAGGTGCCACTTGCCGAAGTAGCCCGTCGTGTAGCCCGCATCCTGGAACAGGTGGCCGAGGGTCGGGACGTCGCGGCGCAGATCGCTGGCGAAGGGGAGCGGCACGTTCTCCCAGACGCCGTTGTTCTGGGCGTGGAGTCCGGTGTAGACGCTGCCCCGCGCCATCGAGCACAGGTTGGTCGTGGCGTGCGCGCCTTCGAAGATCGTCGAGCGCTCCATCAGGCGATCGCGCTGGGGCAGGGGCAGGGTCTCGGGATACAGGTGCCGTGCTCGCTCCTGGTCGGTCAGGATCAGCAGCACGTTGGGCGCGCGGCCCGAGCCCAAGCCCGGCCCCGCCCCCGAAATGGGCAGGGGGATGCGCGGAGGAGCCGGGCGTCGGAGCCGGCTCCCCGCGAACGCCGCCCCCGCGAGAACGGCGGCGCCTCCCAGCAGCAGCGTGCGTCGCGAGATTCCCGAGCCGTCGCTCATGCCGGCCCGAACTTACCCCACTGGGTTCCCAGGGCGACGGCGGGATCGAACTTCCCGGTCTTCACGCCGGCGTCGAGGAGATCGCCGTCGGTGAAGTGCTCGTGTACGTGGCCCCACGGGTCCTTCCAGTAGTCGAAGACCTGGCTCCCGAGCAGGTGGCGGCCGATGCCCGCGTGGTGCTCCCAGTCGGTCTGCTTCAGGTGATCGTTGCCGAGCATGACGGCGTCGATGTCCTCGACCTCGAAGGCGGCGTGATCGAAGCCCGGCTCGCCGAGGCCCACGCACAGGAAGGTGTGATGGTCGACCGGGATCTCGCCGCGGTCGCAGCGCATGAAGGCGGTGACGATGTTGTTCTCGTCGCCGAGGTAGATCTCGTCCGAGCGGATGAAGCCGAAGCGGGACTGGTACCACTCGGAGCTCTTCTCGAAGTCCGACACCCGCACGACGCAGTGGCCCAGCCGCTTGACGCGGCAGGGTCCCGGGTCGAGGCGCTGGAGCACGTTGACCCGCCGGTGCTCGTTGCCCGTGTTGTAGGGGAGGGCACGAGTGGTGGGCAGGCCTTCGCGGGGCTCGCGCCCGTGGACGATCTCGACGTTGAAGCCGTCGGGATCCTGGAAGCGCACGCGCTTGCCACCGCCGGGGCCGTCGAGGTCTTCGATCGGGCCGGCTCCCTCCATGGCGGCCGCGGCCTCGAGATCGTCGGCGCTCGCGGCGTCGAAGCCCACGCCCCCGAAGCCGGGCTCGCCCTTCTCCACGACGTGGATCCAGGGCGAGCAGTCGCTGCCGCGGGAGTAGAGGGCGCCGTCGCTGCGCTCGGCGGTGACGAGCCCGAAGTCGTCACAGAACTGCTGGGCCTTGTCGAGATCGGGTGCGGTCAGACGCACGAAGGCGATGTCGGTGACCTTGATCATGGGGTTCTCCTGGTTCGGGGGAGTGCTTGGGGTCGGCTCCTCAGCCGATCCTCAGCCAATCTGGGTGGTCTCTGCGGGCTCTTCGATCACGGTGTTCTCGATCTCGCCCACTCCGTCGATGGCGATCTTCACCACGTCGCCGACCTGGAGCAGCTTGGGCGGCTTCATGGCGATGCCGACACCGCTCGAGGTGCCGGTGGCGATCACGTCGCCGGGCTCCAGGGTGAAGGCCGTCGAGAGGTGCTCCACCAGCTCGAAGCAGTCGAAGATCAGCTGCTTGGTGTTGGTGGACTGGCGCAGCTCGCCGTTGACCCAGGTCTTGAGGTCGAGGGCGTGCGGGTCGCCGACCTCGTCGGCGGTCGCGATCCAGGGGCCCATGGGATTGTGGGTGTCGAACGACTTCCCCATGGTCCAGGTGGGCGTGCGCAGCTGCCAGTCGCGCACCGAGACGTCGTTCACGACGGTGTAGCCCGCGATCACCTCGGCGGCGCGGTCCCGCGGCACGTGGCGACAGCGGCGCCCGATCACCACGCCGAGCTCTCCCTCGTAGTCGAGGGCGGTCGAGACCCGCGGCATGTGGAAGGGGTCGGTCGGGCCCGTCACCGAGGTCGACTGCTTGTTGAAGATCAGCGGCAGCTTTGGCGTCTCCATGCCGGACTCGGCCACGTGGTCGGCGTAGTTCAGGCCGACGGCCAGGATCTTCGGCGGCCGCAGCACGGGCGATTCGAGCTTGACGTCCGAGAGGGCGAGGGTCTCGGCGCCGTCGGCGGCCGCACGGGCGGCCTCGAGCGCTTCGGGCCCGGCCTCGAGCAGGGCCACCATCTCGGTAGGCAGCTCGGGGGCTTCGCGCGAGAGGTCGACGATGCCGTCGCCGACGACGATGCCGACTCGGGTGCGCTGGGATTCCGTGAAGGTCGCGAGCTTCATGCTTGGGTCTCCTTCGAGCGACTCCGGATGCGTGGATCCGGTTGGGTCACTCCGGGGTGGCTTCGGGGGGGCCGAAGAAGAGATGGGTCACGGCGTCGGCGTGGGCCTCGACGAAGCTGTCGTCCGACGGATCGCGACCGGTCAGGCGCCGACACTCGGGTGCCTGGTGGAAGATCAGCGCGACCGCGCCGATCAGGATGTAGTGGAAGTGGATGGCGTCGATGTGCGGGGGCAGGAAGCCCGTGGCCTGGCTGCCCTTCAAGGCCTGCATCGTCGCCTCGAAGAAGGGGCGCACGTAGCGGTCGACGAGCCAGTGCATGCGCGGGCCGTCGCGCTTGCCTTCCTCGTGAATGAGCCGCACGAACTCGGGGTTGGCCGCGACCCAACGCACGTAGCGGCGGACGAGGAGCGCCATGCGCCCCCGGTCGTCGTAGGGGCCGGCCTCTTCCAGGGCCTCGCCCAGGCCGGCCGCGAGCTCTTCGAAGCTGCGCCCAACCGACTCCTGCCAGAGCCGCTCCTTGCCGTCGAAGTAGTACTTGATCAGCCCCAGGTTCACGTCGGCGCGCCGGGCGATCTCGCGGGTGGTCGCGCCTTCGAACCCGTGCTCCGAGAAGCAGGCGAGCGCGGCCTCGAGGATGCGCTCCCGGGTCGTGGGCTCGTCTTCGCGGGGGTCGGCAGGGGCGGAGGACAGGGGGATCTCCCGGCTTAGTCGGTCGAGTAAGTCAGATTATACGGGCGAATAATCCAGGCGCAAGAAGAAATCGCCCTTGTGCCCGAATTATTCGATCGTATAATACGTCTTATACGATCGAATAGCCGAGAAGCCCACGACTTCGACCCTCAGGAGCCCTCTGATGACCGACCGACCCTTCGAGCCCATCTCCCTCGAGCGCCTCCAGCAGGCCCTCCGCCCCCTGTCCTGGCTGGCCAGCCCGGTCTCCCGCGGCCTCGAGCGCGTTCCCCGGAGCGGCCCGGTGCTCTTCGTCGGTAACCACACGATGTACGGGATGCTCGACGTGCCCATGCTGGGCCTCCAGATCTACGAGGGCACCGGGCGGTTGGCCCGCGGCCTGGCCGACCATCTGCACTACGCGATCCCGGGCTGGCGCGACCTGATCACCCGGATGGGCGCCGTCCGCGGCACGCGCGAGAACTGCGCTCGGCTCTTCGAGGCGGGCGAGTCCGTCATCGTCTTTCCCGGCGGCGGCCGCGAGGTCAACCGCCGAAGGGGCGAGGCCTACCAGCTGATCTGGAAGCAGCGCATCGGGTTCGCGCGCATGGCGATCGAGCACGGCGTGCCCATCGTCCCTTTCGCCTCGGTGGGCGTGGACGACATGTTCGACGTCGTGGCCGACGTCGACGACCTGATGGCCACGCGTCTCGGCCGCTGGCTCGAGCGCCGGGGCTTGAACGAGCAGCCGTGGTTCCGGGGCGGCGAGTCGATCCCCTCGCTCTCCCGCGGGCGGGGGCCCGCCGGGCTCGTGCGACTCGAGCGCCAGTACTTCCACTTCGGGGCGCCCATCGAGACGGCGCCCCTCGCCGGCCGGCACGAGGATCGCGACGCCTGCTTCGCCCTGCGCAAGGAGGTGCAGCGCTCGATCGAGCACGGGGTCGGCGAGATGATGGCGATCCGCGACCTCGATCCCGAGCGCTACCCGGTGCAGCGCGTGCTGCGAGGGCTCGCCCGCCGGCTGGCCTAGTCGGAGCCCTCCTCGCCTTTGCTGAGCAGCTGCTCGATCAGCCGCTGCGTGTCGGCGAGCTGGGTCTCCAGGTAGTCGTAGTAGCGCTGCTCGGCTTCGAGATACGCGCGGCTCCGGAGCGTGCGGCGATCCGGGTCGGGCCGTCGGTCGAGGAGCAGCCGGTAGCGCGCGCGCCAGTGGAAGAGGTTCAAGTCCACCTCGGTGAACCGTGCGTCGTTGAGCAGCCTTCCGGCGCGATCCTCGAAGCCGAAGTCGAGGGGGTTCCAGAACAGCCGGAACCGATGGTCGAAGACCTCGTTGCGCTGGTGGGCCGGCGCCGCCTGCACCAGGACGCCGTGCCGTGTCGGGAGCCAGTCCCGCTCGAGCAGGCTGCGGCGCTTCACGGGGTCGCGGTAGATCGAGGAGAACGGCGTCAGGCTCTCGCGCGCACCGAGCCAGCCCAGGTTCACCATCTCGTTGGCGGGGACGGCGAGGTTGAAGAGCTGGCGCAGCCGGGTCGAGCGGATCGACTTCGGCTTCCAGACGTCCGCTGCGGCGAGGGCGTTGCGGACGGTGTGTACGCAGTTGTCGGCATAACCGCTCCAGCGGTAGTCCGTCTCGCCGTCGGCGTAGTCGACGTTCAGCTCGTTCAGGAAGCCGATCACGTCGTCGAGCATCGCTTCGGTCACGGGCATGGCGGTGCAGAACAGCGAGCGCCCGAAGCGAAGCGCCAGGTCGGTACCCACGACCTCGTCCCGCATGAACTCGAAGCGATCCCAGGGGCCGTCGGGCCCGTCGTGCAGCTCGACGCCCTTCAGCACGCCCAGCTCGAGGGCGCGTCGCGCCGTCTCGTCGACCGTCTCTCGGGTGAGGATGTCCGTCCGAGAGACCTCGCCGTTGAAGAAGAGATCGTGCCCTGGCGTGGCGATCCAGTTCACGTTCCTGAGCCACTTGTTGACGCTGATCCCGGTTCCCTTCTCGGGATCGTCTTCGCGGCAGCGACGCAGCAAGGGGTAGGAAGCCGTCTCGTCCACGCAGGCGCCTTGGATGAACATCGCCGCATGACCGGGGCTGCCCCCGACCCGCCCGTCGATCCGTCGGAACTGACTCACCGCACAGATGCCGACGTGGATGGGATACACGTCGTCGTAGTCGTCGAGGGCGACGCGGGCGGTGATGACCTCTTCGTAGAGCGCCGCACAGCCCGAGGCGCCGAGCGCCAGGCAGAGCAGGATGGTGCGAGCGATCGTGAGCCGGGCCAAGCGGATCCTCCCGCCCGGATCCTAGGGAAGCTCTGCAGATGTTGACTACACGCGACTGGCAGGCCTCGACGGTCCGTGTAGAGAACCATGTGCAGAGCTTCCCTAGCCGCGGCGCGGTCCCGAGAGCATCCCGCGGAGGAGGGCACGCAGGGCGACCGCGTTGTTGAACCGCTCTTCACGGGAGTCGAAGATCAGGGTCACGGGGCCCGAGCGGGCCCGCTTTGCCAGGCCTTCGAGCGCGGCCACGGCGTCGGGGGAGGCCAACAGCTCGTCGACGTAGCGCTCGGCAAAGCGGCGCCAGCGCTCGGGCCGATGGTCGAACCAGCGCCGCAGATCGTGGGAAGGCGCCACCTGGGGCAGCCACTCGTCGACGGCGGCCGCCGGCTTCGAGACGCCGCGGGGCCACAGCCGGTCGACGAGGACCCGGGTGCCGTCGCCCGGCTCCGCGGGCTCGCGGACGCGCTTGATTCGGATGCTCATGGCCTGCTCTCCTCGCATCGCACGAGGGCGGGTCCGAGGACCCGCCCTCTTCTCGCTCCCGGCGCTCACAGCCGTGCCGCCGGAACCTCCGCGATGCGCCGCCACTGCTGGTCGGCCTTCTTCACGTGTCCCGGGATGTCCTTCACCCAGAGGCCCTTGATCTTGTTGTCGAGGTTGAGGAAGAGGCGCCCGTCCACGATCTCCCAGACGTCGGGGTCGCCGTGGAACTTCTTGCCGACGCTCACGCCGTAGGCGCAGTAGCCGCCGTAGGCCGGCAGGTAGCGCTCGGGGTCCTTCTCGAAGCGCGCCTTGCTGTCCTCGCCCTGGAACAGGTAGGTCACGCCCTCGTGTACCACGAGGTGGTTGCCGTTGCCCCGCACCGGCTTCTCGCCGACGTGGTACGACACGAGGTCGTAGCCGCCGGCCCCCACGGTGCTGTGGGTGACGTCGCTGGCCAGCGCCAGCTCCGGGGTGAAGGCCAGGGCCAACAGGGCGAGCAGGGTCATCGGAAATCGCTTGATCATCTCGGTCTCCATCGATCTGGATGCGCGGGCGGAATTGCCCGTCGTCCAGTAGATGCGCCCCGATCCAAGGCCGGCTGTTCCGAGCGTCCGGGCTTCTTGCGCGAGCGTCCGAAGTCGCGTGCCCCGGGGGCTCAACCGGCCAGGCTCTTCCGGTGCCTTCCCGGCGGCTCCCCCACCGCCTCGCGAAAGGCGCGGTTGAACGCCGCCTCGGAGCCGTATCCCACGCTGCGTCCCACGTCGCCCACGCTGAGCGCAGGGTTCGCGAGCAGGCGCCGCGCCTTCTGCATGCGCCAATCGGTCAGGTAGCGCATGGGCGTACGGCCCGTGCGCTGGCGGAAGCGATCGGCGAAGACGCTGCGCGAGGCGCCGGCCACCGAGGCCAGGGACTCGAGCGACCAGTCGCGTGCGGGATCCGCGTGGATCGCGCGCAGGGCCGGGGCCACCTGGGGATCGTCGAGATGCTCGAGCAAGCCGGGAGCCGAGCCCGGCCGGGCCATCACCGCGCGCAGCACCTGGATGAAGAGGATCTCGGAGAGCCGGCGGGCCACCCCCTGGCTCACCGGCACCTCGGTCCGCGACTCCCGCTCCACCGCCTCGAGCAACGGCGGCATCCAGTCGAAGCTCCCGGCGGAGGCCTTCACGTGCACGAGCGGCGGCAGCGACTCCACGACCGGGTGCACGAGCGTCTCGTCGAACTCGAAGTGTCCGCAGACGAGCTCGATGGCCGCGCCACCGTCGCCGTGCGCGCCTCCGTACCCGTCGCCGTGATCGCCTCCATGGCGGAGGGGCTCGCGCGTGCCGGGCGGGCGGCCGGCGACGATCGACTCGAGGGGCGTCGCCTCGGTGACGGGCTCGCTCGCCAGCACGTGCGCGGCTCCGTGGGGCACGAGGATCAGGTCGCCGTGCTCGTAGAAGACGCTCTCGCCGGATGCGACGCGGATCCACGAGCGTCCGACCCCTGCGACGTGGAAGCGGATGCGCCGGCGGTCCTCGGGCACGGCCACGGCGAACGGCGTCGTGAACTCGGCCCGGAAGTAGAGGCTCGAGCGCAGCTCGAGTCCGGCCACGATGTCGGCCAGGACGTCCATGTCCGGGTTGGATGCCCGGCCGGGGCCCCGAGGTACGGCCCGCGGATCGGCCGAGTCGTTACCCTCCGACCGGATTCGATCGGGGGGTGTCTTGAGTCCGACGTGGCGATGCCTGGCCGGCTGCGCGCTGGCGTTCTGCAGCCTCTTCTTCGGCGTGTCGTTGGGAGCGGCTTCGGCCGAGCCAGCGCCCGAGCGCGCGAAGCAGTGGTCCTTCGAGATCCACCCCGAGGCGCGGGCCCGGATCGACCCGGTCCCCCGCGACCGCCTGGTCGACGACGTGGCCTTCGTGCAGATCCTGGGCGACGTGCTGCGCGGCCCGCTTCCCCTCGAGGCCAAGGTCGATGCCTTCACGCTGATGCTCGACCGCATCGGCTGGCTCTTCGGCGGGACGGTGCTGCTGCGCCCCGGGCACGGCTACATCGGAACGCTCGGCGGCCAGGTCGCGACCTACGTCACGTACCAGGACTCCCTGCGCGCGCCGCCCGAGCTGGCCCGTGATCTCGCGCGCCAGGCCCGCAAGGGCTGCGACCGCGAGGTGGTGCGCTGCGCGAGCGCGCTCCTGCTGGCCGCGCTGGTGGATCGGCAGGTCGCGGCGGAGACCGCGCTCCAGATCGTCGGGACCGGCCGCGAGCGCGCCGCCCAGATCCCCGACATCCTGATCCACTCGATCGCGCTCAGCGCCGCACTCAGTCGCGAGGACTCGGTGGTCGTCGAGCTGGCGCCGCTGCTCGACCGCGTGACGAGCGAAGAGGCGCGCGAGGACGTGCTGTGCGCGCTCTCCATGTACGCCTCGCCCGAGGTCGTCTCGATCGTGACCGGGTTCGTCGAGCGGCGCTTTCCGAAGAGCCAGGGCAACTCCGTGCAGACTGCGCTGGTGGTCGCGAAGCTCCGCCTCGGCGACGGGTTCGTCCCCTGGGTCGCGAAGCTTCGATCCGGGCTCGAGCCCGAGGCCCAGGCGGCCCTCGATGCCATCGCTGCGGACCAGTTCTCTCCGCCGCTGATCAGCGTGCCGGGCTCTCCGCTCAAGCTCTGGGACGGCTTCGGCGCCGTCGTCTACGACGACGGGGTGCAGGTCACCCACCCCTCGGGCTTCCGCTACTTCCGCAAGTCCTAGTTCGTGTCCGGAGTCGTGTCCGGAGCCGTGTCGGGAGCGGTGGCCGCGGCTCCGCTCGAGGAGCGGCCCGGGCCGAAGGGCTCGACGTCGTACTGCTGGGCGTAGGCGTTCTCGATCGCCGGGATGATCGAGCCGACGGCGAAGTAGTGGCCCCAGAAGCGCGTCTCCCGCAGTCGCTCGACGATGCTCTGGTAGCGGCCGAGGTCGCTCATCTGCCAGACGATCACGTCCGACGTCTCGGCGGTGAAGGCCTCGGAGTCGTAGAAGCGGAAGCCGACCTCGGGATGCGACTCGATGATGGGCTGCACCTCGGCCTCGAGGAAGGCGAAGCGGGCCTCGGGCTCGAGGGCGAGCCAGGCGTCCGTGGCGCGCACGAGCATGAAGATGGTGAAGACCTGGGCCTCGCGCGGGGCGGTCTCCTCCGCGGACGACAGGCAGGCCGTGCCGAGCAGCAGGCAGCAAGAGAGCGCGAAGGGGAGGGCGAAGTCGGGGACGTGTCGGGTGGTCATGGTTCGGGACTCCTCGAGTGGGTGCACCGATCACCCTACGGCCGTGCGGACATGCTGTCGTGTGCAATCCACGAACTGTATGATTGCGCTACGTGCAATCCGTGGATCTCGAGCTCCTCGCCTCCCTCGACGCCCTGCTGGCCGAGGGCAGCGTGCGCCGGGCGGCCCGACGCCTGGGCGTCTCCGAGCCGGCCATGAGCCGACGCCTCACCCGACTGCGCGATCTGGCCGGCGACCCCTTGATGGTGCGCGCCGGCCGCGGCCTCGTGCCGACGCCGCGTGCGCTCTCGCTGCGCGAGCCGATTCGCGCCCTGCTCGATCAGGCGGGCGCCCTCTTCGAGCCCGTGGCGCTCCCCCTCGAATCCCTGGAGCGCACCTTCGTGCTGCGCGCCAACGACGCCCTGGTCGGAACCCTCGCACCGCTCCTCGCCGACGCCGTGCATCGCGAGGCGCCCCACGTGACCCTGCGCTTCGCGCCCGAGGGCGACGCGGCCCCCGAGCCCCTGCGCGAAGGACGGATCGATCTCGACCTCGGCGTGCTCGCGTACACCAGCCCCGAGATCAAGGTGCAGGAGCTGTTCCGCGATCGCATGGTCGGCGTCGTGCGCAAGGGACACCCCCTCGAGTCGGGACGCCTCACACTTGCGCGCCTGTGCGCGTTCCCCCACGTGAGCGCGTCGCGCCGCGGCCGGGCCCGCGGCCCGATCGACGCCCTGCTCGACGAGCGGGGCCTCGCCCGCGAGGTGCGGCTCGTGGTCCCCACGTTCTACGCGGCGGTCTTCGTGGCGGCCGGCTCGGATCTCGTGGCCGTCGTCCCGGGGCGGCTGGCCTCTGCCGTGAGCGCGGAGCTCGGCCTCTCGCTGCTGCGCCTGCCGCAGAGCCTGCCCGCGCTTCGCGCGCAGCAGGCCTGGCACCCGCGTCAGGACGCCGACCCCGCGCACCGCTGGCTGCGTGATCGCATCCTGCGCACCTGTCGGGCTCTCGCCAAGGGCGCACCCGGGAGCTGACGCGACTCCTACTCGGTGAAGCCCGGGCCGGGGGCCGTCCCGAAGGTCGGGCGCAGCCGGCTGAAGAAGTCGCTCGGCGCGACCACGCCGTCGCCGTCCAGGTCCGCCTCCACACAGGCCGGCTGGGTCGCCAGATCGGCGCCGAGGCACGGGCGGAAGCGGCCGAAGAAGTCGCTCGGCCCGACCACGCCGTCGTCGTCGAGGTCGGTGTCGCACGCGTCCCCGTAGTGCTGGATGCCCGGTAGCGAGCCGTCGTCGTCGTTGCCTGCGTCGAAGTCGGCCTGGTCGGCGTTGCCGACGTCGGTGCAGTTGTCGCAGTCGTCTCCCAGGAAGTCGAAGTCGGAGTCCTGGCTTCCGAAGAGCGGGAGGGGATCGACCGTGTCGAGACAGCCGTCGTTGTCGTCGTCGACGTCGCCCAGGTCGCAGAGGCCGTCGGCGTCCACGTCCTGGCCGTCGCCGAAGGGATCGAAGCTGCCGCTGGTGCAGTCGTCGCAGCCGTCCTCGTCGAGGTCGGCGCAGAGGTTCGGGTCGAACGGGTTGGGATCCACCGGGTTGCCGAAGCCGTCGTCGTCGGTGTCGCCGTCGCACAGGTCGAAGAGGGCGTCGCCGTCGAAGTTGCCGCCCTGGGTGTTGTCACAGTTCGAGACCGTGATCTCGTAGCTGCCCACCGCGGTGGAATCGTCCACGTCGCCCGCCAGGGCGAGCACCGCAATGGCCCAGGTCTGGGGGTCGGGGAGCAGCACGCCCTGGATGAAGGCGTCGGTGCCGGTTCCGCTGTCGTCGTCGCCTTCCTGGACCTCCGCGGTTCGCGGGTCGAGGACCACCACGATCGGATCGAGGTTGCCCTGGCCCGCGACGCTCACCTGGACCACCTGGTTCGGAACCGTCGTTTCGATCGTGTAGAAGTCGACGTCGGCGAGGTCGTCCAGGCTGCCGGCCGTGGGCGGGCCGCCCAGGCTGAGCGTCGAGGGCGGCAGCACCGTCGTCGCGGTGAGCTCGTAGCTGCTGCCGCTTCCGTCCGGGAAGTCGAACACGGCGATGAACCAGTTGTCGTCGTCGTCGACCGAGAGGGCCGTCGACGAGTTCAGCACGATGGTCTCGTTGCTGCCGAAGTTGTCGGAGAAGACCGTCTCGACGACGTTCGGATCGAGTGCCGCCACGAAGAGGTCGACGTCGCCGGTGCCCGTCGTCTGGAAGGTGACCTGGGTCGAGCCGGGGAACTCCGCGAAGCCAAAGAAGTCGACGTTCAGGTTGTTCGGGTCCGGGGGCGAGTCGGGAAGGAAGCGGCTCTCGGGGACGCCGTCCTCGAGGAAGCCCTCGAAGTCGGGCGGGAAGCCGGTGTCGTCGAAGGCGCGCGCGGTGAAGATCGCCTCGATCGCCGTCTGGTCGGCACCGCCGCGAACGGCGAGGTTCGCCGCGAGGATGGCGTCGCGGTAGTCCTCGGGCAGCGCATCGGAGGGCAGCCGCGTCAGCGCATCGAGGAGCACGTCGGTGAAGGCACCGGCACGGATCAGCTCGA
>JASJCN010000104.1 GCA_030065975.1 Myxococcota bacterium
AGCACCGGCGACCAGTTCACGAGGTACTGGAGGTCGTGGCCGAGCTTGTAGCCCGGATCGGTGTCGTAGCCGCCCTGGACCTGCGCCAGACCGGTGAGCCCGGGCGGCAGCTCGTGGCGACGCTCGTAGCCCGGGATGATGCGGGCGAAGCTCTCCGCCAGCTCCGGGCGCTCCGGACGGGGCCCGACGAGCGACATCTCGCCGCGGAGCACGTTCCAGAGCTGGGGGAGCTCGTCGAGGCTCCACTTGCGGAGTCGCTTTCCGATGGGGGTGATCCGGGGATCGTCCTTCATCTTGAAGACGGGTCCGTCCATCTCGTTCAAGTCCTGGAGGTCTGCGAGGCGCTCCTCGGCGTCTTCGTACATCGTGCGGAACTTGAGCACGCCGAAGCGCCGGCCGTAGAGGCCGACCCGAGTCTGCCGGAAGAGGACCGGGCCCGGCGACGAGCGCCGGACCCCGAGGGCGAGGGCGCCGAAGAGTGGCGCGAGCAGCACGAGCAGGGTCGAGCTCACCGCGATGTCGAACAGCCGCTTGAAGCCGAGCTGGAAGCGGCCGTGGGAGACCGTGGAGAAGCTGAGCGTGGGTCGCGAGGCGAGACGGGCCGGCCGCGGCTGGGGCAGGCCTCCCCCGAAGAGATCCGCCAAGACGCTGACGGGCACGCCGGCCTCCGCGCAGGTGGCGACCGCAGGCGCCGCCTCCGAGAGGACCGAGCGGGGAACGGCGACGATCGCCTCGTCGATGACCGACTGGTTCAGCAGCGAGGGGAGGTCGACGAACTTGTGGATCGGCACGCCGTGCAGCTCGGGTGCGGCGGGAGTGTCCGTCACGTCGGCGAAGCCGATCACGCGAAGGCCCCAGCCCTTGTTCTGGTCGATCAGGTCCGCGACCTGGAAGGCCCGCGGACCGGAACCGAGGATCAACACGTTCCGGACGTTCATCCCGGAGCGACGGACCCAGCGCAGACTGATCATCGCGCTGACCCGGAAGCCGAGCAGCGCCGCGGTCTGGACCGCCGCGCACACGACGGGGAACTCGAGAGGCAGGCGCGCCGAGAGCAGCCACTTGCCCGCCCACAGCACGATCGCCGCCACGATGCCGGCCACCGCGAAGCGGCGGGCGATGCTGACGATGCCCCGCAGTCGGAAGCTCTCGTAGAGCCCACTCATGTCGAGCAGGACCGGCCAGGCGAGGGCCGAGGCGATCCCGAGGGTCACGACCCGGATGCCGACGTCGTCTCCAGCGGCACCGAGCAGCTCGGTCGAGGGGACGAGAAGGAGGTAGATGGCGACTGCGATCCCGGCATCTACGCAGTGCAGGAACGAATCGATGAAGCGAGCGTGCGCCTTGAGCAAGGGGGGGGTTCTCCAGCGTCGATTGCAGCGTTTGGCCTAGGGCCTGAGCGATTGAGCGTTGATCCGGGAGAGACAGAGTTTTACACGCCGCGGCACGTCATGGAACTCAAAATCCGCCGTCGAATGAGCGTGACTCGAACGCCACACCTCCGGGGGATCGTAAGTGCCCGCAATTCCAAAGATAATTTCCCTGCTCGCGACGGTGGTGCCACGACGACCGCCGTGACTCATTAGGTGGGTTGCCCGACCCGATGCACAGGTGTCGCACTTTCTTGCGGCCGCTCGCCGGCGGACCACAACGCCCCGCGTCAGGCAGCCGTCCACACGGATGGCGCGGATTCGCGGCCGCGCTGGCGTGCCGGTTCCGGCCGGCCTAGGACTGATCGGGCTCAGCCTCGCGCGGCGCTCGCGTGCCCGATTCGCGCGATGAGCTCGCGTGTGGTGTGCCGCACGTCGTACAGCTTCTCGACACGGACTCGCGCGGCCGTCGCGAGATCGTGCGCATGCTCGGGATTGGCCGCGAGCTTGGCGAGGCCTTCGGCGAGAAGGTCGGCCCGTCCGGCCGGGACGCACACCCCGGTGACGCCGTCGACGACCATCTCCGGGATCCCGCAGATCTGGGTCGAGACCACCGGGACGCCGATCGCCATGGCCTCGACGATCGAGATCGGCATGCCTTCGGCAAACGACGGCAGGCAGAACGCATCGGCCGCGCGCAGCAGCTCGGGAATGCGGTCCGCCGGGACCTCGCCCGCGACGTCGACGCGCGCTTCGAGCCCATTGGACTCGACGAACGCGCGGATGTCGGCCTCGAGCGGACCTCCACCCGCGAGCGTCAGGCTGGCGTCGATGCCCATGTGCTCGAGGCGCTGTAGCGCCTCGAGCAGCACCAGCTGACCTTTCTCCGGGGCGAGCCTCCCGACGCACAGGATCCGGAAGGGGCCCTTCCCTTCGGGGGCGGGCCTCCGCGGGAAGCGCTCGAGCTCGATGCCACAACGGACCACGACGACCTTGCCCCAGTCCGCCGGATCGCTCACCCGAAGGACCTGGGAGCGGGTGTGGTCCGAGACGCAGATCATCGCCCCGGCGCTCGCCACCTTGCGCCGGAGCAGCCAGGGCGGGTCGTTCTCGATGTCCGGGCCGTGGATCGTGCAGCTCCAGGTGAAGCTCCCGGCTCCGTCCAGGCGACACCCGATGCCGGCGGCGAGCAGGCCGAGGGTCGAAGACGTCCCGCCGAAGGGCGCATGGATGTGTCGGATGTCGTGGCGCCGGCAATGGTCCACCACGAGCACCGCTCCCAGCCAATGCAGCAGCCGCTTGGCGATCACCGAGGGGTCCCGGCCGGTCGTCGCCAGGGCGTCGCCGAGGGAGCCGAGCGCCGCGCCCGGGTGCCCGAAGACGAAGCTGGCGAGGGCCCGAAGCGCGCGTCCGAGAGGCGGCCGCTTCAGATAGAAGGTGCGCTCGGAGGCTCGGCGCCGCTCGGGGAGCGCCACGTCGACCGGGTCGGGCAGGTTGAGCGCGATCGGCTGGATCTCGAGACCCTCGGCCATCAGGGAGACGATCTCCCGATGATTGAAGGTCTGCGAGTTCCGGGGGTAGTGGGTCATCACCCAGGCAGCCTTCATGGCGGCTGCGCCGGTGCCGGGCATGTCGAGGCCCTCATGCCGAGACCCTCATGCCCAGAAGCTGGACAGGGTGCTGCCGCGCAGCACCCGCTCGACGAGGGCGAGGTGCTCGGGGTCGAGCTTCGACCGCCATGCCTCCGCAACCTGCGAGGGCGAGCCCCCCAGGTCTCCCCAATGGTTGTCGGCGCTGATCCTCTCCACCCGATCCCGCGTCCCTGCGTCCCACTCGAGTTCGAGCGACTCGTACAAGGCCCGTGCTCTGCCCACGGGATCAGCGGTGAGGTCCTCGTAGCGGACACTCTGGTGTCGATCCGAGGATCCGGTGAGCTCTGCGAGACGCTCGTTGCTCATCCGCCAGAACCACATCACCGATTCCAGGGGCGCCTGTTCTTCGACGCTTCCGAAGACGTCGGCCCAGGCGGGCTCGTCCTCGACGGCCATGGCGAGCGCGCCCTTGTACATCGCATCTTCGCGGGCGCTGGTCTCGGGATCGAGGGTCGAGAACCAACGGCTGACGGCCGAGTTGAGGAATCCGCCGGGGTGACGCACGAGGTGGACGAGCCGGGTCGCCGGATCGTTCTCGGCGACCCAGGCAGCGAGCCAGGAGACCCACGGGTCGTCCATCTTGAGCACGAGGACCGACTGGAGGAGCCGCTCCTCGGATCCCAGCCACGCGGGCAGACGCCACTCGGACCGGGTGAGGTTCGGTGCGATCGGGCGCAGCAGCCGTCGGGCCTTGGGCCGGAAGGCGTGGGCAGCGAGGCCGGAGCGGGCCACGGGCCCATGCAGCCAGGTCTTGGGCGCGGTGAGCCGGTGATCCCTCTTGCTGAAACGGCGCTGCGACCAGTCGACGAAGCGGGCCCAGTCCTCGGCCATGCCCGCGTGCGCCGCCACCGCGGGGCCCTTGGGGAGGTCGTGGAACGCGCTGTCGGGCACCAGCCAGGGCGACATCCGGCAATGGGTCACGGGGCTGGCATCGAGGATGTCGTTGAGCCAGTTCGTGCCCGATCGACCGTTGCCGACCAGCATGACTCTCTTCGGCTCCGCCATCGTCTCGTTTCTCCTGGGATCGTTCTCGGGATCTCTCGGGGCTTCGGGCCCCGTCGTCCCTGAGGGGTGTGTCGGCCTCGGGGGCCCCGGGGTGACGTCGAAACGGTTTCGAACAGCCCCTGGGCCCTCCTGAGGGGCCCAGGGCAGCAATGCGGAGGTCTTGCGATCTAGGGAAGATCCGTCCGGTCCAGGACCTCATCGAAGAAGGCGCGGTACCGGGTGGCCAGCCGCGTCCACGCATAACGCTCGGCCGCGAAGCCCGCCCGCTCCTGGGTCTTCCGATCTCCCCGGGAGAGGGCGGCCCGGATGCCCCCCGCCACGGACTCCGGAGAGGTCACGTCGACCCAGTCGCCCCAGTCTCCGAGGATCCAGTGCGTATGGGCCTCGTCGTTGGCCACGACCGGCAGCCCCGACGCCAACGCCTCGACATAGACGTTTCCGAAGGCCTCGTTGGGCGTCGAATGCAGGAACACGTCGGCAGACCGGTACAGGTCGGGCATGTCCTGGTGGGCAAAGGAGCCCCGCATGAACCGGCCCGGCAGCAGCTCGGACGCCAGCTGGTCCACCTGAGAGCGCAAGGGCCCGTCTCCGGCCACGACGAGGAAGGCGTCCTCGACCAGGGAGACGGCGCGGATCGACTCGAGGACGCGCTTCGACTCTGCCAGGGCGCTGACCATCAGGATCACCGGCCGATCCTCCGGGAGACCGAGGGCCTCCCTCCTCCCGGGCCCCGGGGAGAAGCGGTCGGGGTCGACTCCGTTGGGGATGAGCGTGCTCCGCCAGCGGCTCCGGTTGCGTTCGAAGTACTCCGGGTTCGTGCACACCAGGCCGTCGCAGGAGAAGAAGCGGTACTCGGCGTCGTCGGAGGTCGCGGGCCAGTCCCCGTTCTGGGTGACGAAGACGTGGGGGATCCGCTTCCGCCCGAGCGGACGCCTGAGCGCCCAGTTCACGTAGGGGTAGCTGCAGGTCACCGTGAGATCGAAGTCTCCGAGGCGCTTGAAGGCCAGGCCGGACGCGAAGGTCAGCTCCTCGTACATGTACTCGTGTCGCAGGAAGGGGAGCTTGGGCAGGCGTTCGAAGCGTTCGCGCGGCACACAGGGGACGTGCCAGAACCCGTAGGCTCGGTCTTCACGCGCGTGGCCGGACCCCGCGAGCACGATTTCGTCCTGTCCGCCCAGGCTCATGGCCTGCGCGATCGACTCGAAGGCGACCTCCGCGCCGCGATGCACCCTGTGTAGCCCGGGCAAGGCGAAGAGGATTCTCATGCGATGGCTGTCATGGCTCGACCGGCTCGCGACGGGGCCGCAAAGCCGAGATGGTGGGCACTGGTCTCTGTGGCCGCCAGTCCATGCCGTGTGTCGCTCTGTGCTGCTTTCAGCAGGGGTTTTGCGCCCCGCGATGCGCAGCTCTCCATCACCAGTCCGCAACTCGGGAGCGAATCGGCCCACACAGGTCACCCACCCGCTGCCCGGTGCGACCCCCTTCTGGTGATGCGCTATCGACCTTGGGCCCATCCGTACGGAACGCTTCGAATGAGCACGGCAGCGACATGCGAAGAGACGCTCCCTGGCGAGGAGTCTCGCGACGGGAGGGCCCCGGCCCCGAACGGTGTCGTCGCGAAGACGCTCGGATTCGTCGCCATCGGGCGAAACGAGGGCGAGCGCCTCGAGGCCTGTCTGAGATCCATCCAGCGGCATGCCCGGGGATGCCCCGTCGTCTACGTCGACTCACGCTCCTCGGACGACAGCGTCGCCTTTGCGGCCTCCCTCGGGATTCGCGTGGTCGAGATCGACGAGAGCGGCGGACTGACGGCGGCCCGCGCCCGCAACGAGGGACTCGCTGCTCTTCTCGAAGAGAATCCCGATCTCGAGTTCGTCCAGTTCCTCGACGGCGACTGCTCCCTGGCGCCGGGCTGGCTGGAGGCGGCGATCGCCGCCTTTCGGCACGAGGATCGGATCGGGGTCGTGAGTGGACGGCGCAGGGAGCGGTTTCCCGATGCCTCGATCTACAACGCGCTGATCGACATCGAGTGGGACACGCCCGTCGGCGAGGCCCGAGCGGTGTTGGGCGACATGTGCGTCAAGGTGAAGGCGATCCAGGAAGTCGGCGGCTTTCGCCCCTGGATCATGGCCGCAGAGGACGACGACCTGTGCCTGCGAGTTCGAGGGGCAGGCTACAAGGTCCTTCGCATCGACCACGACATGAGCGAGCACGACGCCAATCTCAAGCGACTCTCCCAGTGGTATCGACGGGCGATCCGGGGCGGGCACGGCTTCGCGCAGGTCCACCATCTGCATGGCGGCGGGCCCGAGCACTACTTCCGGCGCGAGCTGCTACGCGCCGTGGTCTGGGGCGGGTTGGTTCCCCTCAGCTTCCTGCTGCTGATCGCACTTCAGAGCCCGTGGGCGCTGGCGCCCGCGGCGGCGTTCGTGGCCGTCCTCGTCCGAACCGTGATCCGGACCTGGCGTTCGGGGCGCTCCTTCGAGCTCGCGCTCGCGTACGGTCTTCTCACCTTCACGGGCAAGATCCCGGAGTTCCTCGGCGCGCTCATGTATTGGAGAGGCCGACTGCGGGCCCGCCATCACGAGCTCATCGAGTACAAGTAGAGGAGCCGATGCAGCCCCTTCAGAAAGTGGCTCTGGTCGGAGCCGGATACATCTCGAGCTTCCACGTCGCCGCCCTCCGCCACGTGCCGGGCGCGCGGCTCGTGGCCGTATGCGACCTGAACGAACACGCGGCGAGCCGCATCGCCTCCGGCGAAGAGGGCGTCGCCCCCTACACCGATCTGGAGCGGATGCTCTCCGAGGTGAAGCCGGACGTGCTCCACGTCCTGACCCAGCCCGACTCCCACTCGGCGCTCGCCGCCGCCGGGATCGCCGCGGGCTGCCACGTCCTGCTCGAGAAGCCCGTTGCGACCAGCTCGGCCGAAGCCCTGGCCATGCGCGACCTGGCCGCCGACAAGGGCGTGTCACTCGCCGTCAACCACAACTTCGTCTTCTCCCGGCCCTTCAACCGCCTGAAGCACTCGCTGGCGCAACGGGAGCTCGGGCCGCTGAAGTCGATCCGGGTCGTCTGGAAGAAGCCCCTGGGCCAGGTCGACAACGGGCCCTGGGGTCTGTGGATGCTCCGAAGCCCGACGAACGTCCTCTTCGAGATCGGGTCCCACTGCCTGTCGGAGCTGCTCTCGATCGTCGACGACGCCGAGATCGCCTCCGTCGACGTCCGGTCTCCCAAGACGCTCCCCAACGGCGCGACCTTCCATCGCCAGTGGAGCGTGAGCGGAGCTTCGGGCTCCATCCCCTTCCAGATCGAGAAGGCCTTCGACTACGGCTATCCGCAGCACTTCGTCGAGGTCGAGGGATGGTTCGGGGTCGCCCGAGCCGACATCGAGAACGACGTCTTCGTACTCGAGAGGTCGACCGGGAGCGCAGACGATCAGGAGCGGCTCGCGGTCAACGCCCGTGCCGGAGCCGAGCGCGCTCGGCAGGCGCTCCTCACCTATGGCCACTACGCAGGCTCCAAGTTCATCAAGTCGGCGATCGGAGGCCCCTACGAGACCAGCATGGTGCTGGGGATCGCCAACTCCTACGACGAGCTTCGCGGCCAGGCGCCGCGATCCGAATCGAGCATCGAGTTCGCCTGCCGCGTCGCGCAGGTCGCCGAGAGCATCGCCGAGAAGGTGCCCCGGCAGGCCGAAGCACCGATGCGACCGCGACCGAAGGCGCGGCGGGAGCCGAAGGCGGCTTCGGAAGCGCCGAAGGTCCTGATCGTCGGGGCTTCCGGATTCATCGGGACCTCGCTGCTCCGCGCGCTGCTCGAGCAGGGCCACGCCGTGCGAGCGATCGTGCGGAACGCGTCTTCGCTGGTGGCGCTGGAAGGCGAAGCGGGCTTCGAGGTGATGGCCGGAGACTTCCGGGATCAGACCTTCATGGAAGCGGCTCTCGAGGGGATCGACGTCGTCTTCCACCTGGCAGTCGCCCACGCGAACAGCTTCGAGGGCTACCTCCGGGCCGACTCGGAGCCGACCGTCGCCTTCGCGGCGCAGTGCAGGCGCCATGGCGTCCGCCGCTTCGTCTACACGGGCACGATCGACTCGCTCGACCTGGCGCGAAGGGGCCGACTCAAGGAGTCCGACGGCCTCGACCCGGGCATCGAGCGCCGGAACAACTACGCCCGGAGCAAGGCCGAGACGGAGAAACGCCTGCTGGCGCTGCACGAGCAGGAAGGTCTCCCGCTGGTGATCGTCCGGCCGGGAATCGTGCTCGGAGCCGGTGGTCCCGTGGAGCACGTGGGGGTGGCGAGCTGGTCGAACCTCGGGCGCTGCCGGCTCTGGGGTCGAGGCGATCACCCGCTTCCGATCGTGCTGGTCGACGACGTCGTGAAGGCACTCGTCCGTTGCATGGATGCGGAAGGCATCGAAGGCAAGGCGTACAACCTGTCGGCCGAGCCCTGCGTGTCGGCCCGGCAGTACGTCGAGGAGCTGGAGAGGGCGCTCGGGATCAAGATCGTCGTGGGGCACTCGCGGGCCGCGGCCAACTTCGCCGGCGACCTGACCAAGTGGCTGATCAAGCTGCTGGCCGGGCACCCGGATCGCACGCGCGTGCCGTCGTTGCAGGATTGGCGCTGTCGCGAGCAGCATGCCGGCTTCGACACGACGAGCGCCCGCGACGATCTCGACTGGGTACCCACGAACGATCGCGCGACGATCGTCGAGCGCGGAATCCGGGAGCCCGCCCGCCTGCTCTACTCACCGGTTCCGGAGTGCCAGCGAGCCCCGCTCGAGGCCGGCGAGGCCACGTGAGCCCGTCGCTGCAAGGCATCGCCCCGGTGACGGCGATGGTGGGGAATGGCCGCTCGGGGTCGAACTGGCTCCTCGGCATCCTCGATGCTTCGGCGCTGACACACTGCCGAAGCGAGCCCGAGGACATCCCCGGCTCGCCCATCCACGGATTGCCGCGACCCTCCGCGAAGGACCTCGACCCCGAGCTCGGGCCCGCGTGGGCCCGCTTCGTCCGCTGGACGCGCACCACGGTCGGCGAGCGGGACCATCCTCCGGCGGTCGACAAGGCCTACTATCGAAGCCTGGCGAATCGGCTGGGTCTCGCCGCCATGCACCGGCGCCCGGGACTGAACCGGCTGAAGCGCCGATTGCTCGGCCCGCTGTATCGCGCCGAGCGGGCTCCGTCCCGCCTCCTCGTCTCTCCGCGGCGTCTCCGGGAGGCGCCTTGCATCATGAAGCTCAACGACTTCCATGCGGCCCACGTGAAGGCCGTGCTCGCGCTCGATCCGGAGCTTCGAGTCATCCACCTCGTTCGTCACCCGGGCGGGTTCCTGGACTCCGCCCTTCGGCGCTTCTTCGGTGCACTCTCCGAGGCCGAGCTCGCCGAGGAGAAGGCGAGGTACCGGCGGCTCCTGGAGGAGGGCCGCCGCGCAGGGGTCTACGCGGAGGACGTCCTCGAGGGCGTCGGCGAGGAGCTCGTCGCGGTGGTGATGAGGTTCTGGTCGGCGAACAACCAGGCGATCGCCGAGATCGCGGGGGCGATGCCGAGGTACATGCGGGTGCTCTACGAGGAGATGGCCGCCCGACCGCTGGCCGCGGCCGCGGCGGTGTACGCCCACGTGGGCCTGCCCTTCGACGACGAACAGCGCGCGCGAATCGAGCAGCTCAGCGGCGAGAACGTCTGGGGCGATCTGGCCGGCTCTCCCGTCGACGTGTCCCGTCGCTGGCGAGAGAGGCTCGGGACGGCGCATCGAAACCTGGTCGACCGTGAGCTGGCCCGCACGTCGATGGCCGCCTGGTGGCCAGCAGGCTAGAGGCCATCGTTTCCGTGTCGGCAACCGAGGTTGGGTTCTTGGAAATCCTGAACAGCGTGGCAACCCTGATGGCACTCGCCCTCGTCCTGCCCGCACTCGTCTACTCGGTGGAGAACCTGGCGGCATTGTGGGGGCGCGCGAATCGGGGCGCGACCCGAGAGGAGTCCGCCGAGCGCCCGAGCTTTGCGGTGCTGGTGCCCGCCCACGACGAGTCGGGATCCATCGCCGCCACCTTGAGCCAGCTGAAGCCACAGCTCGGCCCCGGGGATCGGCTCCTGGTGGTGGCTGACAACTGCACCGACGACACCGCGTCGATCGCCCGCTCGCTCGGGGTCGAGGTGACCGAGCGAGACGACGCGGATCATCGTGGCAAGGGCTTCGCCCTCGTTCACGGTCTCGACCACCTGGATGCGCGCCCGCCCGACGTCGTCATCGTACTCGATGCGGATTGCCGGGTAGGCGGCGAAGGCCTGACCGTCCTGGCTCGGCGCGCGGCCTCGTTGCAGCGGCCGGTTCAGGCCGAGTACCTGATCGAGAGCCCGGCAGACGCAGGGCCGCTCAGCTCGATCTCGGCCTTCGCCTTGCTGGTCCGGAACCGGGTCCGCCCTCTGGGTCTCCGCGCGCTGGGTCTGCCCACGCAGCTGACCGGGAGCGGAATGGCGTTTCCCTGGGACCAGATCCGCAATGCACCGCACCTGCGCGGTCATCTCGTCGAGGATCTGGTGCTGGGCATCGCGATGGCCGAGGCGGGACACGCGCCCGTCTTCGAGCCCGGCGTCGAGGTACGTAGCGTGCTCCCCGAGCGGCTCGGTGCGGCGAGCTCCCAGCGAACGCGCTGGGAGCATGGCCAGCTCGACACCCTGCTTCGCCGCGGCCCTCTTCTGATCGCGCGCGGCCTGGTCGGCCTTCGAGCCGATCTCGTCGGCCTGGGACTCGACCTGGTGACTCCGCCTCTCGCGCTGCTGGTGTCGCTTCTGCTCGGTCTCGGCGCGCTATCGCTCGGGGGGGTGGCCCTCGGCCTCTCTCCGCTTCCGGCCGGCCTTGCGTTCGCTGGACTGGGCGCCGTCGGGGCCACCACGCTCTCCTCCTGGTGGGCGTTCGGCCGGGACACGGTTCCCTTCAGGACACTGGCCCTCGTGCCGCTGTACCTGCTGTGGAAGCTGCCGCTCTACTTCCGCTTCCTGGTCGACCCCGAGCGTCGTTGGGTCCGCACGGAGCGGGAATCGGCGTCGGCGAGCCAGCGAGACGCCGAGCCCGAGTGAGTCCGCTGGGCTCGACTGCGCGCAGGTGGCAGAAGACATGCCCAGCCCCTAAGACAAGGCGGGCGATTCTGGAGGCAAGGTGAAGGTCGCAGTCGTAGGGGCCGGACGCATCGCGCTCGAGCATTTCGGTGCGCTCACGGCACTCGGCGACGTCGACGTGGTGGTCTGTGACCGGTCGCCGGTCGCCGCCGCCCATGCAGCCGATCGATTCGGACTCCGCGCCACCTACGTGGACAGCGACGAGATGCTCCGGTTCGAGCGGCCCGACGTGGTGCACGTGACGACGCCGGCGCCCAGCCATCCAGCCCTCGCGCGGGCCGCACTCGAGTCCGGAGCGCACGTGCTCGTGGAGAAGCCCATCGCGATGGAGTACGCCGACTGGGTCGCGCTGCGCGAGCTCGCCACCGAGAAGCAGCGCTGGCTCCTCGAGGACTACTCCTACCAGTTCAGCCCGCCGATGAGCCGCGTGCTCTCGCTCGTCGAGGAGGGGACCTTCGGCGACGTGGTGCACGTCGAGGTGATGATCTGCCTGGACATCCACGGTGAGGGAAGTGGCTTCTCCGATCCGAATCTTCCCCACCCGGCACTCGCCCTCCCCGGTGGGGCCCTCTCCGACTTCCTGACCCATCTGGCCTATCTCGCGAGGGTCTTCATCGGAGACCATCGATCGGTCACGGCCCGCTTCGAGCGCCGCGACGAGGGCTCCCTCTCCCGCTTCGACGCGCTGCACGCCCACGTGGTCGCCGAGAAGGCGACGGCGGACCTGATGTTCACCGCGGCCAGCCGCCCGGACGGCTTCTTCGTCACCGTCCACGGCACCCGCATGCGCGCGCACATGAACCTCTTCGAGAACACCCTGCGCCTGGATCGCGTCTGGCCCGGGCCGAGCCCCCTGACGCCGCTCTGGAACGGGCTCTCGGCCGCATTCAGCGAGGCCCGCGGGAGCCTGGGCTCGCTCGTCACCAAGCTCTCGGGCAAGCCGGGCGCCACGGCCGGGGTCTGGGAGCTGGTGCGCAGGACCCAGGAGGCCCTGCGCCGGGGTGGCGATCCGCCGATCTCGCTGGACGACATCGACGGCGTGAACCGGCTGGTGCGCGACCTGCTCGCCGAGCTGCCGTCATGAGGGTCCTGGTCACCGGAGCCACCGGCTTCCTCGGCAAGGCCGTGGTGTCCGCCCTGCTCGATCGGGGACATACCGTTCGCGTCCTGGTGCGGCCCTCGGCCCGGCTCGACCGGCTGGAGTGGGTCTCGAAGGTCGAGGTGGCGCGTGGCGATCTGCGCGGTGGGGCGGATCTCGCCCCGGCGCTCGAGGGCGTCGACGCCGTCGCGCACGTCGCGGCCCAGGTCCTGGGCGACCCGATGGCCCAGTTCCAGGGGACCGTGCTGGGGACCGAGCGGCTGCTCTCGGCGTTGCCCGGGTCGGGCGTGAGACGCCTGCTGCTGCTCAGCAGTCTCAGCGTCTACGACTGGCGGGCACCGCGTGGCCGCCTCGACGAGGACTCGGTGCTCGAGCAGGCCCCCTACGAGCGGGACGGCTACGCGGTGGCGAAGCTGTGGCAGGAGCGGCTGTGCCGGGAGTACGCCGAGAAGGAGTCCCTCGATCTCGTGGTGCTGCGGCCCGGCTTCATCTGGGGAAGCACCCGCGAGTGGATCGACGGCGTGGGGATCCAGGCGGGTCCCCTGGTGCTGGTGAACGGGCCCTTCCGGCGCCTGCCCCTCACCCACGTGGACAACTGTGCCGACGCGGTCGCCGAGGCCCTCGGCTCGGAGGCCGCGGCGGGGGGAACCTTCAACGTCTTCGACTCGGACGAGACACGCGCCTGGCGCTACGGCTCCGAGTTCGCTCGCCGCAGCGGCCTCGCCGGCTGGCTGCCCTTCCCGTATCACGCGGGCCTCCTGCTCGCCTACCTGGCCTCGGGCGTCGCCCGGCTCCTGCTCGGCCCGCGCTATCGGCTTCCGGGAATCCTCTTGCCCCAGCGATACCGGGCTCGCTTCCGCTCGCTCCGCTTTCCCAACGCCCGCCTGCGTGGCCTCGGGTGGAGTCCGCCCCACGACTTCGGGTCATGCCTCGAGCGCACGTTCCAGCCTCCCGGGAAGGGCACGGATGAGAGCGCTTCGGGCTGAATCCCTCCGGGGGAACCCCCGCGTCGCCACCTCCCGCCCCGCCAGGGCAACCCACCTTTCCTGGCCAGCGATCGGCCCGGCGAGTGCTCGGATGCGGGACGGGGCCTGTAGGCTCCTCGACGGGTCCGGTCTCGCCCGGGGCGATCGAGGCGAGGGACCCCGATTCGTGCCGATAGGAGAGAGCACTCCGATGAGCCAGCGATCACGTCGCGACCTTCGCCCGTGCTCGGGTTCGTCTCCCGCCCATGCGGCCGGCGCGCTTCCCGAGGAGCGAGCTTGACCACCGACTCGCCGCGCGTCGCCCTGCGCGGGGCTCCGCCTGGCCGTACACGGGCCACTCGGCCGAGACGCAGCGTCGGTTCCCCCGCCCTCGCGGGTGGTGTCGTGCCCCTCGCCGTCGCGGTCTTCGGCCTGCTGCTGTGTTGGGGGATCCTGTCCATCGCGCTCCCGCCGCCCATCCATCGGATGGCCAAGCACGCGTTCTACCTGGGAGTCATGGGCCTGGTGCTGCTCGATGCACCGCGGGCGCTGCAGGTGGCGCGCCGGGATCCGTGGATCTGGGCGCTGGTGGCCCTCACCTGCCTCTCCTCCGCGTGGTCCCAGAATCCCGCATGGGCTCTCAAGCAGAGCGTGGTCATGGCCCAGACCACCCTCTTCGGCCTGTACCTCGCCATGCGCTTCCCGCTCGCGGGTCAGGTGCGGCTGCTGCTCTGGCTGCTGGGCACGCTTCTGGTGGCCAACACGGTGTACCTCTTCATCGCGCCGGAGAGCGTCGCCTTCATGGACTACCAGGGACAGCGCGCCTACAGCGGCTTCCTCGGCCACAAGAACGCCATCGGCTGGCTCGGAGCCGTGGCGCTCCCCGTCTTCGCCATGCAGCTCGGTGCCCGGGGGCTGCCGCGCATCGCCGCCGTCGGCGGCATCGCGTTGTCGGTCTTCCTGATCCACATCTCCCTCTCGCGGACGGGTCTCGGCGCCGGGCTCGTCCTGACTGCGATGGTCCTCCTGCTCCCCATCGCGCGCCGAATGCGTCGGCCGGTCCTGGTGCTCGTGCCCCTGGCCTTCGTCGTGCTCGGAACCCTCACGGTGGTCTCCGGGGCCGCAGACTGGCCTCTCGAGCTGCTCGGGCGCTCGTCCACCTTGTCGGGGCGCACCGACATCTGGCGCGAGTCGCTCTCGGTCTTCCTGCAACGGCCACTGCTCGGTCACTCGATCGCCTCCAACTGGCAGATGGCGCTGGTCGAGCGCACGGGCTTCTGGTTCAGCAACGCGCACAACGGCTTCATCCAGCAGCTCGTGGAGCTCGGCATCGTGGGCTTCGGCCTCCTGCTGATCCTGGTCCTGTCGATCCTCTGGCGCGGCCTGGGTGGGCTCGCCCATGGCGGTCGCACGGCCATCTGGCCGCTGTGCATGTGCAGCCTCTTCGTGATCTACAACCTCTTCGAAGTGCTCCTCATGCGGCCCAACTCCTTCCCCTGGTTGATGCTGGTGGCCGCGAGCCTGGCCATCCCGCGGCGCCCCTCGAGTCCGGCCCCGCCGCGGCGCGCCAGGGCGGGGCGATCGATGCGCCGGGGCACCGCCGAAGGGGCGCGGCGTTGAGCCCGATCGGGCGCTCCCCCCGTCCGTCGCTCACCCCTCGGTTCCCGTCTTGCCCCTGAGGCGCGTCCGGCGAGGGCTCCGCGCGATTCCGTTGCGAGGCACCGCCTGGGGAACGATCGACCAGGCGTTCCGCGTCGCCGTCGGCGTCCTCTCGCTCTATCTGCTGGCGGGAACGATCGGGCCCGAGCAGTACGGTCTGCTCGTCGGCCTCTTCGGGCTGGTCGGCCCACTCGGCAGCCTGAGCCAGTCGGGGCTCCCGATGACGATCATCGAGCACATCAGCCGGCTCGAAGAGAAGCCCGGCCGGGTGCTCGGCTCCGCCACCTCGATCGCGGCCCTGGTGGGCGTGGCCCTCCTTCCGGTGCTGCTCTTCGCAGCCGGCCGACTGGTTCCCGACATGCCCCTGATCGCGGCTGCCTCGATCATCCTGGCGGAGATCGTCTTCAACGCAGGCTTCGCCGCCGCGCACGCCACCGTGCACGCGACCTACGGCTTCGCCCTCGCGTCGAAGCTCCGGATCGGGATGTCCATCACCCGGGGTCTCCTGCTCGTCGGGCTGTGGCTGTACGGCATCACGCTGGTGAACTACGCCATCGGGTACGCCGGAGTGGTGCTGGTCTGGTGGGCGATCGCCCTCCTCTACCTGGCCGGGCAGGGCGTCTCGATCGGTTCGCTCGCTCCGGCCTGGGGCCACGTCCGGTCCATGTTCGTCTACGGCGTGGGCGTGGTGGCGACGGGTGCCCAGGCGCAGAGCGACCGGACCGTGCTGGCCGGGAACGGCTTGACGACCGAGGCCGGCTTCTACGGCGCCGCCTACCGGATCTTCTCGCTCTCCCGGGCCCCGATGGTCTCGCTGGTGGCCGCCACCCACGTGGGGATCGTCACTTCCGGCGCCTCCGCGCGGGAACGCATGCGCACCGCGGCCCAGCTGACCCTGCTGGGCGCCATCTATGGGGTCGCGTCCGGAGCCCTGCTGTACCTGCTGGCTCCCCTGCTGACGCTCCTGGTCGGCGACCGCTTCGCGGAGGCCGTCACGGCGCTTCGTTGGCTCGCGCCCGTGGCCATCGTGGCATCGACCGGAGGCTATTCCGCCAACGCGCTGATCGGGCTGGGGCGGACCAGCGAGAGGACGATCATCCAGGTCGTTTGCGCGATCCTCACCATCGGCCTCTACATCGTGCTCATCCCGGAGTGGGGCTGGCGGGGCGCAGTCGTGGCCACGGCCCTCGGCGAGACCGGCCGGATGGTCGCCATGTGGACCGCGCTCGTGTACTGGACGCGTCAGTCGGAGCGCACCACCCAGGGACCCGAGAGACGATGACCCTCCCCAACTTCCTGATCGTCGGCGCGATGAAGGCCGGAACCTCGTGGCTCTCTGCGAAGCTGGATCAGCATCCCGACGTCTACGTGGCGCCCGAGGAGCTGCACTTCTTCAACGACCCGACGATTCGCGCCCGCGGCCTCGACTGGTACGAGGCCCGCTTCGAGCAGGCGGGCTCGGCTCACGCCGTGGGCGAGAAGACGGCGGGCTACCTGCTCGGCAAGGGGCTTCTCGAGGACATCGATGCGTGCCTTCCGGGTGTGCGCTGCATCGCGGTCCTGCGCAATCCCGCCCGACGCGCCGTCTCCCAGATCAACCATCACATCCGCTACGGAGAGAGCCGCCACCCGGGCGACGACGACTGGATCGGCACCGGGGACTTCGAGAGGATCGACGAGCGGTTCGCGATCCTCGAGCGGGGGCGGTATCTGGAGCAGCTGCTGGCGTACGTCGCCCGGTTCGGCCGCGAGCGGATCCACGTCGTCCTGAACGAAGGGGACATCGACACCCGTCCCCAGGAGACCCTGGCGGAGACCTGCCGGTTCCTCGGGGTCGACCCGGCCTACGAGTTCACCGCTGCGGCGGAGCGGGTCCACGTGAACCGCAACTCCCGCGCCGGCGTGGCGCTTGCGGCCCGGGTGCCCCGTCTCGGCCGCCTCATCAGCCGGATCGATCGATTCATCCCCGGCCCCAAAGCCACGCCCTACGTGCCCACGGATCGGGATCGGGAGGCCCTCGCCGCCCACTACCGCGAGGCGAACCGGGCGCTGTTCGACTGGCTCGGGCGCCCCATGCCCCCCGGCTGGGATTGACGCGGCGCGCCCCCAGGGGATCAAGTCAGCGATCCCTCGGGGAGTGGCGACGAAGTGCAAAAGGCTCCGACACCCAACGCCTTCTCGTGGCAACACAAACCATAGGATCCCGTGGTTCTTGCGCGTTGCGTCGCGTGGCGGACTTCCATGACGCGAAGCGGCGTGGTACCCATTTCCATCCAGGCATCTCGCACTCACGTTCTACTTGCGGAGTTTCCCCCCCTTGCCTGATCTCACCCCTCCGGTCGTCACCCGAAGCCCCTTCGTTGGAAGCCGCGAGGCTCGCTCCGTAGCACCCTCGTCGGGAGCGTGGCTTGCCTTCGTCGCGGCGCTCCTCGTCTGTCTCGGCGCCGGCTCCGCCTGGGCCCAGAGCTTCGGGCTGAGCAACCTCGACTTCAACGGCAACGGCAGCGTCGCCCAGAGCACCTCGCTCGAGTTCGGCCCCGACGGCCGGCTCTACGTGCTGCAGCTCAACGGCACGATCGACGTCCTCACCATCCAGCGGAACGGTCCGGACGACTACGTGGTGACGGCCTCGGAGGAGATCCTCCTCGTCAAGAACATCCCGAACCACGACGACGACGGGACGCCCAATGCCGACGACAAGCGCGAGGCGACCGGCATCACGGTCGTGGGAACCGCGCTCAATCCGGTCATCTACGCGACCTCGAGCGACGCGCGGGTCGGTGGCCCGAGCGGAGACAAGGATCTCGACACCAACTCGGGCGTGATCACGCGGCTCACGTGGAACGGCACGACCTGGGACGCCGTCGACCTCGTTCGGGGTCTGCCCCGCTCGGAGGAGAACCACGCCACGAACGGTCTCGAGTTCGTGACCGTCAATGGGACGGACTACCTGATCGTGTGCTCCGGCGGTCACACCAACGCCGGCTCGCCCTCCACGAACTTCGCCTGGCACACCGAGTACGCGCTCTCCGCCGCCGTCCTCTCGGTCGATCTGACGGCGCTAGAGCTGCTTCCGGTCCTGAACGACGGCGCGCGCGACTACGTCTACGACCTGCCCACGGTCGACGACCCGACGCGTGCGAACGCGAACGGCATCGGAGACCCGAACGCAGCCGGCTACGACGGCGTGGACGTGAACGACCCCTGGGGCGGCAACGACGGCCTGAACCAGGCCAAGATCGTGCCCGGTGGCCCGGTCCAGATCTTCTCGCCCGGCTACCGCAACACCTACGACCTCGTGGTCACCGAGAGCGGCGCCGTCTACCTCACGGAGAACGGCGCCAACGGCGGCTGGGGCGGATTCCCCGAGAACGAGGGCCCCGGCGGCACCACCACCAACAACTTCCGCGTGGGAGAGCCCGGCAGCACCGGCCCGGATCCCGTGGACGGCGAGGCGAAGGTCAACAACAAGGACCACCTGCACCTCCTCACCAACGACATCTCCACCTACGCGTGGGGCAGCTTCTACGGCGGTCATCCGACGCCGATCCGCGCGAATCCCGCGGGCGCCGGCCTCTTCACCCGGGGCATCCACTCCTCGGACGTCGGTGACACCAACGGCAACGGCTTCGAGGACGACTGGTTCCGCACCCAGAACTTCGATCCCAACGGCAGCGGCGAGGCCGCAGACGCCTCGAAGGCCCTGCCGGCGGACTGGCCGCCGGTGCCCATCGGGCTCGCCAACCCGGTGGAAGGCGACTTCCGCAACCCCGGTGGGTCGAACCCCGACGGTCCCGTCGACGACATCATCACGATCTGGGCCAACAACACCAACGGCATCGACGAGTACACCGCGTCGAACTTCGGCGGCGCCATGCAGGGCGACCTGATCGCGGGCAAGAGCGGCGGCACGCTCCACCGCGTCCAGCTGAACCCCGACGGCAGCCTCGACACGCTGACCGAGGACTGGAACTCGAACCTGGGCGGCAACCCGCTGGGCGTGACGGCCAACGGAGATGCGGATCCCTTCCCCGGGACGATCTGGGTCGGCACCTTCAGCAGCAACATCGTGGTGCTGGAGCCGCAGGATCTGGGAAGCTGCCCCCTGCCCGGCGAGCCCGGCTACGACCCGAACGCGGACAACGACCTCGACGGGTACACGAACGAGGACGAGGACCAGAACGGCACGGATCTGTGCAACGGCGGCTCCCAGCCCAACGACTTCGACAAGGTGGCCGGCGCTCCCCTGGTCTCGGACCTGAACGACCCCGACGACGACGGCGACGGGATCGACGACTCCGTCGACGTGATGCAGCTCGGCAACCCCGCGGTGGGCGGCACGGATGCGTTCCCGCTTCCCGTGGACAACGAGCTCTTCTCCGACAACCCGGTCCTGCAGGGGTACCTGGGTCTCGGCTTCACGGGCCTGATGAACAACGGCGCCGCGAATCCCAACTGGCTCGACTGGATCGACCAGCCCGACGCCGGGCCCAACCCCAACGACGTGCTCGGTGGCGCCGTGGGCGCCATGACCATGCAGATGACGGATGGGACCGCCTACGGTCTCTTCAACGATCAGGAGAAGGGCTTCCAGTACGGCGTCGACGTGCCGGGAACGGGTGCGTTCACCGTGCAGGGTCGGCTGCTGAACCTGGGCGCCGGCTTCCAGCTCTACCCGACCGGCGGCGATGCCGAGCTCGGCATCTTCCTGGGCGACGGCACCCAGAGCAACTACATCGAGCTCCTCATCAGCGGGGACGGCGTCGAGGCGTTCCAGGAGCTCGGTGACACGCCGCAGACCTCCCTCTTCGATCCCATCGCCGTTCCCAACCGCCCGACGGGCAGCGTCGAGTTCGAGCTGCGGGTGGACGCGGACAGCGGTCTGGTCGAGGCCCTCTACGGCTTCGACGGCAGCTCCCTGGTGAGTCTCGGAACGATCGTGGCGGGCGGGGCCGTCCTGTCTGCGATCCAGACGCCCGGCACGCCCGTGATGGTCGGTCTGATCGGATCCTCCTACGCGGCCGG
>JASJCN010000105.1 GCA_030065975.1 Myxococcota bacterium
GAATAGATGCCGCGTTCCTGCCTGGCGCGGCGCGATCGGAAGAGCGGCATCCAGCCGGGACCGAAACGCTCGAGGACCGAGAGGCTCGTCCGGAGGTCGGGCGCCGTCACGAACGCGAACCCGAGCGCCCCGTGTATCGCGAGTCCCGGACCGGGCCCTCGGCGCAGCCCCCAGCCCGGCTTCAGCCGGCGGGTCGCCGTCCGGATCAGCTCGACCTGCTCGCCGACCGTGATCTCGTCCTGGCGCGCCGGGCCCCCACGCACGAACGCCGCCTCGATCGCAGGCTCGTTCGCACCCAGCATGCGCAGCATGACCCGCGCATAGGCGGGCGTCATGGGCAAGCCGGCGATCGAGGATTCCGCCATCCGAAGGCTCCGGGGCGGGATGGTCGCACAGTCGCCGGTCGCCCGCGGGCTCCTCCGAGGCAGACTGCGACGCGCCGTCTCAACACCTGCCCCGTCCGAAGGACACGAGCATCCAAAGCGCAGCGGTCGTATGCTGGCGCGCATGATGGAGCCCGGCACGAGCCTCCAGACGCTGGCCAACCTCGCCGAGATCGTGGGAGCCAGCACCATCGTCACCGGCCTCGTCTTCGGCGGCATCCAGCTGCGCCACTACCGGACCCAGCAGCGCAACGCCGTCGCCCAGAACCTGACCCAGACCTTCTACAACCGCGACCTGGCCAACGCGATCGCCCTGCTCCAGAACGTGCCGGACGGGATCCGGCTCTCGGAGCTGCGCGCGCGGGGGCGGGAGTTCGAGGAGGCCGCGATCACGGTGACGACCTCGTTCGAGACCATGGGTCTCCTGGTCTTCAAGCGCATCGCCCCCTTCGAGCTGGTCTGCGACCTCTCGGGCGGGATCATCGTGTCGATGCTGCGCAAGCTCCGGACCACGACCGAGGAGCTTCGCCGGGAGCTCGACCAGCCCTCGTGGGGGGAGTGGTTCGAGTGGCTCGGAGACCGGATCGAGCAGGTGAAGGGCGAGCGCGAGCCCGCACATCTGCTGCACCGCAGCTGGCGACCCTAGGTCACGGAACGGATATCCCTTGTCGTCCGGAAGCCGCAGCGCGCGTCCCGAGGGCTACTACGAGCAGGGCCTGTGGCTCTACTCGGATGCCACGAGCTACGCGCCCGGCGACACGGCGACCTTCTTCGTATCGAGCCCGGTACCGCAGGTGCGCTGCCGCGTGGCGCGTGTCGGAGCCGACGAGTCGACCGTTCACGAGCAGGACGGCATCCCGGCGGGACACCACGCGACGCCCGCCGACGCCTACCGCGCCGGCTGCGGCTGGCCCGAGACCTTCGCCATCGAGGTGGGCTCCGACTGGCCGAGCGGCTACTACCGCGTCCAGCTCCACGCGGGCGAACTCGTGGCCGAGCACTTCTTCGTCGTGCGAGCGGCGAACCCGGGTACCGAGGCGAGTCACGTGCTCGTGCTCGCGACCAACACCTACCAGGCCTACAACTCCTGGGGCGGGCTCAACCTGTACGGCAACGACGCCGCGTTCGCTGACAGCGCCGACCAGCTGGTGAACCGGCCGGATCCCACGCCGGTGGTGGCCTGGGATCGCCCCTTCTCCCACTGCCTCCTGGCCGCACCCGTCCCCACGCGGCCTCCTTCGACCCGGCCGCGCGCCCTGGGCGATGGGCCCGGGCTGCCCGATGCGACGGTGGCGATGATCGGCGCTGGAGCCTCCGTCTGGGATCTGCCTGCGGGCTTCGTCAACAAGTGGGAGCACCACTTCGTGGCGTGGGCGGAGCGCGCGGGCATCGCCCTCGAGTACCTGGCGCAGTCGGACCTCGACCGAGATGCCGGGGTCCTCGCGCCCTACCCGTCCTACCTGAGCGTGGGGCACGACGAGTACTGGAGCTGGGAGGAGCGCGACGCCGTCGAGGGCTTCGTCGACGCCGGCGGGAGCGCCACCTTCCTCTCGGGCAACACGAGCTTCTGGCAGGTGCGTCACGAGCGCGATGGGCGCGAGATGGCCTGCTACAAGTTCCTCGGGCCGACCGACGACCCGGTGCTCGGGACGGACCGGGCCCGGCGCGTCACGAGCATCTGGTCCGACCCGCTGATCGGACGACCCGAGACGCAGATGACGGGCGTGACCTTCTGCCGCGCCGGCTACGCCCGCGTCGGCTGGGCCGGCTCGCGCGCCTCGGGCGGCTACACGATCTACCGGCCGGGGCACTGGTCGCTCGAGGGCACGGGGCTCGGCCACGGCGACGTGATCGGCGAGGAGTCGACGCTCGTCGGCTACGAGACCGACGGCTGCGCCTTCCGCCTCGACGGAGGGCTTCCCGTACCGACCGGCGAGGACGGCGCGCCCGTGGGCTTCGAGATCGTTGGCGTGGCGCCCGCCAGCCTGGGTGAGCCCGAGGAGACGCCGACGCCCGGCCTCCTCGGCCAGGCCGACGCGGACTTCGTCGCCGGCCGCCTCTTCGACGGCGACCGCGAACGCGCGATGCGGGGCCACGCCACCTTCGGAAGCTTCCGGCGGGGCCGCGGCGAGGTCTTCACGTCGGGCACTACCGAGTGGGCGTGGGCGCTCGGCGACCCGTTCGTCGAGCGAATCACGCGCAACGTGCTGACGCGGGCGGAGCGCGCCCCGTAGAAGGGCCCGCTGCCCCACCCGGGTTCCCGAGCGGGGCAGTTTGACGCAGCCGGGAACCCCAGAGGGGCCGATCCGGGCCCCCAGGCGGCACGTACCTTGCGGAACCGAGCGCAGACCCGAGAGGAGCCACCCGTGACCGAAGCCACCCCGACCGCCGAGTCCAAGTCGTCCCCCGCCGAGCACTTCGACGTCCTGGTCGTCGGTGCCGGAATCTCGGGCGTCGGCGCCGCGTACCATCTGAAGCACCAGTGCCCGGACAAGAGCTACGTCGTGCTCGAGGCCTACGACACGTTCGGCGGCACCTGGCACATGCACCGCTATCCCGGCATCCGGTCGGACAGCGACCTCTACACCTTCGGCTACCGCTTCAAGCCGTGGTCGGGGCCGCCGATCGCCACCGGCGCCGAGATCCTGAAGTACATGAACGAGGTGATCGAGGAGAACGACCTCGACCGTCACATCCGCTACGGCCATCGCATCCAGTCGGCCGAGTGGTCGAGCGAGGACAACCTCTGGACGATCCACGCGACCCGGAAGGACACCGGCGAGCCCGTGCACTTCACCGCCAACTTCCTCTGGATGTGCCAGGGCTACTACCGCCACGCCAAGGGCTTCACGCCGGAGTGGGAGGGGATGGAGGACTACGAGGGCGAGATCGTCCATCCCCAGACCTGGCCCGAGGACCTCGACTACCGGGGCAAGCGCGTGATCGTGATCGGCTCGGGCGCCACCGCGGCGACCCTGATCCCGGCGATCGCCGGAGAGACCGAGCACGTCACCATGGTGCAGCGGTCGCCCACCTACTTCTTCCCGGCCCCGAACCGCAACGAGTTCGCGGACACCCTGCGGGCCATCGAGGTCGACGAGGAGACGGTCCACGACCTGACCCGGCGCAAGATCCTGCACGACCAGGCCGAGATCACCCGGCTCTCGCGCGAGCAGCCCGAGGACGTGAAGAAGCTCCTCCTCGCCGGCGTGCGCATGTATCTCGGGCCCGACTACGACATCGAGAAGCACTTCACGCCGCGCTATCGGCCCTGGCAGCAACGCCTCGCCTTCGTCCCCGACGGCGACATCTTCCAGGGCATCGCTTCGGGCAAGGCCTCCGTCGTGACCGACGAGATCGAGCGCTTCACGAAGAAGGGCCTGCTCATGAAGTCGGGCGAGGAGCTCGAGGCCGACATCATCGTGACGGCCACCGGCTTCAACCTGAGCGTGCTGGGCGACATCGACTTCACCATCGACGGCGAGCCTCTCGACTTCGCGAAGACGGTGACCTACCGCGGCATGATGTTCACCGGCGTGCCGAACCTGCTCTGGATCTTCGGCTACTTCCGGGCCAGCTGGACGCTACGCGTCGACCTGCTGGCCGACTTCGTCTGTCGCCTGCTGAACCACATGCAGGCCAACGGCTACCAGCGGGTGGACGTGGCCCTGCGGGAAGAGGACCGGGACATGGAGCTCCTCCCCTGGATGGACCCGGACAACTTCAACCCCAACTACCTGATGCGCAGCATGCACCTGCTGCCGAAGCGCGGCGACAAGCCCGAGTGGCAGCACACCCAGGACTACTGGCGCGAGCGCAAGGAGATCCCGGCCATCGACCTGACCGCCGAGGAGTTCCAGTACGACCGAGAGACCCGTCGCAGCGACAGCTGACGTCGGGCTTCGCGCATGACCCCCACCCTCGCCGCCATCCCTCTCGAGAACCTGCTGGCGGCCTTCGCACCCGGGCTCGTCCTGATCTGGATCATGAGGCGCTGGTCGCTCGGCGCTGGCTCCGCCCTCTACGCGAACGGCCGCATGCTGTTGCAGCTGCTGGCCGTGGGCTACGTGCTGACCTTCGTCTTCGAGACCGATGAGCCCGCCCTGGTCGTGGCCGTCGTCTCCGTGATGATCCTCGCTTCGAGCTGGATCGCTCTACGACCGCTCCAGACGAGGGGCACTTCCGCCTATCTCCGCGTCCTCGTCGCGATCGCGGCCAGCGGCGTCGCCATGCTCGCCATCGTCACCCAGGTCGTGCTCGATCTCCCGCGCTGGTTCGAGCCGCACACCGTGGTTCCCCTGGCGGGCATGATCTTCGCCAACGCGATGAACACCGTGAGCCTGGCGGCCGAGCGATTCGAAGCCGAGACGGAGCGTGGAGTCGCCGCGCTGGAGGCCCGCGGCGTAGCGCTCGACGCCGGACTGATCCCGCAGATCAATGCCCTGCTGGCCGTCGGCCTGGTCTCGCTTCCGGGCATGATGACGGGGCAGATCCTCTCGGGCGTCGATCCGCTGGTGGCCGTCCGCTACCAGATCATGGTGATGCTGATGGTCTTCGGCTCCGGGGGACTCGGGGCCGCCTTGTACCTGCGCCTGCGAACGGGGCCGCGCCAGGGAAGCTCTGCACAGGTCTCTCTACACGCAGCCAATAGCCTCGACCGTCGCGCGACGTCCACATCTGCAGAGCTTCCCTAACTCCGAGCGGCGGGTACCGCCCGCTACTCCACGTAACCCATGGCGCGCAGCCGGTCCGCGATGGCCGGGTCGATGCGGACGCCCTGGGCTCGCACCCGATCGTCGGGCGCCGTGGCCATGTGGGACTCGAGCGCGTCGCGGAGTCGTGCGGCCTGCGCGGGCTCGTGGGGGATCAGGTCCACGTTCTCCCACGGGTCGACCCGTCGATCGAAGAGCTGCTCCGCCGGATCGCTCCGCCCCCGAACATGCTCCTCTCCCAGGGGCTCATTGCGCGCGTAGGTCCACGTGCCGTCCGACACGACGTCCTGGATGAACGAGTCCGGGAACAGCGGATGGCCGAGACGGGCGAAGCTCGTGCGATCGTCGGGACGCTCACGCCCCTCGACCCAGTCGAGGAGCGAGCGGCCCTGGAAGGTCGGGGGTACCGCGATTCCGAGGAGTTCGAGCAGGGTCGGCGCCACGTCCACGCCGGCCACCTGCGCCGAGATCCGGACGGCGGGCTCGAGCTCGAAGGGCAGGCGAATGACGAGGGGGACGTGGACCACCGGAGTCAGGACGTTTCGCGCGTGACCGAAGACGCCATTCTCGCCGAAGGTCTCTCCGTGGTCCGAGGCCAGGACCAGCAGCGTGCGGTCGAGCCGGCCGGCGCGCTCGAGGTGCGTGCGGACCCGTTCGAGCGCGTCGTCGATCCAACGGATCGAGGCGAGGTACGCGCCGCGACCGTCGGTGCCGAAGCGCTTGAACTCGGGAGGGGCCGCGTACTCGTGCACGTCCATGAAGTGCATGTAGAGGAAGAGGGGCGTGTCGCCGGCCTCCGTCCCATGGGCATCGATCACGCGAAACGCCTCCTCGAGGACCCGGTCCGCGTGCGCCCAGAGCGAGGGCTTCTCGAAGGCGGGGCTGTCCCCCCCGAGAGGGAACAGGTAGCGATCGAACCCCTGCTGGAAGCCGAAGCTCGGGTGGAGCCAGCCGTTCGTCTGCACCGCCGCGGTGGCATAGCCGGCCTCCTTCAACGCCTCTGCGAGGGTGACGGCGCCCTCACCGAGACCGTCGCGCACCTCCGCGATTCCGTGAGACCGGGGCCAGAGCGAGGTGAGGAACGAGGCCATCGAGATCTTCGTCCACGACGACTGCGCCCGGACGGACTCGAAGACGACGCCCCGCTCCGCCCAGCGCGAGAGCTCCGGCGTCGTGTCGGACTCGAAGCCATAGGGCGAGGTCCAGTCGGCGCGGAGCGTATCGACCACGATGAGGACGACGTCGGGTCGGCCCTCCTCCTGGAGCCGTCGACTCGTGTCGGCGGGAGCGACGGGACCCGCCGGCGTGCAGGCGACACCGAGCAGGAGCAGGCACGGAGCGAGGTCAGGGAAGCGAATCGGAAGCCTCCTTCCACTCTCGCTTCAGGCGCGGGTCGTCGGCCATGCGCGGCTCGAGCTCGGCAAGGAGCGTGCGCGCGTCTTCGACGCGGTCGGCATCGCGATAGGCGATGGCCAGGTCGAGGGCGATCTGCGGATCGTCGGGCTCGCCAGAGCGGGACTGCTCGAGGAACGAGACGGCGCGGTCGGCGAGCCCACGCTGGCCGTAGAGTCGCCCAAGCGTGTGCGCCACCGCCGGGTCGTCGCCGGCCAGGCGATAGGCCTCCTGGGCGGCGTCGAGCGCCTCGTCGACGCGGCCCTGCTCGGCCAGGAGCCACGCGAGGTTGTTGTGCGCGCGGTGGTCTCGAGGGTTGAGCCGAAGGGCGTCACGGTAGGCGGCCTCGGCCTCCTCGGGACGGCCGGAGCCGGCGAGTGCGATGCCCAGTGCGAAGCGACTCCGGGCGTCCGCGGGGTCGGAAGCCGCCCGCCGGCAGTCGTCGACCGCACCCGCCCAGTCGCCGGTCGCTGCCCGGAACCGACAGCGGTCGCGAAGCGGCGCCAGGTCTTCGGGATCGAGCTCGAGGGCGCGGTCGACGGCGCGGGAGCCCGCCTCGGCCTCACCGCCGACGAAGTGGAGCGACGCCAGCGCAGCCCGCAGCTCGGCCGAGTCCGGCCCGGACGCCAGCCGCTCCCGCAAGAGCTCGATTCCATCGCCGTGGCGACCCGCGTGGCCCAGGGTCAGGGCGCGCTCCGCGAGGCCCTCATCGTCTCGAGCCTCGGACAGCAAGGCGAGCGCCTCGTCGGTGCGACCGGCGGCCCGCAATGCGCGGGCGCGGGCGACCTGCAGACTCGCCGACGGCCCGAACCGGCTCTCGGCCTGCTCGGCCAACTCGAGGGCGAACGCGGACTCTCCGGCGCGTGCCAGCACCAGGATCGCGCTGACCCATGAGCCCCGATCACCGGGAGCGGCCTGGAGGAGCCGCACCGCGTCGGTGGCCGCCGCCCTCGGACGCCCACCTCGAAGGCTGAGTGCGAGCTTCGCCGCGAGCGGCGCCGACCAGTCGGGATCGAGCTTCTCGGCCAGCGAGTAGCGACGCCGGGCACCCGCCGGATCGCCCTGCTCCTCGAGCGCGCGACCCAGCCAATAGTGTGTCGCAGGACGATCGAAGTGCGGGGCGAGGGCGCGCAGCGCCTCGGCCGCCTGCTTCGACCGTCCCTCCGCGAGGTCGATGCGCGCCCGGATGAAACGCACCTCTGGACCGTCCGCGCCGACCCGGCTTGCGAGGTCCTCCGCCACGTCCGCCGCCTCGTCGAGGCGCCCCAGAGCGACGAGCGCGTCGGCATGGGCCACCGCGAGACTTCGATCGTCCGGGAATCGATCTCGTGCCTCGGCGATCCAGGCCTCGGCCTCTTCCTGGCGCCCCCCATCGAGGTAGAGCGACGCCAGTCGCAGCGAAGGCAAGGGATCCTCGGCGCTGAGCGCGCGCTCGCGGAGCAGACCCTCCCCTTCCTCGACGCGTCCGAGCGACAACAGCGTCGCCCCGCGGAGATCGAGCAGCTCGCCACTCTCGGCGAGCGAGGACGGCGGCGAATCGAGCAGGGCCAGAGCCTCCTCCGATCGGCGCTGGGCGACGAGCAGATGGGTCAACGCCCCGAGCGCCGGCAGCGGAGCCGACGCACGGTCGACCTCGCCGCGGAGGGTCTGCTCGGCGGCCGCGAGCTCTCCCGACGCCAGCTGGATGCGTGCCAGCGAAAGCTCGAGCTGGTCGAGGATCGGTGCCGGCGCTTCGCTCGATTCGAGGGCCGCGCGGGCCTCTTCGACCGCCTGCAGGGCTTCCTCGTGGCGGTGATCGCGGACCAGCACGGCCACTCTCGCGAGCCGCGTCTCGGGTCGATCGGGATCGAGCTGCTCGGCCCGTCGCAGCTGCGCGATCCCCGCGTCGAGGTTGCCCAGCTCGATCTCGGCGTAGGCCCCCAGGATCAGGGCTTCGACGGCGTGGGGAGACGTCTCGGGCACCGCGTCGGTGGCGCGCCGGGCCCGCGCCGGGCTGGACAACACCAGCGACACCTGGGCGATCGCCAGCCGGATCGGATCGGAGTCGGGCAGGCTCCGCTCGGCCTCCTCGAGCACCCACAGTGCCCGCGTCGGCTCCCCCGCCACCACGAGAGCCTGAGCGGCCTCGAGCCGGCCCTCCTCCGTGGCCGGTGCCCGATCTTCGATCGACAGCGCGGCCGAGAGCGCGGCTCCCCGGTCGCCGGCCTCGACCGCCCGCTCGAGGTCCGCTCGGGCTCGATCGAGGGCCGGGCCGTCGGAACACGCAACTAGCAGCGCAAGGGCCAGGGTCGGGAGTGCCCTGGCTCGACCTACCCCTCGCCTCACCGGCGCTCCTCGACTTCGTCAACCACTCGGTCTGCGATCTGTGCTTCAATGGGCAGCCGGGAGAGAATGCCATGCACCTAACGAACTCGCTGCTTCGCGCGCTCCTGGCCGCAGCCCTGTTGCTGGGGCTCGCAGCGCCCTCCCTCGGGGGCACGCTGACGCTCACCTATCAGCTCCAGGACGTCCAGGAACCGGTCCCCTCCGCATCCGGGGGCGGCATCCTCTCCATCCGCCTGGCGGCCACGGGCCTGAACACGCCGACGTTCCCCGCCTACGTCGTGGACCCCAACTTCGAGGTGCTGCAGCTGACCAACCGGTGCGACGGCTGCGGTCCTACAAGTCCTTACCGAGCGATCCAGATCCTGAATCCGTCCATCTTCGAGGGGCGCTACGACTTGAGCTCGGAGACCTGGAAAGTCTCTCGCCCCGGGAACTTCAACAACATCCTCTCCTTCAACTGGGGGACGTCCTTCAGTCGGTTCGCCACCCGGGTCTTCGAGGCATACTTCATCATCTACGGATCGATCGGGGGAACCGGCCCGCTCACGATCGACTTCTTCGCGCGATCCTCGGGGAGCACCGACTCCTACTACCACGGTTTCCGAGCCACGGGCCAGGAGATCGCACGCTCCTTCTCGAGTGGCGTCCCGGAGCCGCGCCTGGCGCCGCTGGCCGCTGCGGCCGCCGTCTCGGCCCTGGCGGTCGCGGGGCTGGTCCGGCGACGGCGGAGCTGACGCCCCCGCACCCAGGCCGCTTCTCGGCAGGGTCAGGGCACGAGGAGCCGCGCAACGAAGTCGGCGTGGCGCTCGACGGCCTCGTCTGCGGTGGGGTCCATGCCCGTCAGCCGCTCGCATTCACGAGCGTTCGCGAAGATCACCGAGGCAGCGCCGGCCAGGGTGTAGAAGAAGTGCGGCAGGAGCTTCGGATCGAAGTCTTCGCCGAACGCGGCTCCACCGGGGAAGAAGCGGCTCTCGTAGACGGGCCGCAGGTAGGTGTCGACGATCCACTCCATGCGCGCCCCGCCCTGCTTGGCCTCTTCCACCATCATCTGGAACAGCTCGGGGTGGGCGGCCGCGTAGCGTACGTAGGTGCGGATCGACTCGCGGGCGCGTTCGCGGGGGTCGGCGTCCGCGAGGCCCTCGAGCTGCTCCTCGAGCTGCGTGCGGAGGCTCTCGAAGATCTGGGCGGCGGCGGCGCGCCAGAGCTCCTCCTTGCTGCGGAAGTGGTAGGTGATGAGGCCCTGGTTGGTGTCCGCACGCTTGGCGATGTCGCGGGTGCTGGCGGCCTTGAAGCCGAGCTCCGAGAACGCAGCGGCGGCCGCGTCCACGATGCGCTGGCGGGTCTCCTCGCGTTGCTCGGCCCGGCGGGTCATGGCCTTAGATTATTCAGTTGACATGCGAAAATCAATGGCATAGCCTGGGCTTTGCGCTGTTCGAATGACAAGTGAATCAAAGGAGACCCCCATGGTCGAGAACCCCAGGCTCCCGGAGTTCGGCGAGGACGCGCCGCTCCGCCCCGCCCGCTTCAGCCACATCGTCCTGCGCTCGGCGCGGTACACGGAGATGGTCGACTGGTACAAGACCTTCCTGAACGCCAGGCCGCTCTTCGAGAACGGTCGCGTCTGCTTCCTCACCTACGACGACGAGCACCACCGCCTGCTCGTCGGGCACGACCCGGACGCCACACCGCGCCCCGCGACGGCCGAGGGCGTCGGCCACTGGGCCTACCTGTTCAACGACCTGGGCGAGCTGATGACGAGCTACGAGCGACTGAAGGGTGAGGGCTTCGTTCCGAAGTACGCGGTGAACCACGGCTTCCAGGTGTCCATCTACTACCGCGACCCCGACGACAACGAGGTCGAGCTCGGCTGCGACGTGTTCGACTCGCGCGAAGAGATGAACGCCTGGTTCGAGAAGGGGTACTTCCGCGACAACTTCTTCGGCCACGTCTTCGATCCGGACGAGGTGCTGAAGTGGCACCACGAGGGCGTGCCCGCCGCCGAGATCTTCGAGCGCACCTACCCCGTCGAGGCGCGAGACGCATGAGCGAACGCATGACGCCTCTCGAGCCGGAGCAGCTCGACCCCGAGCAGCGCAAGCTCTACGACGCGGTGCTCGCGAGCCCCCGTGGCCAGGGCCCGACCCGCCGCTTCATCCTCCGCGACGACGGAACCCTCACCGGCCCCTTCGACGCGTTGCTGCGCTCGCCCGGAGTCGGCACCCACATCGAGCGCGCCGGCATGGCCTTCCGCGAGGATACGGTGATGTCGCCCGCCGTCCGCGAGCTCACGATCCTCGTCGTGGCCCAGGCCTGGGGAGCGGAGTTCGAGTGGTGGATCCACCGGATGGTCGCCCAGAGCCAGGGCGTCTCGGCCGAGGCGATCGAGGCGATCGGTGAGGGCCGGCGCCCCGAGCTCGCCGACCCGGAGCAGCAGACCGCCTACGAGGTCGCCCGCGAGCTGGTCCACGAGCGTCGGCTCGACGCAGGCACCCTCGAGCGCGCTCGCGAGGTCCTGGGCGAGCGCGCGCTCGTCGAGGTGGTCACCCAGGTCGGCTTCTACCAGCTCGTCTCGGGCCTGCTCGAGAGCTTCCAGCCGCCCCCGCCGTCGGGCGATCTCGAGGTGACCGGGCCGCCCCGGACCGGGCTCGCCGAGTGAGGCGGCTGACGATCACCTTCGACAACGGGCCCGACCCCGAGTGCACGCCGGGCGTGCTCGACGCCCTCGGCGAACGCGGCCTGCCTGCCACGTTCTTCGTCTGCGGCCGGGGCAACCGGCTCCACCCGGCTTGCCGTGCAGGCGGCGACGCCGAGCGAGCGATCCTCGAGCGCGCACGATCCGAGGGACACTGGATCGGCAACCACAGCCTGACCCACACCCTCGAGCTCGGAACCACCCGGGACGAGGCGCGCATCGAGCGCGAGATCATCGGCTGCGACGAGATCCTGGGCGACCTCAACGAGCATCGCCTCTTCCGCCCCTACATGGCCGGCGGCCAGCGGACGAAGCGGATCTTCAGCCCCGAGGCCGTCGACCACCTCTGTCGCAACGGCTACACGACGGTGCTCTTCAACTGCCTGCCGCGCGACTGGGCCGAGCCCGAGACGTGGCCCGAGGAGGCCCTGCGCCAGATGGAGGCCCTCGATTGGGCCTGCCTGATCGTGCACGACGTCTCTCGCTACGGGAGCATGCAGCACTTCGCGCGCTTCCTGGACGAGGTCGCGCGCCGCGACGTCGAGGTCGTGCAGGAGTTCCCGGGCGACTGCGTACCGATCCGGAAGGGCGAGCTCGTGGGCTCGCTCGACGGGATCGTGTGCGGAGAGAAGGCCGAGGTGCCCCACCCGGTGTCGGCCGCCTCGGTGGAGCACGTGCACCCGTGAGCGCGCCCCGGGTGCTCATCGTCGGTGGCGGCCCCGTCGGCCTCACCGCCTCCCTGCTGCTCTCGCAGCGGGGCATCGCGAACGTCGTGGTCGAGCGCCGCGACGAAACCCTTCGGGCTCCGGCGGCCCACGTGCTGCGCCGGAGGCCGATGGACGTCTTCGCCCGCCTCGGCGTTTCGGACGACATCCTGCGTGCCGCACCCCACCTTCCCATCGACGCCATCACCTGGTGCGCGACCTTCGGAGGCCCCGACGCCGGGCGCCTCGACGTCTCCGCGAACAGCTCCTCCCCGCTCGATCCGGTCTGGACGAACTGCCCGCAGAACCTGCTCGAGCCGATCCTGCTCGACCACGCCAAGCGATGCCCCGAAGCGCGGATCCTGCGCGGCGTCGAGTGCACCGACCTCGTGCCCGGGTCGACGTCGGTTCGCGCGACGCTCCATCACGGCGACGGGCGCGAGGAGGCCATCGAGGCCGCCTGGGCCATCGCCGCCGATGGTGCCGGCAGCCCGACGCGGCGTCGCCTCGGCATCCCGATGCTCGGCGACGGCCCGCAGGGGCGCTTCTTCATGACCCATTTCCGGGCCGACCTGCGGCCCTGGCTCGAGGGCCGTTCCGGTCCGCTCTTCTGGATCCTGAACCCGGATTCGCCCGGCACCCTGATCGTGCACGAGCCCGAGCGCTCCCACGTGTTCATGACGATCCAGCGAGGGGAGCCCGACGAGCGAGAGGGGCTGCCCACGCGCCTGCGCGCCGCGCTCGGAGTGGATGCCCCCTTCGAGATCGTCTCCATCGACGAGTGGTCGCCCCACGTGCAGGTGGCGGAGCGCTACCGCGAGGGCCGGGTGTTCCTCGCCGGCGACGCCGCCCACCGCTTCCCGCCCTCCGGCGGACTCGGCCTGAACACGGGCATCCTCGACGCGGATCATCTCTGCCATCGCCTGGCGGAGGTCGAGGCCGGGCGCGCGGACGAGGCGAGCCTCGACCGCTACGAGGAAGCCTGTCGTCCCGCGGCGCAGGCCAACGCCGACGCCAGCTTCGGCAACCTGCTCCGACTGGGCGCGATCGGCAAGGTGCTCGGTCGCTGCACCGACCTCGGAGCGCTCGAGGCACGCCTCGCCTCCCTCTCGGCCGACGAGCGCCGCGCCCTCGACGACGCCATCGAGCTCCAGCGGAGCCACTTCGTCTCGGACGGCCACGTGCCCGACGATCCGCGCGCCGCCTGAGAGCGGTGCTGGAAGCGAGCGGATACCTGCCCGAAGCTCTCCGATGACCGTCCACTCGGAGGAGAGTCGCAATGACGATCGACGGCGGGCTCCGCGGCCCGATCACGCCCGAGAACGCCCGGGCCATGGCCCGACGCGATGCCGACGAGAGGCGGGGCGACGATCCCATCCTGCCCCTGCGCGTCCACGGCCCCGAGCTCTCCTACTTCACGGGCAAGCTCGAAGCCGTGCTCCAGTACATGGAGCTGCCCTACCACCCGATCGGCACGGCGCCGACGCAGCTCGAGAAGGCGACGGGTACGGCCCAGGTGCCCGCGCTCGAGCTCGCCGATGGCCGTTGGCTCACCGACACCACGCCCATCATCGCCTGGCTCGACGCGCGCTACCCCGAGCTGGAGGTGATCCCCCGCGACCCGACCCTGGCCTACCTGAGCCGCCTGCTCGAGGACTACGCCGACGAGTGGCTCTGGCGCCCGGCCATGCACTACCGCTGGGACTACGCGGAAGGCGCGCACCTCCAGAGCCGCATCCTCGTCGACGAAGCAGTGCTCCACATCCCCCTGCCCGACTTCGTGAAGCGGCACCTGGTGCGGACCCGTCAGCGCACCCTCTTCACACGCGGCGACGGCGTGTCCGCCGAGACCTGGGACCACGTCGAGAAGATCTATCTCGACTCGCTCGCCCACCTGGGAGCGATCCTCGAGACGCGCCCCTACCTGCTCGGCACGCGGCCGAGCCTGGCCGACTTCGGCTTCTTCGGCCCGATGTTCCGGCACTTCGCCATGGACCCGTCGAGTGCGCGCATCATGCGCGAGACGGCGCCGTCGGTCTTCGAGTGGACCGCGCGGGTCTGGAATGCGCGGGCCAGCGCGGTGGGGGGCGAGCTGCTGGGCACCGTGCCGGAGGACTGGGGGCCGATCCTCGATTCGATCGGCTCGGCCTACCTGCCCTACCTGTGTGCGAACGCGGATGCCTGGAAGGCGGGGCGAGACCACTTCGACGTCGACATCGAGGGAGCCCCGTACCGGAGGATCCGGACCGCCCGCTACCGCGTCCATTGCCTGGAGGAGCTGCGCCGGCACTTCGAGGAGCTCCCCGAGCCCCACGGCGACGCGGTCCGCGCGCGACTCGAGGCCCACGGCTGCTGGGAGCCGCTGTGGCGCGTGGCCGATCCGGAGTCGGGACTGGACCCGAAGCGCGAGGCCCCGTTCGCGGGCAGCCACTCGATGACCGGGCTCGCTTCCGGGGCTGCCGAGAAGCTCTACTGGAGCCCGGTGAAGGTGAACCGACGGCGCGACTAGGGCTCGCCGGCTTCTGCGTATTGTGACACCATAAGTGTCAATATGTGGAAGCGCATCGCGATCGGGGCCCTCCTGCTCGTCGCCGGGCTCGGGACGGCGATCTGGCTGGTGGGCATGGGGACCTTCGGCGAGCCCGAGACGGCGGGGCAGCCCGTGGCGCAGGAGCGCCCGGCGGCGATCCGCGAGGCGGCCCGCGCCGCCCAGGAACGCGCGATCTCCTCGCTCGGCGCCGAGCCCGGCAAGCAGATCCTCTTCGGCGACTTCCACGTCCACACCACGTTCAGCTTCGACGGCTTCCTGATGAACCTCCCAGCGGCCGGAGGCCCGGGCAGCCTGCCGCCCGCCGACGCCTGCGACTTCGCGCGCTTCTGCTCGAACCTCGACTTCTGGTCGATCAACGATCACGCCGAGAACCTCCACGAGCGGCTCTGGGCCGAGACGGTGGATGCCGTGCGCCAGTGCAACGCCGTGTCCGGCGATGCGGCGAACCCGGATCTCGTGACGTACCTCGGCTGGGAGTGGAGCCACATCGGGAACCGGCCCGAGAACCACTATGGCCACAAGAACGTGGTGCTGCTGCACACCGACGACGAACGCATTCCGGCGCGGCCGATCGGAGCGATCTCACCGGCCACCCAGGGGATCCAGTTCCCCGGCCCCGTGCAGCGCGCGGGCCTCGCGATGTCGCTCGGTGAACGCGGGCACGACACGGCGCGCTTCTTCACCGAGTTCGCCGCCGCCGAGCGTTGCCCGGAGGACGTGCCGGTGCGTGATCTTCCGAGCGACTGCCTGGAGAGCGCACCCGACCCCGAGACGCTCTTCGCCAAGCTCGACGACTGGGGCCTTCCCTCCATCGTGATCCCCCACGGCACCGCGTGGGGCATGTACACCCCCGCCGGCTCGGACTGGCGCAAGCAGCTGCCCGGCCACGACCCGAAGCGTCAGACGCTGCTCGAGCTGTACTCGGGACACGGCAACTCCGAGCAGCTGCCGGCCTGGCGCGAGGTCGACGTGGCCGCGGACGGCAGCCAGAGCTGCCCCGAGCCCGCCCACGGATACACGCCGAGCTGCTGGCGCGCCGGCGAGCTCATCGAGGAGACGTGCCGGGCCGAGGGCATCGCGGCCGACGAGTGCGCGACGCGAGCCGCGGACGCGCGCCAGATGTTCGTGGACCACTTCCAGGCGGGATGGAAGACGCTGCCCGGGCAACCGATCACCGACTGGCTCGATGCCGGCCAGGCGCCCGACATGTTCCAGCCCGCCTTCAACTTCCGCCCGCGGTCGAGCGGCCAGTACATGCTGGCGATCCGGGACTTCGACGACCCGGAGAACCCCAAACGCTTCGAGTTCGGATTCATCGGCTCGAGCGACATCCACTCGGCCCGGCCGGGCACGGGCTACAAGGAGCTCCGCCGCGGCGAGATGAGCGACGGGCGCGGCCGCGTCGACGGAGGCGAGGCACCGCCCGGTCTGTTCGGCCAGCACGAAGACGGGGAGCCGGTCTCCGCTGCGGTGCCCTTCGACGCCTCGGGGATGAGCCCTCTGCAGCTCTTCGAGACGGATCGCTCGAGCGCCTACCTCGCCACGGGTGGCCTCGTCGCCGCCCACTCGACGGGACGCGACCGCGAGTCGATCTGGGAAGCGCTGCGGCGCAAGGAGGTCTACGCCACCAGCGGCCGGCGCATGCTCCTGTGGTTCGACCTCATCGACGGAGAAGAGCGCGCGCCGATGGGCTCGACGGTCCGACGCACCGGGATCCCGCGCTTTCGCGTGCGCGCGGCCGGCTCGTTCGAGCAGAAGCCGGGCTGCCCCGACGCGGCGGTCGCCGCGCTCGGCGAGGAGCGCATCCAGCGCATCTGTCTCGGCGAGTGCGACCACCCGAGCGACGTGAGGCGGCCGATCACGCGCATCGAGGTCGTCCGCATCCGGCCCCAGGACCGGGCCGACGAGCCCGTCGACGGACTCGTCGAGGATCCCTGGCGGGTGCTGCCCTGCCCCGCCGACGGCAACGGCTGCGTGGTCGAGTTCGCCGACCCGGAGTTCGCCTCGGCCGCACGCGACGCCGTCTACTACGTGCGCGCCATCGAGGCCGAGGACCAGCTGATCCACGGCTCGAATCCGCTGCGCTGCGAGTACGACGAGAGCGGCCGATGCGTGAGCGTCGAGCCCTGCGGCGCGACCGCCCCCTACGAGGACGACTGCCTCTCCCCCGCCGAGCCGCGCGCCTGGTCGTCTCCGATCTTCGTCGACTACGGGGGCTGAGCCCGGCCACGGGCAGGAGCGGGTTGGGCGGGCCGGGTGCGACATGCCGTACCCTTCCCCTTCGAGCTCGCCGGAGTGGCCCATGTCCCTGCCCGACGGAATCGCCCTGACGCCCCTCGACCCCGTGTTCCGGGAGGACCCCGACCCCGTCCTCCACGTCGAGCGACGGGACATCCGGCTCCAGTCCTTCGGCGGCGGAGCCCATCTGTGCCTGGGCGCACACCTCGCACGCCTCGAGGCGCAGGAAGCGGTCCAGGCCCTGCTCGATCGCTTCCCGACGCTCTCGCCCGCGGAACGCCCCCACGTCTACCGACAGGTCCCGAGCTTCCGAGGCCTCGAGTCCTACTGGCTCCGAGCCGGATGAGGCCGGCCAGGGCAGGCCGCTAGCGACCCTCTGCCCCACAGCCGACGGCGTTGCGCAGCCGCTCCTGAACCGGCCGACCGAAGGACCACTCGCCCATCTCGTCCACCACCCGACAACGCCCGGCCGCATCCAGCCGCGGGTCGTCGCGAAGGTCGCGTGCGAGGTCTTCGAGGCTCTCCGCACGCGCGACCACTTCGATGCCGCCGTCGTTCGCCGTGTCGAGCCGAAGGAAGGAGGCATCCCCGCCGTACACGGGCCAGGCGGGTCCGTCGGCCCAGGAGGGCTCGCCGTCGCGGGCGAAGCTCGCCCAGTAGCTGCCCATGGCGCGGCTCAGTCGCTCGCGGTCGGCCGCCGTCCTCTCCAGGAAGAGCAGCCGGTCGGCATTGCCGAGATGCACGAACCGATTGAAGACGAAGGGCAGCTCGAAACCGTGGGCGGCTCCGAGCAGCCTGCCGAGATCCATGGACAGGAAGCGCCCCGCATCGTCCCAGTCGAAGCGATAGGCGTACACGCGCTCGTGGCCCGCAGCGTGCATCGTCGCGGCCGGCTCGTCGACGGCGCGGATGCGCCACAGCCGGCTCAGGGCTTCGGTCAGCGCATCGTAGAAGTCGGGGTCTCGCGCGACGAGGAGGAGGCCCAGCTGGCGGCGGGTCATCTCCGGGTCGCGCAGGTAGAAGAGCTTCATCTCGTCGCGATTCGTGCCCAGGGCGATCGGCACGTTCGCGAAGGTCCGCGTGGACGTGAACGCGGCGCGGAGACCGCCGGCCGGCAGCACCACGTCGTCCTCGATCATGCGCGGCGCGTCGAGGAAGCCGCGCTCGTACTCGTAGGCCGCGAAGAGCGTCTCGAGCGGGAGAGCGCGAAGCGCCTCTGCGCTCTCCACGCCGAGCTTCTCGACGATCGTCTTCGACGCGTTCGCCTGCGTGCCCTCGTCTCCCTCCGCCTCCGCGATCGAGAAGCCGTCGAAGCTCCCGGACTGCACGATGGCGCGATGGAAGAGGCCGCGGGCACGTGGCGATGCCAGCAGGGCGACCACGTTGTGTCCTCCAGCGCTCTCGCCGAAGATCGTGACGTTCCGCGGATCGCCCCCGAAGGCTGCGATGTTCTCCCGGATCCAGCCGAGCGCGGCGATGAGGTCGAGCAGCGCGAAGCTCGCCGCGGCGTCGTGCGCCTGTGTCGCGCTCGAGCGCAGCAACTCGTGGGACATCCAGCCGAGCGGCCCCAGGCGGTACTGCACCGCCACCACGAGGACGTCCTCGTTGCTCGCCAGCCGCGACCCGTCGTAGGCACTGGATCGCCCCCACACGTTGCCGCCACCGTGGATCCACACCATCACCGGGAGCGGCTCGGCTCCGCGGCCCGGCGGTGCGTAGACGTCGAGGGTGAGACAGTCCTCCGTGCCGATCACGAGACCGGGTTCGAGCCCTTCGTCCGAGTCGAACTCGTTCGTCAGCTGGGCGCAGCGTTGCGCGGGGCGAATCGTCTGCCGAACGCCGCTCCAGGGGCTGGCCGGCCGTGGAGCTCGCCATCGACGCGATCCCGCGGGCGAGGCCGCGTAGGGGATGCCGAGCCATACGTGAGCCCCGTTCTCGGCGACCTTCCCCACGATGCGGCCCGACGCGATCGCGCGCTCGGTCTCGGGTGCGGGTCGCTGCGGCGGCCGCTCACCCGCACAGGCGACGAGGGACACGACGAGTCCGGCGACGGCGAGTGCCCACGCCCTCATCGTGATCGGAGCCGACCGGCACCGCACAGCTCGTCGAGCGCCGGGGTCCGCCGACCCGACGGCTCGATCAGCTCACGGAGCTCGCGGTACAGGAGCTCGAACTCCCCCGCCGCGTTCGCAGCGTGCCCGGCGAAAGCGAGTCGCGCGAACTCCGATTCGAGGATCCGCGCGAAGATGGCCGTACTCGCGAAGGGCGGCATCCAGGCGATCGACCAGAGCTTTAGGGGCGTGAGCGGGTAGCCGAGGTCGCGCAATGCGAAGAGGCTCTCTCGAATCGCCGCCACCATGAGACGCAGGCCGGCCCGATCTCGCGCCAGCGCCCGGTTGTCGAGGTCGTGTCGGTCGAGGGCAAAGAGGATGGGCACCACCAGGGCCGCGTGCCCCTTGAGCCACGCATCGATTCGAGGCTCGACGGCGACGTCGATCCGGCTCGCGGAAAGGGCCCGAACGAGGTTCCGAAGCCGCGGCGTCGTGATCCCGGAGACCTCACCGAGCGTCATGCCCACCCGGCGCGCGTCGCGCCGGTCCGTCGCGAAGTGGACGCAGGAGCCCTCGAAGGTGCCTCCGAAGTCGGGGAAGCCCATCAGGACGCGGTCCGCCCCGAGCGCCTCGACCAACCGGCCCGGACCGGCGGCGTTGTTCCCGAGGAAGGCGACACTCGGCGAGCCACGATGGGTGGCGAGGATGGGGAGTACGGCTTCGAGGTGTCCCTTCTGCATCGCGACGAGCACGAGCTCGTAGGCTGCGTCGGACGCGAGACGGTCCGTCGTCGGGAGCTTGGCCTCGATCCGCTCGGCGCTCTGCAGCGGCTCGACCAGGATGCCGCGATCGCGGATGTCGGCGAGCCGGCGCCCCCGCGCCAGCACGGTCACGTCATGACCACCGTGGTGCAGGTACGCGGCGTAGACGCTGCCGATCACGCCTGCTCCGTAGACGAGGACCCTCACATCCTCAATCTCGG
>JASJCN010000106.1 GCA_030065975.1 Myxococcota bacterium
GTCACCGCGACGCCGGCCTCGGCCCCGGCGAGCGCCGCGATCTCGGCCTCGAAGGCCGCCACCTCGGGGCCCTGGGCCAGGCGTCCGGAGCGCAGCGCGCGCAGCACGGCCGCCTCGTCCGCCGCGCTCACGGAGTGACGCGTGTAGGGGATCTCGGCGGCCGCGTCCTCGACGTGGCCGGCATCCGCCGGAGGCGACGACCGTCCCGGGAGAGGCGCTAGGCCGTGAGCCACGGACGCACCATCTCCTCGAGCCGCTCTTCGTCCAGCCACTCGCTGTTGGTGTCGCTGCGGTAGTCGAAGCCCTCGGCCACGGCCTTGCCGCCGCCCCGGGGCTTGCCGCCGAGCACGAAGTAGCGCGGGTACTCGCGCGCTCCGCGCGCCTCGTCCGCCGTGATCAGCGACTCGTGGAGCTTCTCGCCCTGGCGCATGCCGATCTCCTTCTGGATGGCGTCGCGCGAGAAGGCCCGGGCGAGATCCGTGATCTTCACCGACGGGATCCGCGGCACGAAGATCTCGCCGCCCTGCATCTCGTCGATGGCCATCAGCACGAAGTCGACGGCATCGCGCAGCGTGAGCCAGAAGCGGGTCATGCGGCGGTCGGTGATCGTGAACACGCCCGACTTCGCCTGCTCGCGGAAGAGCGGGACCACGCTGCCCCGGCTCCCCACCACGTTGCCGTACCGGACGGCCGAGAAGTGGGTGTTGCAGGTTCCCGTGTAGGCGTTGCCGTGGACGAGGAGCTTCTCCATGCACAGCTTGGTCGCTCCGTAGAGGTTCGCCGGGCTCGCGGCCTTGTCGGTCGAGAGGCCGATCACGCGCTCGACACCGGCGTCGATGGCCGCGTCGATCAGGTTCATCGCCCCGACGACGTTGGTCTTCACGGCCTCGGCCGGGTTGTACTCGCAGACGGGCACCTGCTTCATCGCGGCCGCGTGGACCACGAGATCGACGCCCGACATCGCGCGGCGCAGCCGATCGCCGTCGCGGATGTCCCCGACGAAGAAGCGCAGACGCTCCTCGGCGGCGAAGCGGCGGCGCATCTCCACCTGCTTGAGCTCGTCACGGCTGTAGACGCAGACCGTCGTATCCGCGTGGTCCTGCAGCGCGCGCTCCACGAAGGCGTGGCCGAACGAGCCGGTTCCTCCGGTCAGCAGGATGCGTTGGGCGCTCTTCATTCGAGGACTCCTCTCGCCGACGATCGGGAGCAAGATCGATGCCCAGCCAGAAGCCTCGAGGGAGCTCCCGAGCGGCAGATCCCGCGCAGATCGACGCGCGACGTTTCGAATCGAAACGCCCGCGGCGGATCCTTCCCGGCCCTACGGACGCGCGTGAACGAGCGTGGTCCCTTCTACGCAGACCGCGCTGCAGAATCGCGCCGCGTCTCAATCGGCCGGACCCACGCGCCGACAAAGAACGGCATGTCCACACCGGTGGTGCGTCTCCGGACCGGAGACCACTTGCTCGTTCGCGGCTCGAGTACGCGCGAGGTGATCGTCGTGCGGGTGAAGTACGGCCTGATCTGGATCAGCGGTGCTTCGCGGCCGGGCGAGCCCGACGAGCTGGTCGAGATGGAGTACGCCGTCGAGGAGGACGCGAACTACCGCGCCCTCGCTCGCGTGGTGTTCGTGCAGCCCGAGAGCTACGCGCTGCGACGGGTCGCCCCCTGGGAGCGCGTCCAGCGTCGGGCCGACGTCCGCGTGCGCGCCCAGGGCATCCCGCTCGAGCTCGCCATCCCGCCGGAGCTCTCGGACAAGGCATCGCTCACGCTGGTGGACCTCTCCGCGGGCGGCCTCTCGGCCGCGGGCGGTGCACCGCTCGCGCTCGGAGACACCGTGCAGTGTCAGTTCGAGCTGCCGGGAGTCGGCCGCTTCCAGCTCCAGGGCAACGTGGTGCGGCTGGCCAAGGGCAGCCGGCGTCCGGTGGTGGCGATCCAGTTCGAGGGCCTCGACTACGACCAGCGCGCGGATCTGATGCGCTGGGTGTTCCAGGAGCAGCTGCGGCGTCATCGCGTGGTGGAGGAGTGATTTCAGCGTAGGCGGAAAGCCCCAAGCACGGAAATCTGGGCGTTTCTTTCCAGTCGGACTCAAGCTTCTCCAGGATCGGTCGAATGAGATCTGCATGGTTTCACCCGCCCGATCTCAGTCGAATCCCGCCCCGACCCCTCGAACGAAGCGCCGGGCCGCCCTCGCCTCCGAGAGCCGGCCCAAGCCCCGCGCCCTCGTCGTGGACCCCGATGCCACGGCCGGCACCCGGCTCTCCCGGGTCCTCGGCGCCCTGGGCTTCGACGTCCACACCCTGCGGGACGCCGCCCGGGCCCTCTCCGCGGTGTCGCGGCGTGCGCCCCACGTGGTGTTCCTGGACGTGTCCGACACCGACGCGTCCCTCGACGGGAAGGGGCTGCGCGCCCTGCGCGAGATGCGTGCGGCCGACGAAGGGCTCCAGGTCGTGTGCATGTCCCGGGAGCCGGACGTCCAGGTCGCCGTCGAGGTGATTCGCGAGCGCGCGCTCGACTACGTCACCAAGCCGCTCGGCGCCGATCGCGTGGACGCGCTGACCCAGGAGGTGCTGGATCGTTGCGGACTCCTCGAGGACGTCGAGGAGCGCCTGCACGCCGAGGTCGGCTCTCGCGTGCGCTTCCATCGCAAGTCGCTCGGCTACACGCTCCAGCAGGTGGCCGACCGGACCGGACTCTCGGTGAGCCTGATCTCGCAGATCGAGCTCGGAAAGAGCGGCGCCTCCTTGCTGAGCCTGCACCGGCTGGCCCGCGCCCTCGAGGTTCCGATGGCGAGCTTCCTCGCCGACGACTGAGCCATGGCCCGAGCCGCGGTACCATGGCGGGATGAGCAGGCCCGTCCTCCGTACCGAGCTGTGTGACCGACTGGGAATCGAGTACCCCGTGGTGCTCGCGGGAATGGGGCCCGTAGCCGGCTCCGGGGAGCCCGTCGCCACGGCGCCCATCGCCGCCGCCGTCTCCGAGGCCGGAGGCCTCGGCGTGATCGGTGGCGTCGGGTACGCACCGGAAGCCCTGCGCGCCGAGATCCGGAAGCTGCGTTCGCTGACGGACAAGCCCTTCGGCGTCGACCTCCTGCTCTCGTCGAACTTCCTGGCGGTGCGCGCCGAGCGCCCCACCCTCGCGCAGCCCGCGCCCGCCGAGGATCCGATTCCGGCCGAGAGCCGGGCCGCCGTCCGCAAGATCGCCGAGGATCTGGGGGTCCCGTGGGTGCCGGCACCGGAGCGCGCCCCCACGGACCTGGGAAGCTGGGTGCCCGAGGGACAGAGCTGGGCGGGCGCGCAGATGCAGGTGGTGCTCGAGGAGCGCGTGCCCGTCTTCGCGTCGGGCCTGGGATCGCCGGCTCCCTTCTCGGATGCGTTGCGCGAGAACGGCGCCACGATCCTCTCGCTGGTGGGCAACGTGCGCGCCGCGAAGCGGGTGGGAGCGGCGGCCGACTACATCGTGGCCCAGGGCACCGAGGCCGGGGGCCACACCGGCCGCATCGGAACCCTGGCGCTGCTCCCCCAGGTGATGGACGCGGTGGCGCCCGTGCCGGTGCTCGCGGCCGGCGGCATCGCGAGCGGCCGCGCCCTCGCCGCGGCGCTGGCCGCCGGCGCCGTCGGCGGCTGGTGCGGAACCGCGTTCCTCGTCTCCGACGAGGCCAACCAGCCGGACCTCCAGAAGAGCCGGATCGTCGAGGCCGGCGCCGAGGACACGGTGGTCACGCGCCTCTACAGCGGCAAGACCATGCGCAACATCACCAACCCGCTGATCGAGGCCTGGGAGGCCAGCGGCCTGCGCGCGCTCCCCATGGGTCTGCAGGGCCTGCTGGTGAGGGACCTCCTGCACTCCGTCGAGCAGGCGGGTCGGCACGACCTCCTGATGAACGCGGCCGGCCAGACCTCGGGCATGCTGGGCGCGCGTCGCCCCGCCCGGGAGATCCTCGAGGAGATGGTGGCCGAGGCCGCGGAGATCATCGCGAAGGGCCTCGCGAGCCGGGTCGAGGCCCGCGTCTAGCGGGCCCGTTCCGGCTAGCGGTGGACCATGCCCACCTGCTCCTTGGTCTCGAACTTCCCGCCCGCCTTCATCCACGCCTTGATCACCCGCGGTGCGTCGCGGGCCGGGTTGTAGACGTCCTCCTCGGACTGCCAGAGCCCGCCTCCGCCGTAGACGATGCGCGTCCAGTTGGGGAACCAGAACGGCGTGCCGTCCTCCTGGAAGGGCTCGGGGAACTCGTTGCGGCATTCGAACACGATGGCGCCGCGCTCCTCGTCGAGCACCCACCAGTTCTGCGGGAAGGTCATCTTCGGGAAGGGAGCCATCACCCCCTTGATCCACTCCTCGATGGCCGCACGCCCGTGGAGCTCGCCGTAGGCGTGCTCGACGTAGTGGGCATCCTCGCGGAAGACCGCGGCCCACACGCTCCAGTCTCCGGTCTGGGAAGCCTGGTCGCGAGCCGCCTTGTATCGGTCGAAGGCCTCGAGGATCTCTTCGCGGGGATGGGACATGGGAACTCCTGCTCGAACCCCCATCCTATCCCGTTCCGCTCCCCTGAGCCGGGCCGCCGCTGCTACGTTGCCGGCTTGCCCACCCTCGGCTTCCTGCATACGTCGCCGCTCCACGTCGACGCCTTCGACGCGCTGCTGTCCGAGACGAACAGGACGACGGCTGGCGTGCACACGTTGCATCGCGTGGAGGAAGGGCTGCTCGCCGAGGCGCGGACGCGGGGCCCCGCCGACACCGCGGTGGTGTCCTCCACCCGACGGGCCCTGTCGGATCTCGCCGAAGCGGGGGCCTCCGTGGTCGTCTGCACCTGCTCCACCCTGGGAGCGATCGCCGAGGGCGCCGACGCCCCGGAGCGCCGGGTCCTGCGCATCGACCGCCCCATGGCGGACCTCGCGACGCGGGCGGACGCCCGACTGGGTGTGCTCGCGGCGCTCGAGAGCAGCCTCGCGCCCACGCGCCAGCTGCTCGAGGAATCGGCGAGCGCCCAGGGAAGCCGGGTGGCCATCCGGACCGAGCTCGTGCACGACGCCTGGGCGCACTTCGAGGCGGACGACACCGACGCCTATCTCGATCGCATCGCGAGCGTGGTTCGCGAGCTCGCGCCCGCCGTCGACGCGGTCGTGCTGGCCCAGGCGTCCATGGCCGGTGCCGCCGAACGCTGTGCGGACGTTCACGTACCGATCTGGAGCAGTCCACGAGTCGGCGTCGAAGCCGCCCTCGCGCTGCTCGAAGCGAGCTGACTCAGCCGGCCGCCGCGTCGGCCCTGCGCGCGCCCCCGACCCAGTCGTTCCAGTAGCGACGCAGATCGAAGTCCGGCGGCCGCTCGAAGCGCTCGCGGGTGACCCGGAACGACGCGAGGCCGGCGACGGGATAGGTCCGCGTCTCGCCATGCACGCGCGCGATCACGTACCAGCGGCCGCGCCGCCGGGCCAGCGCCAGGGGCTCGAGCTGCTGCTCGGCCGGCTGCGCGCCGGCGCGAACCACGCGCTCCTCGCGCACCGCCTGGGCCAGCAGCGCCACGGGGGAATCGACGCCGGACTCCGGCCCGGGCTCGGGGTCGTCGAGGAAGCGCTCGGCGCGCGCCTGCACCCCGTCGCGCACGCCCTCGGGCAGGGCCTCCAGCAGCTTCTGCCCGGCCCGCGCGGCGGCGTCGGCGAGGCCGAGCTCGGGGGCGGCGCTGGCGCTCCCGCCGAGCAGCAGGGCGAACGCCTCGTCCAGGCTCAGGCCGGTCAGCCGGGTCTGGTAGCCGTCGAGCAGCTCGATGCCCCCCGCCGGGCCCCGCGAGGTCGCAACGGGGACGCCGGCGGCGGAGAGCGAGTCCACGTCCCGGAAGACCGTCCGGACGGAGACCTCGAGCTCGTCCGCCAGCTGCCGCGCCGTGAGCCGCCCCCGGGTCTGGAGCAGCAGGATCATCGAGACGAGACGCGCCGCCTTCATCTTGGGCTCCTCCGGAGCGTCGCCGAGTACATGTCAGGAGGTGTCATGTTTGCATCTCCATTCTGTGCTCGCCGGGCCCACCCCGGAGAGAGGAGATCGGCTCACCATGGCGAAGAGCGCCCCCACCGCCGTCCGCGGCTCCGGGACCCCCGAAGACCCCTGGATCCTGAAGACTCCGCCCGGCAAGTCCGAGTTCCATGCCCACCGGGACGAGGCGGCCGACCCGCCGGCCCTCGTGGTGCAGGTGGGCTCGACCCAGCTCCGCTACCAGCTGCGCTGCATTCAGGACCTGCACGCGATGCTGAAGGATCACGGCGACTGGATGCCGCTCGGCAACGCCGACGAGCAGAAGCCGGCCAAGGAGGGCACCGTCGAGGCCTGGGGCCGCGCCGGGGACAACCCCGTCGGCGGCTGGTACGGCCTGCGCAAGGGCTACCGCGGCCGCTTCGGCAACTACGTCCCGCCCGTGCTCGAGGTGCTCGGCCTGGCCGAGGTCGAGCACAACGCGCGCAACAACCGCATGCGCGCGCTGTAGCGAGCCGGCTGTAACGAGCCTGCTGCAACGAACCTGCCGGGAGGGGGCTAGGCGCGCGCGCGGACCCAGTCGCCGATCAGCTCGGCGATCTCGGCCCGGCGCTCCTCGCCCTCCTCGAAGTAGTGCGCACCGGAGACGAGCTCGAGCCCCTTGTCCTCGGCCCCGAGCGCATCGTGGATGGCCCGCGCGTCGCTCGGGAAGACGCCGGTGTCGCCGAGGCTCTGGACCACCAGGGAGGGCTCGCGGATCCGCGCCAGATGCGGTGCACCGCGACAGCCCGACGTCCGCAGGCTCCACATGGAGAGCCAGGTGCGCAGGGTGTTGGCGCGCCCGATGCCGAGGGTGCTCCGGTTGGCCCGCGCCGGATCTCCCGCATAGCAGCTTCGCGGCACTCGCTCCGAGGGATCGATGTCCGGATCCATGAAGCGCAGATCGGCCCAGACCCGGTAGAGGGGGAACAGGCGATCGAATCCGCCGCGCGCCTTCACGGCGTCGAGCTCGGCGAGCGCCCAGTCGGTGATGCGCTCGTTGCGCGCAATCTGGGCGACGCGGTAGCGCGCCTGGAAGGCCTCGTCGTAGGGCGGGCCGTTCTCCGGCGCGTACATGTCGAGGCTCGCGTCCGTCGCGAAGGGATCGCTCTCGTCGTTCACCGAGGGATCCATCCAGGCCGTCAGCACCTCGGGCCGGCCACCGTGCGCGTTGAGCGAGACGTAGAGGTCCGCGGCGGGCAGGTCGCCGAGGGCGTCGGGGAGCGGGAGATCCGGTGCCGCGTCGATGGTGACGCCGTGGGCCTGGGACTGGTAGGCCGCCATCAGCGAGCCGCCCCCGGAGTTTCCGAGCAGGACGATCGTCTCGACGCCGGCCCGTTCGCGCAGGAAGCGCAGCCCGGCGCCGATGTCGATCAGCGCGTGCTCGAGGAGGAAGTGGTCCTCCACTCCGCGGAAGCGCGTGTTCCAGCCGAGGAACCCGAAGCCCCGCTCCGCCAGGTGCGGCCCCAGGTAGTGCTCGCTGAAGTCGACGTTGTAGTGGGTCGCGACGAAGGCGACCCGCGGCGACGGACCCGTCGAAGGCCGATGGTAGAGCCCCTGACAGGGCCGGAAGCCGGCGCCGTTGCGCCGCCCGGTCGCCGACTCGAGCGAGACGAACTCGCGGACGCTGGACACCCGGCCTAGGCGCGATGCTCGGACGCCCGGTGCACGACGACCTCGGGCGACTCGTCCTGCTCGAGATCGTCGCGCTCGAGCGCTGCAAGGGCGCGGTCGCGGTCGGCCGCGTCGAACCGTCCGGTCGTGACGCAGAACTCGACGAGCGTGCCGTTCGGGTCCTTGGTGTACACGGAGTGGCACCAGCGGTGGTCGATCTCGATCGCGTCGATGCCCTGCGAGAGCCAGCGGTCGCGGGCGGCGTGCAGCTCGGCCACGCTGTCGACCTTGAAGGCATAGTGGTTGACCCACTCGGGGAGGCCCGCCGCCCCGCCGAGCGCCGGGTCGAAGTCGGAGGGCAGCGCGGGATCGTGCAGCTCCCAGAAGGCCATCATCTCGCCGTCGCCACAGTCGTAGAAGAAGTGCTTGGCGCGGCCGCCGGTGGGCGTGCCGGCCATCTCCACCTTCACGAGCTCGAAGCCCATGGCCTCGCTGTAGAAGCGGTGGATCGCCTTCATGTCGTGGGTCGCAACGGCCAGGTGATGGAACGGCATGCAGAACTCCTCTGGCACCGAGGATATCGCGCCTGGTAGCAGCCGGCTCGAAGGGCATCAGCCCTCGAAGGGGCGACCGCCGATCCAGGTCTCCGCCACCGAGCCTTCGCCCTCCAGGAGCGCGAGATCGGCTCGCGCGCCGGGCCGCAGCGTGCCGCGCTCGGCTTCGATTCCCAGCAGCCGCGCAGGGCGGACGGTGCAGGCCGCCACCGCGTCGCGCAGACTGAGCGCCGCATGACGGCGCGCCAGCCGCACGGCGCGGTCGAGTCCGAGCTGGCTTCCGGCCAGGGTCCCGTCGGGCAGCCGGATCGGCGCGCCGGGCTCGCGCTCGGCCGAGCCCGGTACCTCGTAGTCGACGCGATCCGTGATCAGCACGAGCCGTTCGCCCAGCATGCGCGCGGCGAGGCCGACCATCGTCGGGTGCACGTGGTGGCCGTCGCAGATCAGATCGCAGTGCAGCGCCTCGTGCGCCATGATCTCCGCCGCCACGCCGGGCTCGCGATGGTGGATCGGGCCCATGGCATTGAAGAGATGGGTCGCGTGGCGGGCGCCGCGGGAGACCGCCTCGGACAGCGTCTCGGCCGTGGCGCGGGTGTGGCCGATGGCCGCGAGCACGTCCCGCGACACCAGCTCGGCGAGCAGCGCACTCGCGCCCTCGACCTCGGGCGCGAGCGTCACCATGCGCAGCCGCGATCCGGCGCGATCGAGGACGGCGGCGTCGCGGCGCGCCTGGAAGGGGCGGATGCACTCGAGGGACATCGCGCCGGGCGACTGGGGACTCAGCCAGGGCCCCTCGAGGTGCAAGCCGAGGCACGCGGCGCCCTCGCGCCCGCCCGCGTCGACGAGATCCGCGAGCGCACCGACCCGCGGAGGCAACGCCTCCTCCGACCACGCGAGGGTCGTGGCGAGGAAGGCGGTGGTGCCCTCGCCCGCCATGTTGCGAGCGGCCCGCGCGAGACAGTCGCCGAAGGCTTCGGGCGGGCTCACCACCAGCTCGCCGTGGAAGTGCAGGTCGATGAAGCCGGGCGCGAGGAAGCGCCCGGGCTTCGGCACCCGGCGGAAGTCCTCGCCGATCTCCGCGCCGGCCGGAAGCCGATCGAGGATGCGATCGCCCTCGAGGAGCAGCGTGCCCGGGCCGGGCTCCCCGCCTTCGGGATCGACCAGCCGGGCCTCCGTGAGCGCGATCTTCTCCACGGCCGCAGACGGTAGCGACTGGCGACCGACGGCCGACCACAGGAGTTCAGGAGAGCAGGAGCTCGCGGATCTCGGCCACGGCGTCGATGCCGGCCTCGGGCGAGGCCGCCACGGGCATCACGTTGAAGAAGCGGCAGCCCGCCTCGACGTAGCCCGCGAGGAACTCGGCCACCTCCGCCGCCGAGCCGTGGGGGCTGTAGCGTTCGAAGCGCTCGAAGGGCGTCCGGTAGAACTGCTCCATGCCCTTGGCGAGGCGGGCGCGAGCGTGGTCCCGCGAGGGGTCGACGCCGACCCAGACCTGCAGGCCGTGCTCGTCGGGCACCCCCGCGCGGCCTTCGGCAAGCGCGACCTGAGCCACCTCGTCGGCGACGGCCGCGAACCGACGCGGCGAGCACCAGACCCCGAGCCAGCCGTCGCCGTGACGCCCCGCCCGGCGGACGGCCGCGTCCGAGCGGCCGCCGATCACGAAGGGGACCGCGGGATCCGGCGGCGGCCGGATGCAGGCGTCCTCGAACGCGAAGAACTCGCTCTCGTAGCTGAAAGGCTCCCCGGTGAGCAGACCCCGCAGCGCTTCGAGGCAGGCGTCGGTCCGCCGCCCCCGCGTGCGCGGGTCCACGCCGCAGACCTCGATCTCGTGGCGGTCCTCGCCACCCACGCCGACACCGAGCACGAGACGGCCCGGCGCCGCCTCGCTGAGCGTGGCGAGCTGGCGCGCCACGGGAAGCGGATGGCGCAGCGCCAGCAGGTAGACCCCCACCACGACGCGCAGCCCGGGTGCCGCGCCGGCCACGAGCGCCGCCTGCACCAGGCCGTCCATGCCGGCGCCGCCGAAGAAGCTCACGTGGTCCGCCACGAACACGTGGTCGATGCCCGCCGCCTCGACGCGCGCGAGCAGCTCGCTCCGGCGCGGCGCCGGCGCGTTCAGGATCTCGGGCGCGGCGAGCGTCCCGACGCGAAGGACTCTGGCTTCGGACAGGGGATCAGCCGCGCGGGGGCAGCCCGCGCACCAGCGTCAGGAACTGCAGGCGGGTCGCGGCGCGGCGGTGCTCGGAGAGGCTCTGGTACTCGGGATCCTCGAACCAGGCGCGAGCCGCCGACTCCGAAGGAAACTTGAAGATCACGATGCGTCCGTCGGGGGGAGCCTCGCCCTCCAGGGTGTCGGGCGCGTCGTCGAAGGTGAAGAACTCGCCGCCGTGCTTCTTCAGGATCGGGAAGAAGCCCTTCTCGTAGTCGCGATAGCGGGTGGCGTCGTCGACGATCAGGTTGGCGACCATGAATGCCGGGGCATCGGACACGGGGATCTCCTGCTTGCGGGCGAATGGGCGGATCGGAAGGCGCAGTCTAGCCCCGATCGCCCTCGTCTCGCAGCGAGGCCACGATGTCGGCGAAGAGCTCGCCTTCGGGAGCGAAGGGAGCGACCAGGCTCACCCGATCCACCTGGCCTGCGCAGCGTTCGCGCAGTCGTCCGGCGATCTCGGAGCGGGGCCCGGAGACGGCGATCGCATCGAGCAGCTCGTCGTCCACCCGGCCCGCCATCTCGAGCCAGCGTCCCTGCTTCGAGAGGGCGCGCAGCTCCTCCTGGAGCTCGCCGCGGCCGAGGTGATCGAGGACCGGCCGGTAGGCGGGTGTCGAGCCGTAGAAGGAGATCTGCGCTCGGGCTCCGTTGCGAGCGGCGGCGATCTCCTCCTCGGTGTCGCCCGTCGCCACCAGCACCTGACACGACACCTCGAAGTCGGAACGCTTCCGTCCGGCACGGGAGAGGCCGCGGTCGAGCGCCGGGAGGGTCGCCTCGCGCAGGAAGGCCTCGGTGTGGAAGGGGTGCACGAAGAAGCCGTCGCCGACCTCGCCCACGGCCTCGGTCATCTTCGGCCCGACCCCGGCCAGGAAGATGCGCGGCGGGCCGTAGGGGTTGGGCCCGGGATCGAAGACCGGCGTCATCAGGGTGTGGGTGTAGAACTCGCCGCGGAAGTCGAGGGGGGCCTCGCCCTCGAAGCAGGCCCAGATGGCCCGGATCGCCGCCACCATCTCGCGCATGCGTGCGACGGGACGCGACCAGGGCATCGAGAAGCGCCGCTCGATGTGCGGACGGATCTGCGTCCCGAGGCCCAGGATGAAGCGGCCCTTCGAGAGCAGCTGCAGGTCGTAGGCCGTGTTGGCGAGCAGCATGGGGCTGCGCGCGAAGGCGATCGCGACGGCGCTGTACAGCTCGAGCCGCTCGGTCTCGCGCGCCGCCATGGCCAGGGGAAGGAAGGGGTCGTGACGCCCCTCGAAGGTGAAGCCGCCGGCATAGCCCGCGCTCTCGAGGCGCGCCGCCACGGGCCCGGCGTCGGCCGGATCGTCGACGAGGATCGAGCCGTCGACCTTCATCGCGCGACGCCGCTCAGGACGGGTCGGGAGCGCTCGGGGGCACGACCTCGGGCCGGGGCGGCAGCGGCCCCTGCGCGAGACCGTCCCGGCGCGGGTCGGGGGCGCCCGTGTGGATGCCGGTCACGGGATCCACCACGATCAGCTGGACGCCGGTGACCAGCTCCTCGACCGTCTTCACCTCGTGACCCCGACGGCGCAGGGCGTCGACGACGTCCGCCGGGTGCGCCTCCTCGAGGGTCAGCACGTCGGGCCGCCACTGATGGTGGAAGCGCGGCTGGGACACCGCCTCGAAGGCGTCCATCTCGTAGTCGATCACGTTCACCAGGGCCAGCAGGGTGGCGGTGATGATGCGCGGCCCGCCGTTGCTCCCGGCCACGGCGCGCAGCTTCCCGCCCTTCAGCACGATGGTCGGGCTCATGCTCGAGAGCGGCCGCTTGCCGGGCTCGACCTGGTTGGCGGTCGTGGTTCCGACCAGCCCGTAGAAGTTGGCTCCCTTCGGGTCGGTGACGAAGTCGTCCATCTCGTTGTTGAGCAGGATGCCCGTGCCGGGGACGGTCACGAGGGAGCCGAACGGCGCGTTGATGGTGCCCGTGATGGCCACGGCGTTGCCGGCGGCGTCGGTCACCGAGAGATGGGCCGTCCCCTGATCGTCGGGAGCGAGGCCCGAGCCCTCGACACGCGCCACCGCCTCCGGACGGATGCGCCCGCGCAGCAGCGCGGCGTAGCTCTTGTCGAGCAGGCGCTCGGTGGGGACCTCCACGAAATCGGGGTCTCCGAGGTGCGCCGCGCGATCGGCGAAGGCGAGCTTCATCGCCTCGGCGATGCGATGGATCGACGCCGAATCGCCCGCGCCGTCGGCGGCGAGATCGAAGCCCTCGAGGATGTTCAGGATCTCGACCAGCGCGACCCCGCCCGATGACGGCGGCGGGAAGGAGAGGATCTCGTGGCCCCGGTACACGCCGCGTACGGGCTCGCGCATCACGGTCTGGTAGGCAGCGAGGTCTTCGGCGGTGAGGATGCCCCCGGTGGCCTGGGCCGCCTTGGCGATCGCCTCGGCGATCTCGCCCTGGTAGAAGGCCTTGGGGCCGTCCTTTGCGATCGCCCGCAGGGTGCCTCCGAGCTCGGGCTGCTGCAGCACGCTGCGCGGGCCGATCGGGAGCGGCAGGAGCTGGATGCGCGCGGTCTCGAGGAAGCGCGTGCGCAACGCCTCGGCGTACACGCCGGCAAAGCCCTCGGCGCCGCTGGGCGTGACCGAGAAGCGCTCCACGAAGGCGGCCTGGTAGCCGCCGATCTCGTAGCCCTCCTCGGCGGAGCGGATCGCCGGGGCCAGGGTCTTTGCGAGAGGGAGGCTGCCCCAGGTCTCGAGCGCCTGGGAGAGGCCCGCCACCATCCCGGGAACACCGGACGCGAGCCCGCCGAGCAGCGAGGGCCGCTCGGGCAGCCCTTCCTGGGTGTACATGTCGGGCGTGCTCGCGGCCGGCGCGGTCTCGCGCGCGTCGAGGGCGAAGGTGCTCCCGTCCGCCAGGCGGACCAGGATGAAGGCCCCGCCCCCGATCCCCGTCGACTGAGGCTGGGTCACGCCCAGGGAGAAGGCGGCCGCCACGGCGGCGTCGATGGCGTTGCCGCCGGCTTCGAGCATCTCGAGCCCGGCGCGGGTGGCCTCGGGATGGGGCGTCACCACCATGCCGAGGGGGGAGCGCGCGGGAGCCGGGGCCGCGGCGTGGCCCGCAGCGGCGACCAGGGCCTCAAGCGCGAGCGCCAGCCAGACGATCCAGAGGGGAGGTCGTGCCGTCACGGCACCTGACGCTAACACATGGCCCCCGACTCACCGGCCCCAGCCAACTTCCTGTACCGTCGTCACTGATCGTCCGCCGGGCCGAGTCCCCCCCACGTCCCTCCACGCCTGGGAGATCTCCGATGAACGCTTCGATCCTTCGACGAAACGGGGCCGCGGCCCTCGCCTTCGCCCTGCTCTTCGTGCTGCCGCTCGCTGCGGGCGCGCAGGAGGCGGCGCCGGAGCCCGAGGTGGCGCCCCTCGATTGGCAGATCGGCCCCACCACGGGATCCATGGGCGGCGGGCTCGCCGAGATCCAGGTGCCCGAGGGATTCATGTTCCTGGGCAAGGCCGAGACCCAGCGCCTGCTCGAGCTGATGCAGAACCCGGTGAGCGGCACCGAGCTGGCCACGGTGAGCTCGGTCGACGAGGAGTCGAGCTGGTTCCTCTTCTTCGAGTGGGACGCGATCGGCTACGTCGACGACTCCGAGCGCGACGAGCTCGATGCCGACGCCCTGCTGCAGTCGCTGGTCGAGGGCACCGAGGCCGGCAACGTCGAGCGCCGCAAGCGCGGCTGGCCCGAGCTCCACGTCGAGGGCTGGACCGAGGCCCCCCACTACGACGTCGCCACCCAGAACCTCACCTGGGCCGTGAAGGCCAACAGCGAGGGGGTGCCGATCATCAACCGCATGACCAAGGTGCTCGGCCGCCGCGGCGTGATGACGGTGACCCTGGTCGCCGACCCGAACGAGCTGATCATGGCCTCGGCCGCGGCCGACCAGCTGATGGGCGGCTACGCCTTCCAGCCCGGCAACACCTACGCCGAGTTCGTGCCCGGCACCGACCAGATGGCGAAGGTCGGGCTCGCCGCCCTGGTGGTCGGCGGCGCCGGCGCCGCGCTGCTGAAGTCGGGCCTGCTCGCGCGCTTCTGGAAACTCATCGTGGTCGCCGTCATCGGCCTCGGCGCCGGCCTGAAGCGTCTGTTCAGCGGCCCGAAGCACATCGCCGAGCCGCCCAACGTCGGATAGCCCACCCCGAGGAGAGCGTTGGAGCTCTGGCTCACCTTCGCCGCCCTTCTCGCCTGGCAGGGCCTGGCTCGTGTCCCGTCCGGGGGCGCCGCGTTCGTGCGCTTCTTCGGGAGCACGCGCATCCTGCGTCGGCCTGGGCTGACCTGGCTTCCGCCCTTCGGGCTCGAGCCCTCCTTCGTGCTGCCCGGCGTCGGCCTGCTGGCGACGTCCGAGCGCGCCTACGTGCCCGATCGCACCGGAGACCGCGAAGAGGAGCTCGACCTCGACGACTCCCTCGAGCTGTCGGTCCAGGGCGCGACGGTAAGGGTCGACGGCAAGTCGTGGCTGCGCGCGTCGTCGCCGGAGCACTCGCTGCTGCTGGCCGAACGCCTGAAGCGGCTCGCCGTGGCGCCGCCGGCAAAGCGCAGTGCCGTCGCCTGGGAGATCGAGCGCGAGGCCTTCGACGTGGTGGCGGCCCGGGAGACGCTGCGCCGCGTGGAGTCGAGCACGTGGATCCTCGGGAGCCTCACGACGGCCGAGGTGCTGGCCGTCGCGATCGTGCCCTTCTTCCTGAGCAGCCTCGGGAGCGAGGGCGGCCTGCGCGTCGTGCTCCCCGGGCTCGGGGTACTCCACGGCCTCGCGTGGCTGGCGCTGCTCTACGCAGAGTGGCGGCTCGGGCTCTCGGGTCGCGGCGAGCGGCTCGCGGTGGCCGCGCTCTACCCTCCCGCCCTGCTCTACGCCGGCAGCGCCCTTCACACCCGCGCATTGCTCGCCTTCCATCCCCTTGCCGTGGCCCCCGCCCTCGCCCGCGAACGCGACGTGATCGGCACGCTCCAACGCGCCTACGCCGAGGCGGCCACGCCGCCCTTCGACCGCCACGGCGGCCACGACGTGAGCGAGGAGGCCACCCGGCGCGCGCGCTGGAAGCTTCGCGGTGAGCTGCTCCGCACCCTGGCCGAGGCGAGCGAGATCGACCCGGCGCGCTTGTCCGCCGCCCCCGATCGCGTGGGCCCGGTCGAGGACCGCTTCTGTCCCATCTGCCGCGACGCCTTCCGGGCCGGCTTCTCGAGCTGCCCGGACTGCGGCGTCGCGACCCGTCCCTTCGCCTGAGTCCCCTTTCCCGAGAGGAGTCTTCGTGCCGATCCGATCCCGCTTCGTCGTCCCGCCCATCGCGACCGCGTTCTGCGCGCTCGCCCTCGCCGCCTGCGGCCCGACCGAGCCCGAGCCCGAGCCGGGACCGACGCCCATCCCCGAAACGACGACGCCACGCGACGTCGTCGTGCTCGAGATCGAGGGCCACGGCGAGGTGCGCTTCGAGCTGCTGGCGGACCTCGCACCGGTGAGCGTGGCCGCCTTCGAGAAGCGCGTCGCCGAGGCCTACTACGACGGCGTCACCTTCCACCGGGTCGTCGACGACTTCATGATCCAGACCGGCGACCCCAACACGCGCAACCGCGACCCGCGCGACGACGGCCTCGGCGGCCACAAGGAGATGACTGACGACGAGATCTCGGGCGTGACCCACGTGCCGGGCATCGTGTCCCTGGCCAGCCGTGGCCAGCGCAACACCAACGGCTCCCAGTTCTTCATCATGGTCGGCGACCGCCCCGACCTCGACGCGCGCCACACCATCATCGGACGCGTCGTCTCGGGCATGGACGTCGTCGAGTCCGTCTCCGACGTCGAGACCGACCTCTACGGCCGCCACGGCCCCAAGCACCGCCCGCGCGAGGACGTGGTGCTGACCCGGGTCACGATCGAGCCCGGCGGCGCACCGGCCGCTTCCGAGCCCGCAGCCGAACGCCCCGCCGAGCCCGCAACCCCCTGATTTCGCAGGGCTGGATCCCCGGCCCCCGTTTCCGTAGGCTTCCCCGTCCGGTGGCCCGGTAGCTCAGTTGGTAGAGCACCGCACTGAAAATGCGGGTGTCGCCAGTTCGACTCTGGCCTGGGCCACCACCTCCTCCCCTCCGCTGCCCCGCAGCGCCCCAGCCCCGCAGCGCCCTTGAGGCGTCCCGCCTCGGGCTGACGCCGCGCGCCCCGCGTCGCGCCGCGTGCGCGTCCAACGGCGCTGGCATCCTTCGTGCACTGACAGCGCGCATCTCGCGAAAAGGAGGGCTTCGTGACCCAGTCCGCCGGCGACGCGCCGGCTCTCTACGACATGGACGTGGTCCGCGGCTTCGCGCTGTCGGCACTCATCTGGGGCATCGTCGGTATGACCGTCGGCCTCGTCATCGCACTGCAGCTGGCCTGGCCCGAGCTCAACTGGGGCATCTTCCACTTCGGCCGGCTGCGTCCCATCCACACCAACGCGGTCATCTTCGGCTTCACCCTCGGCGTGGTGTTCGCCGGCAGCTACTACGGCGTCCAGCGGCTGTGCCGCGTGCGCATGTACTCGGACACGCTGTCGCGCATCAACCTCTGGGGCTGGAACGCGATCATCGTCGCGGCTGCGGTGAGCCTGGTGCTCGGTGCCAGCACCTCGAAGGAGTACGCCGAGCTCGAGTGGCCCATCGACATCGCGATCACCGTGGTGTGGGTGGTCTACGCCGTCAACTTCTTCGGAACCCTGGCCAAGCGGCGCGAGCGCGCGATGTACGCCGCGATCTGGTTCTGGATCGCGACGATCCTGACCATCGCGATGCTGCACATCGTGAACAGCATCGAGCTGCCGGTCTCGATGTGGAAGTCGTACTCGGCCTACGCCGGCGTGCACGACGCGAACATCCAGTGGTGGTACGGGCACAACGCGGTCGGGTTCCTCCTGACCACGCCGATCCTGGGCCTGATGTACTACTTCCTGCCCAAGCAGGCCGAGCGCCCGATCTACAGCCACCGGCTGTCGATCCTGCACTTCTGGTCGCTGATCTTCATCTACATCTGGGCCGGCCCGCACCATCTCATCTACTCGCCGCTGCCCGACTGGGCGCAGACCTTCGGCGCCGCCTTCTCGCTGATGCTGATCCTGCCCTCGTGGGGCGGGATGCTGAACGGCCTGCTGACCCTGCGCGGCGCGTGGCACAAGGTGCGCACGGACCCGGTGCTCAAGATGTTCGTCGTCGGGCTCACCTTCTACGGGATGAGCACCTTCGAGGGACCGATGATGTCCATCAAGACGGTGAACTCGCTCTCGCACTTCACCAACTGGACGATCGGCCACGTGCACTCCGGCGCCCTCGGCTGGGTCGCGCTCACCTCCTTCGCCACGCTCTACTACCTGGTTCCGCGCCTCTGGCACACGGAGCTCTACAGCTGGCGCCTGGCGGACCTGCACTTCTGGACCGCGACCCTCGGCATCGTGCTCTACGTGACGCCGATGTGGATCTCGGGCGTCACCCAGGGACTCATGTGGCGCGCGGTGAACCCGGACGGGAGCCTCGTCTACACCTTCATCGACACCGTGTCCGCGATCCGCGTGTACGACATCGTGCGCGCCGTGGGCGGCGCCATCTTCCTCGGTGGCGCCTTCGTGATGCTCTACAACGTGGTGATGACCGTTCGGAAGGGAACGGCCAGCGCTCCGGCGCCGACGCCGCCGCCCGTCGAAGCAGCCGCAGTGGCGGGAGGGAACTGAGCGATGGCGTACGAATGGCACCGACCGGTCGAGGTCCGCTGGGTCACCTTCACGGCGCTCACCCTGGTGGCGATCGTCGTGGGCGGACTCGTGCTGCTGATCCCGCCCTTCTTCATGCAGGGCACGATCGAGCCCGTGGAGGGCGTGGTCCCCTACACCGCGCTGGAGCAGGAGGGCCGCGACCTCTACGTCCGCGAAGGGTGCAACACCTGCCACAGCCAGCAGGTGCGCCCCTTCAAGACGGAGACGGATCGCTACGGCCCCTACTCCGTCGCCGGCGAGGGGATCTACGATCGCCCCTTCCTCTGGGGCTCGCGCCGCACCGGGCCGGATCTCGCCCGCGTCGGCGGCAAGTACCCCGACTCGTGGCACTGGCTGCACTTCGAGAACCCGCGGAACATCGAGCCGCGCTCGAACATGCCGGACTTCGCCTTCCTGCTGGAGAAGGAGCTCGACACCTCGCTCACCTCGCGGCGGCTCGAGGTGCTGCGCAACCTCGGGCACCCGTACAGCGACGAGGAGATCGCGAACGCGGCGGAGAACGCTCGGGCCGAGGCGGAGCAGGTGGCGGCGCGCATCCGTGCCGACGGGGTCGCCATCTCCGATGAGCAGGCGCGCAGCGAGGGGATCGCGATGATCGCGTATCTCCAGAGCCTGGGTCGCGCGCGCAAGGCGGGGGGGCGCTGAGATGGAGGAGTGGATCGCCCTCTACAAGTTCGGGCGCCTCGCGGGGCTGGCCTTCGTGCTGGTCGCGATCGGCGCCTACGCCTACTGGCCGTCGCACAAGGAACGCCTCGAGGCGCCGGCGCTGCGCATGCTCGAGGAGGAGGAGGAAGGGTGAGTACCGAGGTACCGGAGTACGAGCGCGACGACGCGGCCATCCGCGACGGGATCGACGAGGAAGACAACAAGATCCCGCTTTGGTTCAACCTGGGCTTCTACGGGATGATCGTGGTCGGGATCGTCTACCTCGTCTACTACACCCAGTCGGGCTGGAGCTCGGCCGGGCAGTACGAAGCCGAGGTGGCCGTCGCGGAGGCGCTCGCCGAGGAGGTTCGCGCGAGCCTGCCGACGACCAACGTCTTCGCCGGCAACAGCGAGGCGATCGCCCAGGGCCAGGAGGTCTACACCACCACCTGCGCCGTGTGTCACAAGCCCGACGGCAGCGGGATGGTGGGGCCGAGCCTGGTCGATCCGTACTGGAAGTACGGCGACAGCGACGAGGCGAAGTTCGCGTCCGTCGCCGAAGGACGACCGCTGGGCATGCCGCCCTGGCTCGCGGTGCTGGGCAACGAGAAGATCTGGAAGGCCCTGGCCTACGTCGATTCGCTCCCGCGCAGCGATGCGCCCGGCGTCGGCTCCCCGGACTACCAGCCGCCGCAGCCCTGAGGTCCTCGGATGCTCCAGGCAAGACCGGTCACCGGCCGCTTCCGCACGCTGCGCTGGCGTGCGAACGCGGCGCTGATCGCGCTGCTCTTCGCGGTTCCGTGGATCCGCGTCGGCGGCGAGCCGCTGGTCCTGCTGGACATCCCGGCGCGGAAGTTCCACGTCGGCGGTCTCGTGATCGCGCCGCAGGAGCTCTACTTCCTGTGGCTCCTGCTCGCGTTGCTGGCGCTCTCGCTCTTCTTCTTCACGGCGCTGGCCGGGCGCCTGTGGTGCGGCTGGGCGTGTCCGCAGACGGTCTTCACCGACGTGTACGCGCAGGTCGCGCGGGTGATCCAGGGCTGGAAGGGCAAGAGCCAGCCGAAGCAGGTCTCCATGCCGCGGCGCATCGCGACCCACGTCGCGTGGCTCGCGATGTCGCTGGCGATCGGTTTCCACCTGGCCGGCTACTTCCGGTCGCCCTACGACCTGATCGACGCCTTCTCGAGCGACGCGCACTACCCGACGGCGCTGGCCTTCGTCGGCGTGATCACGCTGATCACCTACGCCGACTTCGGCTTCGTGCGGCAGACCTTCTGCAAGTACCTGTGCCCCTACGCGCGCTTCCAGAGCGTGCTCTTCGATTCCGACACCTGGGTGATCGGCTACGACGCCGGACGCGGTGAGCCGCGGGGCAAGCGGGGCACCACCGAGGGCGACTGCGTCGACTGCGGCCT
>JASJCN010000107.1 GCA_030065975.1 Myxococcota bacterium
GACGGTGCACGTCGTCCACGCCGTCGGTGGACCGATCACGTCCGTCGCGGTCGAACGCCAGGTCGAGCGAGCGGGCATCGACGGCGTGCGCGCCGGACGCGTTGCAGCCGTCGGCGTCGGTCCGGTCGGCGTCCAGCAGCTCGTGCTGGTGATCGAGACGCCCGGCGCGCGCGACGGCCTCGCGACCGACCAGCTGGCGCAGGCGGTCCGGGCGGCCGTCGGCGAACCGGTGGCGGCGGTGCTGACCCAGCGGGCGCTGCCCGTCGACATCCGCCACAACGCGAAGATCGGTCGCCCCGAGCTCGCCCGCTTTGCGGCCCGAAAGCTCTCGCGGAGTCGTCGATGACGGTCCTCGTGACCGGAGGTGGCGGCTTCCTCGGCAAGGCGATCGTGCGGCGGCTGCTGGACCGGGGGGAGCGCGTGCGGAGCCTGTCGCGCAGCCGGCACGCGGAGCTCGACGAGTGGGGCGTTGCGTCGGTGCAGGCCGACGTGGCCGATGCCTCCGCGGTGGACGCGGCGGTCGAGGGCTGCGATCTCGTCTTCCACGTGGCCGCGAAGGTCGGCGCCTGGGGGCCGCGTGCGGAGTATCTGCGCACCAACGTCGAAGGCACCCGCCACCTCCTCGACGCCTGCCGCCGGCGCGGCGTGCGCCGCTTCGTCTACACCAGCACTCCGAGCGTCGTGCACTCGGGCGGCGACATCGAGGGCGGAGACGAGTCGCTGCCGTACGCGGAGCACTTCGAGACGGCCTACCCCGAGACCAAGGCCATGGCCGAGCAGCTCGTGCTCGAGGCCGACGGCGAGGACCTCTCCACCGTGGCACTGCGCCCGCATCTGATCTGGGGCCCGGGAGACAATCAGCTGATCCCCCGGCTGCTCGAGCGTGCGCGGGCGGGACGCGTCGCCCTGATCGGTCGAGGCGATACGCTCGTCGACGCCACCTACATCGACAACGCCGCGGACGCGCACCTGCTGGCCGCAGATGCGCTCGCGCCCGGCGCGGCCTGCGCGGGCCGGGCCTACTTCATCGCACAGGGCGAGCCCACGCCGGCCCACGCCCTCATGAACGGGATCCTCGCGGCGGCCGAGCTGCCTCCGGTGACGCGGCGGATCCCCGCCCGCGTCGCGTGGCTGGCCGGTGCCCTGGCAGAAGGCGTCTACTGGCTGTTGCGACGCAAGGAGGAGCCGCCGCTCACGCGCTTCGTCGCGCGCCAGCTCTCGACGGCGCACTGGTACGACCTGTCGGCCGCGCGCCGCGATCTCGGCTACGCGCCGGCGATCGACACCCGCGAGGGCCTCGAGCGGCTGCGCGCGCACCTCGCGAAGGAGGCTTCGCCCGAGGTCCTTCCGGGTTGAGCGATACGCCGCGCATGGACGTGCTCTCCCGCAGGATCCACCTGGTGACGGGCAAGGGCGGGGTCGGGCGCACCAGCCTGGCCGCGGCGCTGGCCTGGGCCGCCGCGCGCGAAGGCAAGCGCGTATTGCTCACGCAGATCGGCGATGCCGAGGGCGGCTACTCCGCGATCGGTCGCAAGTTCGGCCGCGATCAGCTCACGCCCGATCCCGAGCCCCTGGGCCCCGACGGCCTGCGCGGCTGCCACGTGTGGGCCACGCGAGGCCAGGAGCAGTTCGCGCGCAGCGTGATCCCGGCCGGCCCCCTGATCCGGGCGGCGCTCAACTCCAAGGTGCTGCGCAAGTTCGCGACGGCAGTGCCCTCGCTCCACGAGCTCGGGGTCTTCTACCACCTGCTCACCCTGCTCGAGGCGCAGCACGAGGACGGGCGCCCCGAGCACGAGGTGGTCGTGGCCGACATGCCTGCGACGGGGCAGACCCTGGCGCTCACGAGCCTGCCGGACATCCTGCTCGACGCCCTGCCCGACGGCCCGATTCCGAAGGCGATGAGAAGGGGGCAGGCGTACCTGAACGACCCGGCCAAGACGGCCGCGTGGGTCGTCACGCTCCCCGAGCTGCTGCCGGTGACCGAGGCACTCGAGCTGATCGACGGCCTGCGGGCCACGCGGGTCCACCCGGCGGGCATCCTGCTCAACCGCATCCCGGAAGACCCCTTCGATGCGGACGAGCGCCGCGCGCTGAGCGCGCTGCTCCTGGAGCAGCCCCTCCATGGTTCCGCCGCCTTCCACCGCATCGGCGTCGCCCGCGCCGCGGAGGAGCGCCTGCGTTCCGGCACCGACCTGCCGATCTTCCCGATCACCGAGGTCCCCGACGCCGACTCCCCGCGCACCGAGGCCGCCATCGAGCCGATGCTGCGCGACCAGCTGGCGAGCTTCCTGTCGTGACCGCGCCCGGTCTGCCCGAGCTCCTGGCGGAGCGGCGCGTGCTGGTGGTGTGCGGCGCCGGCGGCGTCGGCAAGACCACCACCTCCGCGTCGCTGGCCCTTGCCGCCGCGCGCACCGGCCGTCGTGTGCTCGTCATCACCATCGACCCGAGCAAGCGGCTGGCGCAGACCCTCGGCGTCTCGCCCGACGCACCGGAGCCGACCGTGCTCGCGCCGGAGCGACAGGAGGCCGTGGGCATCCGGGAGCCCGGCTGCCTCTCGGCATGGATGCTCGATCCCCAGGCCGTGGCGGACCGGACCGTTCGACGCCTGCTCTCGGATGCCGCCGCCGAGCGCCTCCTGAACAATCGCCTCTACCGCAACGTCTCCCAGGTGGTTGCGGGAATGCAGGAGTACGCGGCCGTCGAGGCGCTCCACGGGTTCGTGCAGGACGATCGCTACGACCTCGTCGTGCTCGACACGCCGCCGTCTCGCGACGCCCTGCGCTTCCTCGACGCGCCGTCGCGCGCGGGCATGTTCCTCGACCGGCGCGTGCTGCGCGTCTTCGTCCCGGGCTCGGAGAATCCGATCCGCAAGGCGGCCACCAAGATGGTCGAGACGCTCCTCGACCTGGGGCTCGGAGCCGCGGCCCGCGAGGAGCTGCAGCACTTCATCACCCGCTTCGAGCAGGTGCTGACCTACCTGAACCGCAACCAGGTCGAGATGCGCCGCTTCTTCGCGAGCCGGGAGGCGAGCTTCCTGCTCGTGGCTTCGCCGGCCCAGGAGGCGCTCGAGGAGGCGTACTACTTCGAGACCAAGACCCGGGAGCTGGGCCTGCCCTTCGGCGGCTACGTGCTGAACCGGAGCCTCGACGGTACCGTCGGACGGCCGATGCCGGAGGAGGTGACGCTCGCTCCCGACGCGTCACCGGCCGTGCGCAGCGCGATCGCGAAGCTCTCGCGGCTGGCCGTAGCCGAGCGCGATCGGGCCCGCCGCCACCAGGACCTGCTCGAAGAGCTCGGCCGGCGCGCGGGCCAGGGCTTCGCGCTGGCTCTGCCCGAGCTTCCCGCCGGCGCCTCGGATCTCGAGGCGCTGGTGGGTCTCGCCGGCCGCCTGGTCGGAGACACGAGCCTCCCCCTGGCCGTCTAGGCCGGGCGCGGTGCGCCGCGGGCCAGCGCACCGGTCTGGCTGGCGGTCGCGAGGAGCGTTCCGTCCTGGGCGAAGAGGTGGCCCTCTCCGTGGAAGAATCCGTGGGCCACCCCGTGGATGCGGGCGTCGAGCAGGCACCACTCGGTCGGCTTCAGGCTGTGGATGCGGAGCGTGTTGTCGAGGCTGCTCGACCCATGGGTCGTGTCCGTCGTACCCGGCAGGAAGTCGGCGAAGACGGCGAGCAGGCCGGCGGTGACGTCGGTGGGTTTCCGCCGGCGGAACCATGTGCGGCCGTGTCCTTCGTGATCCGTCGCGTCGTCGACGACGCGACGGCGCTCGATGCCTGCGTGCAGGTTGCCGAGGTCGAGATGGCGCTCCTCGTAGGGCGGGCACTCTTCCGGGGGCGGCACGCTCGGCATGGCCACGAACTGCTTGCGATGGGGATCCGGCCGCTCGCCGAGCGCCGCCGAGACGCTCGTGATCTCGCGTGAGCCTTCCCGGCTCGTGACCCGGCCCTGGGTCACGCTCCTTCCCGAGACGGGGACCTCGACCTCGAGCTCCACCTCGGAGCCAGGTGGAGCGAAGGAGAGGTACTGGGCCGTAGCCCACTGGACCGGCCGGCCGGTCACCTGCTCCAGTGCGACGAGAGCGGCGGCGAGACTCACGCCGCCCATCAGGAACTGACGCTCGGGCGGGCCGACCTGGACGGCATCGACGACCCGGAGCCGGAAGCGGCGCGGGTCCGCCGTCGGCTCCGGGGCGTAGAAGGGAAGCTCGCCCGCCGGCAAGCGGCTAGGCCGCGCCGTACTGGATCAGCGTCTGCGCCGTCGCGCGGACCGCGTCGTCGGCGGGGATCAGCTCGCGGCCGAGGAGCTTCTTGACCTTCTCCGGCGATGCGAAGCGGCGCCGGCCGAGCTCGCCCGCGATCGTCTTCATGTCGCCGTTGAAGAGCGCGAGCAGACGCACGAGGAAGTCGGGCAGGCGCCGCGTGGGGAGCTTGCGCGCCCGGTCCGGGTGGGCCTCGCGGAGCACCCGCGAGATGTCGGCCATGCTGCGGTAGGCGTCGGCCACGATGTAGCGCTCGCCGATCGAGGCCGGGTCGTTCATGGCCGCGACGTGCGCTGCGGAGACGTCGCGGACGTCGACGAGCTGGACCCCCACGTCGGGCAGGGCGGGGAACTTGCCGGCCAGGAGATCCGCCACGATCCCCACCGACGCGCGGACCTGGTCGGACAGCACGGGCCCGTAGACGCCCACCGGGTTGATGGCCGTGAGCTGCAGGCCCTTGCCCTCGTCCGCGACGAAGTCCCAGGCGGCCTTCTCGGCGAGGGTCTTCGAGGCGGGGTAGGGCGGGCAGTCGGCGTGGTTGTCGGCGTCGCTCCAGTCCTTCTCGGTCAGCACCTCGGGGAGGCGGTCGCCCCAACCGTAGGCGATCGCGGCGCAGGAAGAGGTCAGGATCACCCGTTGGACCCCCGCCGCGTGGGCAGCGCGAAGGACGCGCAGGGTTCCCTCCCGGGCCGGCCGGATCAGGTCGTCGCGATTCTTCGGGACGGCGAGCGGGAAGGGCGAGGCGACGTGGTGGATCGCGTCGACCCCGGCCACGGCCTCGGCCCAGCCCGCGTCGGACTCGAGGTCGGCTTCGACGAGCTCGATCTCGTCGGCACGGGACGTGTGCGGGCGCAGCGCGCTGCGCAGCGTGTCGCCCTTCGCGAGGGAGCGGACGGTGCCGCGGACGTCGTGCCCCTGCTCGAGCAGGTCGAGGATCAGCTGCTGGGCGATGAAGCCCGAAGCTCCGGTGACGAGGGTCTTCATGGAATCCTCCAGTGCGTGGGCGCGCGGAGAGGGAGTGGGCGGTGGAAGCTCAGGCCGAGGGAAGCAGCAGCGGCTCGACCTTGTCGATGAACGCCTGGCGTCCGGGGCCGCCCATCATCGAGATCAGCAGCTCGGCGTCCTTGCCGACGGGGTTGTGGACCGGGGTCTCGGTCGTCGCGCACTCGAAGATCTTGTCGGCGACCTCCTGGGGGTCGGCGGTGTCGCCGCCCTCGGAGCTCACCGAGCTGCGGAAGTGCGCGAGCAGCGAGTTCGCGTGCGCGGTGAGCTCCGGGCCGCCCGCCTCGAAATCGGCGTCGTTGGCGTTGCTCGAGAACTCGGTGCGCATGTAGGCACCGGGGGCGACCGTCTTGGCCGAGAGCCCGAAGCCCTTGATCTCGAAGGCGAGCGCCTCGGTCATGCCCTCGACGGCGTACTTCGTGGCGGAGTAGCTCGTCTCCAGGGGCAGGCCCAGCATGCCCGCCATCGACGTGACGTTGATGATGCAGCCCGTGCCGCGTTCTCGCATGTGGGGGAGCACGGTCCGGCAGACGTCCATCACGCCGAAGACGTTGGTGTCGAACATGGCCCGCACCATCTCGTCGCTGGAGGCTTCGAGCAGGGCGTGGCCGCCGCGAGCGGCGTTGTTCACGACGACGTCGATCCCGCCGAAGCGCTCGAGCGCCTCGGAGACGGCGGCCTGGATGCTGGCCTTGTCCGTGACGTCGAGACGGGTCACGAGCACGCCGTCGAGCTCGGAGAGCTGCTTCTCCTTCTCGGGCGTGCGCAGGGTCGCCACCACGTTCCAGCCCTTCGCGTGGAAGGTCTGCGCGGCGAGCTTTCCGATGCCGGTGGAGCAGCCGGTGATGAGGACGGTCTCGTCGGTCATGGTCCGGTTCCTTTGCTGGGAGAGGGGAGGGGGCGAGGCTCAGGCCGGGATCGCGAGGTAGGCGCGCGCGCTGCGCAGCACCTCGTCGATGAACTCCGGGTCCGAGATGCCTTCGAGCTCGGTCGGGACGAACAGCTCGTGGAGGCGCAGCAGCATCATCCCGGCCATCTGGTCGAGCACGAAGCGGATCGCCAGCGCCGGGTCGGCATGGCCGATCTCCGCGCTTCGGGCCAGCAAGAGCTCGAAGAGGGCTTCGTGGAGCTCCGAGCGCAGGCCGGCCAGGTGCTCGCGGATCTGCGGGTCGTGTCGCGCGATCTCGTACACCGCGTCCTTGACCTTCGGGCGGTCGCGGCCGATCTCGAGGGAGAACTCGAGCATGCCCTGGAGGATGTCCATGACGCTGGCGCCCTCCCACCGGCTCGGCTCGACGGCCTGCTCGGTGGTGGCCCGCAGCTCCTCGGTCATCCGGTCCACGACGGCGTAGACCAGGGTCTGCTTGTCGCGGAAGTGGTGGTAGACCGAGCCGACGGAGCACCCGGCCTGGCGAGCCACGTCGGCGACGGAGGCGGCCTCGACCCCCTTCTCGGCGACCAGGGTCGCCGCAGCGTCGAGGAGGGCCTCCTGGGTGCGCTGGCTGCGGGACTGCTGCCCGGTGCGCACCCAGTGGAGATCGGAGATCCAGCGGCTCTTCGGCATGCGGGCCCGCTAGAGGGGGAAGCTCTCGCCGACGAGCTTCTCGGAGAGCTCCCAGAGGCGTCGCGCGTTGTCGGGGTCGATGGCGTAGGGGCGCACGCCGAAGGCGATCATCTCGCCGTCGTTCACCTCGGCCACGTGGCAGTCCTCGAGGTAGAGCCCGCCGCGGCCCTCGAGCTCGGGAGCGGTCGCGGCATAGACCTGGGTGGCGGCACCGGCCTCGATGGTCTTGAGCTTCATCTCCGTTCCGCGCGCCTTGGCTCGCGCGCGCATCTCGTCGTAGTCCTCGGCGTGGAGGTGACGGGCGAGATCCGTCGGAATCACGCCGGGGTGGATCGCGTTCGCGTGCACCCCGCGCTCGCCCAGCCGGCGCTCGAGCTCCACGGCGAAGAGCACGTTGGCCGTCTTGGCCTGGCCGTAGGAGGCCCACTTGTCGTACTCGCGGCGCTCGAAGTTCGGGTCGTCGAAGTCGACCGGCGCGCGCTCGTGGCCGAGGGAGCTGACCGAGACGATGCGCGCCGGCGCGCCCCGGACCAGGGCCGGCGCGATCAGGCAGGTCATCAGGAAGTGGCCGAGGTGGTTCGTGCCGAACTGCAGCTCGAAGCCGTCCTGGGTGTGTCCGAGCGGACAGGCCATCACGGCCGCGTTGTTCACCAGCAGGTTCAACGAGTCGTACTTCGCCAGGAAGCGCTCGGCGAAGGCGCGGATGCTCGCGAGGGAGTCGAGCTCGAGGCTCTCGACCTCGACCGTCTGCCCCGTCGACGCGCGGATCGCCTCCACCACGCCCTTCGCCTTCTCTAGATCCCGGGCGGTGACCACCACCTCGGCGCCCTTTCCAGCGAGGGCGCGGGCCGTCTCCGCCCCGAGGCCGCCGGTGGCGCCGGTGACGAGTGCGCGCTTCCCGGTGAGGTCGATCCCCTCGAGGACCTGATCGGTGGTGGTTTCGTGGCCGAAGGCGTCGCGCTGGGTCATCAGGCTCCTCGGGGTTCTAAATCGAATCTGAATTCAGGTTCGAATCATGAAGGAGGCAGAGTCCGCTGTCAATCGGGAAGTTGGCCAATTCTACATTGTGTCCGAATGGTAAATCTCTTACCGTCACCGGGCCTTCCTCGAAGGGGAGCCCGCCATGACCGCAGCCGCGCCGACCGCGCGACCGGGCCCGCCGGCCGGCAGCGCCCCGCCGGTCCTGGGCGGCGGCTGGCCCTTCCTCGGCCACCTGCTCGAGCTGCGTCGCGACCCGCTGGCGCTGATGCGACGGGTGCGAGCCGAGTGCGGCGACGTCGGCGAGTTCCGGCTGGCGGGCCACCGCATCGTGCTGCTGACGGGCGAGGCGGCGCAGGAGGCGTTCTTCCGCGCACCGGACGAGCAGCTCGATCAGGCCGCCGCCTATCCGTTCATGAAGCCCATCTTCGGGGAGGGCGTCGTCTTCGACGCGTCGCCCGAGCAGCGCAAGCAGGCCATGCGCAACCAGTCGCTGCGAGACCAGTTCATGCGCGGTCATGCCGAGAAGATCGCCGCCGAGGTCGAGCGCATGACGGCGGCGTGGCCCGAGCAAGGCGAGGTCGACCTGCTCGCCTTCCTGTCCGAGCTCACGCTGTACACGTCGACGACGTGCCTGATCGGTCCCCAGTTCCGCGAGGAGCTCACCCCCGACTTCGCCCGGATCTTCATGGATCTCGAGCGGGGAACCGACGCCCTGGCCTACGTGAACCCGTACCTGCCGATCCCCGCCCTGCGTGCCCGGGATCGTGCGCGGCGCGAGCTCGCGTCCCGCATCGAGGCGATCTTCGCACGCCGCGAACGGAGCGGAGCCGAGTACACGGACCTGTTCCAGATCCTCCACGGCCTGCGCGACGAGCACGGCGAGCGGCGTTTTCCGGACGACCAGATCACCGGGATCTTCATCTCGATGATGTTCGCCGGCCACCACACGACGTCGGTCGTGTCCTCCTGGGGCCTGATCGACCTGCTTCGCCATCCGGAGTGGCTCGCGAAGGTGACGGGCGAGCTCGACGACATCTACGCCGACGGGCGACAGGTGAGCCACCAGGCCTTGCGAGAGATCCCGCTCCTCGAGTGCACGCTGAAGGAGACCCTGCGCCTGCATCCGCCGCTCGTGATCCTGATGCGCAAGGTGATGCGCGACTTCGAGTACGGGGGCTTCACGGTCCCGGCCGGCCATCTGGTCGCGGCGTCTCCCGCCGTCTCGAATCGCATGCCCGAGCACTTCCCGGACCCCGAGAGCTATCGCCCCGAGCGCTACCTCCCGGGCCGCGAGGAGGATCGCCAGAGCTTCGCCTGGATTCCCTTCGGAGCCGGGCGCCACCGATGCGTGGGAGCGGCGTTCGCCATGATGCAGCTGAAGGCGATCTTCTCGATCCTGCTGCGGCGTTTCGAGCTCGAGCTGGCCCAGCCGCCGGAGAGCTACGCCAATGACCTCTCGAAGATGGTGGTCGCCGTGCGACAACCCTGCCGCGTCCGCTTCCGGCGTCGGACCGCACCCGTTGCGACGTCCCGCGGCGAAGGATCGGCCGCCGCCGAGGAAGACCGGACGGCGGGGCCGTGCCGCATCCGTGTCGACCTCGACCTCTGCCAGGGCCACGCCGTCTGCCTGGGCGAGGCCCCCGAGGTCTTCGGCGTCGAGCGCAACGAAGACGGCGAGGACAAGGTGGTGCTGCTTCGAGACCCGATTCCGCCGGACCTTCGCGCGAAGGCCCTTGCGGCCGTCCGACACTGCCCGACCCGGGCGCTTTCCATCGAGGAGTGAACGTCATGCCCGTCTTTCCCCGCAGCGAGATGGAGGAGATGGTTCGCCGTTGGGTCGCCGCCAACGACGAGTCCGGACGCACCGGGGACTGGTCCCGGATGTCCCGGTTCTACACCGAGGACGCCGTCTACAGCTGGAACACGGGCCCCAACTGGGAGTTCGTCGCGCGCGGCCGCCAGGAGATCCACGACTGGGCGTTCGGGAGCGAGATGGCGGGCCTCGAGCATTGGACCTACCCCTACGTGCGGACCCTGATCGACGACCAGAAGGGCGAGTTCATCGGCATCTGGCGTCAGGTCGCACCCGTGAAGGACCCCGACGGGAACCCCTACGAGATCCACGGGACCGGCGGCTCCTGGTTCCGCTACGCCGGCGACTTCCAGTGGTCCTGGCAGCGCGACTTCTTCGACCACGCCAACGCCGGCGCCGTCTTCGGGGCGATGGCCAAGAACGGCCAGCTCACCGAGAAGATGCTCGAGCGCATGAAGAAGGGCTCCAAGCTCCCCGGCTGGACCCGCCGCTCGGAGTTCGACTGGTTCGCGACGCTGGCCGACCCCGAGGCCTGATCGCCGGGGGTGTTCCGGCCCGGGCACAGTCCCGGAGAGCGCCGGTGCGTTGAGCTGGGCGCGCCTCACGGCTACCGTAGGTTGGATCCCGGGGACACGGCCCCGGCAGAGCGGAACCGAGGAACCGAGAGGAACCAAACCTTGACCGAGACCATCCAGGTCGGGAGCGCCGTCCCCGACTTCAATCTCACGACCTACGAGCCGAGCTCCGGTGATTTCGGCGAGGTCAGCCTCGCGGACCTGAAGTCGAGCGGGAAGTGGACGATCCTCTTCTTCTACCCCGCCGACTTCACCTTCGTCTGAGCGACCGAGTTCGCGGCCCTGGCAGGGCTGCAAGACCGGTTCGACAAGATGGGCGCGCGGCTGATCACCGTGAGCTGCGACACCCACTTCACCCACCTGGCCTGGCACACCGTCGAGAAGCAGCTGAAGGACGTCAAGTTCACCATGGCGTCCGACAAGACGGGTGAGCTGGCGCGCACCCTCGGCATCTATCTCGAAGATGCGGGCCTCGCTCTCCGGGGCACCTACGTCATCAGCCCGCAGGGGACGCTGCTCTTCTCCGAGGTGAACTTCCTGAACGTCGGGCGCAACGTCGACGAGCTGATGCGGAAGTTCAAGGCGGCCCTCTACGTGGCGAAGAAGGACGAGGGCATCCCGCCGAGCTGGAACGAGGAGGGCGATCTCACGCTCAAGCCCTCGGCCAAGATGGTCGGCAAGGTGGAAGAGGCCCTGGCCAACGACGGCAACCCCGCCTGATTCCATCCGACATCCGATCGATTGCCGCCCCGGGTCCACCGCCCGGGGCGGTCTTCGTTCCGGGCCAAGCGAACCCCTTGGTGGCTTCAGGTCAGCCACTCGAGCCAACGGCCGTGGGGGCTCGCATTGGCGAGGGTCGTCGTCTGTCGCTCGCCATCGCGATAGGCCACCCGCCGCAGCTCCGAGCAGCGATCACCCGTGCCCTCCATCGTGAGGAAGTCGACGGGTCGCTCGCGGGACTCGGCCTGCATCGCCTTCAGAGTCGCGCGCAGGGCGTCCGGCGGGAACTGGTAGAGGGTGTGGGTTCCGTACACGCAGAGGGCCGTGTCGGCGGGGGCCGAGCGCAGGAGCTCGGGCAGAAGATCGGCGGCGCTGCCGCGGTGGAGGGTCGGCGGATCCCGGCGCGCGATCCCGATGGCGGCCTCGAGGCGCGCGTGACGCTCGAGGTGCTCGGGCCAGATCAGGGCGCGGAGCCAGCGGACGGCGTCCGGGTCCGACACGTCGACCGGGTTCAGGTCGATGCCGCTCCGGCCGGCGACGGGGATCCGTGCCGGAAGCTCGGGCAGGGCGGGCAGGGTGGTGCCTCGCAGCTCGCAGGGGACCGTGACGGGCGAGTCGGGGTCGCCCCACGCGACGCCTCCCGGGTCGTACTCGTAGCGGAAGCGGTCCCATTGCAGGTTGAGACCGGCGCTCGGGCCGATCTCGACGAGGGTGAGGGGCGTCGCGCCGTTCTGCCGGGAGACGTGGGCGAAGCCGGGGAGCAGCGCGCTGCAGCGCTGGATCACGTTGGTCTGGGTCAGGCGCGTCTCGAGCAGCGGCGTGATGACCTCCGCGTGCTCGAGACAGAAGGCGCGAAACGGGGTGAACGCGCTCTCGGGGCTTCGGGGCGCTTCGGACGCGAGGGCCGGGTACCACTCCGCGAGCGGGTGTGCGCCGTCGGCCAGCAACAGGTAGTGGGCGGACGCGAAGAGCATGTTGGGCGGAGGCTGCGTCGGCGAGGTGCGTGCCGCGAGTGCGAGCAGCTCGGCGTCGTCGGCGATCTCGGCGCAGAGGGCGCCATAGAGCCGTCCGCCGACCTGGGGACACTCGACCTCTCCGAAGTGTCGGAAGACCCGCGCGAGGGTCTCGGGATCGCGTCGTGCGAAGTCGTTCCGATGTCGTTCGGCGGCCCTCATGCGGGGCGATGTAGCAGATCGCGACGTTGATCAGCACGTCAAGAGGTTGATCCGCCGTCAACCTCGGCGGGCCTCCCTACGCGATCGCCCGGGCGCGCTCCTTCCCGAGGAACAGCTCGGCGAAGCTGTCCGTCCCGCGGCTCACGATCAGCAGGTAGGTCGTCAGGAACGGGATGCCGAGGAAGAGCCCGCCCACGCCGAGCGCGAGCCCGGCGGGCGAGAAGTGGTTGCGCCAGGCCAGCCAGGTCGCCGACAGCACGAGGAAGCCCATGAAGTCGAGGTTGAACTGGCCCTGCCAGGTCATCTCCGCCATGGCCCCGAAGAAGATCGGGATGAGCCCCATTCCGTGGTTCACGATCACGATGCCCGTGTAGACCACCACGACGGCCAGGAGGACGGAGAGGAGGATCCGGAAACCGGTCATGCGGCTCCTTTCTCTTCGGGGCCGGCTCGCGAGCGCCCCGTTTGTAGTGACTGCTACAATTCTTACCGCATCCCCGGCGGACGCGCCCGCTACTCTCGCCCCATGCGGCTCCATGCGCGCCGGACCTCGTCCAACTGCCAGAAGGTCCTGTGGTTCCTCGGCGAGCTGGGCCTCGACTACGAGTTCGTGCCGACCGGTGGCGACCACGGCGGGCTCGACGACCCGGCCTTTCGGGCGCTCAACCCGAACGGCCGGGTTCCGACCTGGGTGGACGAGCACGGCGCCGTCTGGGAGTCGCACACGCTGCTCCGCTACCTGGCGGCGGTGCACGCGAAAGGGCGCTTCTGGCCCGAGGACCCGGCGGCACGCAGCCGGATCGAGCGCTGGATGGACTGGTCGCAGTCCGGCTTCGACGCGGCGTTCATGGCGCTCTTCTGGGGCCACTGGCGCACGCCCGAGGCCGACCGCAACGAGCGGCTCAACCGGATGAACGCGAAGCGCGCAGCCGCCGCACTCGAGGTCCTCGACGCGGAGCTCGCGGGACACGACTACGTGGTCGGCGATGCACTGAGCCTCGCCGACATCCCGATCGGCGCCCTCCTGTATCGCTACGCCAATCTCGACGTCACCGAGAAGCTCCCCGGCCACGTCGCGAGCTGGTACGCGCGCCTCGTCGAACGCCCGGCCTTCCAGGAGCACGTCATGCTCCCCTTCGACGAGCTGAAGGGGCGCCTGCGGGCCTGAGCCGTGAGGTCACGGCCCGGACTCGCGCGCCGAGAGCAGGCTAGGGCCGGGAAGGCTCCGGCTCGCCTGGGGCCTTGGTCGTGAGCACGGCGCACGGAGCCGCGCGCAGGGTGCGCTCCGCGACGCTGCCGAGCAGCACGTGGGAGAGTCCGCTGGCGCCGCGCGTGCCCATCACGATCAGCTCGGAGAGGCCTTCCTCGGCTACGGCGGAGATCACGACCGGGGCGGCTCCGCGACGACAGTGCGTCGTCACCTCGAGCCCGCGTCCCGCAAGATCGGCGCGGAGCGACTCCAGGCGACCGTCCACCTCCTCCTGGATCTTCTTGATCAGCTCCCCGCCGAAAGCCGAGCTGTAGGGGCTGTAGTCGGTCGGGAGCTCGAGGGCGTGCACCAGGTCGAGGGATGCGCCGAGCCGCTCGGCGAGGCCGGCCGCCAGCCGGATCGCCTCGTCGGCGTGGGCGGAGAAGTCGGTCGCGACGGTGATGCGTCGGATGGGTTTCGAGGCCTCCTCAGGCGAGCCCTTCACGGCGAGGATCGGCAGCTCGAGGGTGCGAAGCGCCCGCTCGGTCACGCTCCCCAGGAAGGCATGGCGCAGACCCGAGTAGCCGTGGGTCCCCATCACGACGAGGTCGATCTCTCGCGCCCCGATGCAATCGACCAGGGCGACGACGGGGTCCGCCGTGTCGGAGAGCTCGGCCGTGACGACGGCCTGCGTCGTCTCCTGCAGGGCGGCCCGGTAGGCCTCGAGCTTCTCGCTGGCGCCTTCGGCCACGCCCTTCCACACGGCGCCAGGCACCGAGATCTCGTAGGGGGTGGCCACCCGGGGAAAGCGGATGGCGTGGAGCAGGTGGATCGCCGCTCCCTCGGCCTTGGCCAGGCTCACGGCTCGCGCGGTGGCCGCCTCCGAGAGGGGCGAGAAGTCGGTTGCGACGAGGAGGTTGCGAAAGGGCTGCATGGAGTCATGGCCTCGCGGGTGGGCGCTTGCCGACCGTCACGTCGAGGACGCCGTCATGATACTCGGTGGAGACGTCCTCGGGGTCGGCGCTGCGGGGGAGGGAGAAGCTCCGCGAGAACGAGCGGCAGCGGCTCGCAGCCCCGCGCCTCGCACTGCCCCGGGGCTCCTGCCGGGTCGGTTGCTCCCCGCGGATGCAGAGCATGCTCCCGTCCACCTCGACCACGAAGTCGTCCTCCGTCAGCTCGGGGAGCTCGGCGCGGATGTGGAAGTCTGCATCGGTCTCGGTGATGTCGATGCGTCGGGGAGCGTACCCGCCGGCGGGTCTCGCGGGCCGCAGGCCGACCTCCTCGGCCGCCGGGAAGTCTTCGAGGCGGCTCACGAGCTCGGCCGAAGGCTCGGGAGCGATGCTCCCCTGCGCCTGGCTCCGGGTCTCGCGGGTCGGGTGGGGATCCCTGCGCTCGCGCGTCGTGGCCATGGCTCCTCCTCGCCCCCGCCCGGTGCGGGTGCCCCTGGAACCCTGGAAAGCACGTGGCATGCCAAGCGGGGCGACTCGAGGTGTCCCCCCACGACGCGGAGGGTTCCGACGCGCCCCGCCAGCGGGGCGAGGCGCCTCAGGGGTCCGCCCCGCCGGCTCCTCTCGAGGACCAGGAGCGCTAGATTGCCGGCGTGACGCAGCGCGACTGGCAGCAGCTCGAGGCCCTGCTCTTCGACCTCGACGGGGTCCTGACGGACACCGCAAGGCTGCACGCCGACTGCTGGAAACAGACCTTCGACGCCTTCCTCGAGAGCTACGCCCGGGAGACCGGCCAGGCGTTCCAGCCCTTCGACATCGCGACGGACTACCGCGAGCACGTCGACGGGAAGCCCCGCTACGACGGGGTTCGGGACTTCCTGGCGTCGCGGGACATCCGGCTGCCCGAGGGCGACCCCAGCGACGGTCCCGAGGTCCGGACCGTCTGCGGGGTGGGGAACCGCAAGAACGCCCTCGTGTCGGGGGCGATCCGCCCCGATACGATCCAGGTGTATCAGGGATCCGTCGAGCTCGTGCGGAGGGCGCGGAAGGCCGGCCAGAAGACGGCGCTCGTGTCGTCGAGCGCCAATGCGCGCTCGGTGCTCGAGGCCGCGGGCATCGAGGATCTCTTCGACGTGCGCGTCGACGGGCGGGTCGCGGCGGAGCGCGCGCTGCCCGGGAAGCCCGCACCGGATACATTCCTCGAGGCTGCGCGGGAGCTGGGCGTGGCCCCGGAGAAGGCGGCCGTGATCGAGGACGCAGTCGCGGGAGTGCAGGCGGGCAGGGCGGGGGGCTTCGGCCTCGTGCTCGGCGTGGCCCGCCACGACGACACCGAGCTGCTCGCCTCGAACGGAGCCGACGTCGTGGTCTCCGATCTCTCCGAGCTGTTGGACTGAGGCCGGACCATGCTGCAGCGAACCCTCGAGCTCCCGCCCCGCCACGTCTATCCCCCCGACGAGTGGCGGCTCGTGGAGACCGAGTATTCACCGGGCCGCCTCGCGCAGTTCGAGACGTTGTTCACCACGTCCAACGGCTACCTGGGCATCCGGGGCGCGTACGACGAGGGCGAGCCGGCGCACCAGAACGGCACGCTCATCAACGGCTTCCACGAGACCTGGCCCATCGTCTACGGCGAGTCCGCCTTCGGCTTCGCGGAGACGGGACAGACCATCGTCAACGTCGCCGACGCCAAGCGCATCCGACTCTGGGTGGACGACGAGCCCTTCTCGCTCTCCCACGCGAGCCTGGTCTCGTACGAGCGCGCGCTCGACATGCGCGAGGGCGTGCTGCGGCGCGAGCTCCTGTGGGAGCTGGCTTCGGGCAAGCTGGTCTCGATCCGTTCGAGGCGGCTGGTGAGCTTCGAGCACCGGCACGTGGCCGCCGTCGAGTACGAGGTCACGGTGCAGAACGCCAGCGTGCCGGTCGTGCTCTCCTCGGAGGTCGTGGTCGAGCACGAAGGCAACGGGGACTCGGACACGATGGATCCGCGGAACCCCGGGCTCGACGGCGCGGTCCTGGTCCCGGAGGTGCATCACGGCGGCGGGCGTCGCATGGTGCTGGGCCACCGGACCCGGCACAGCGACATGGCCGTCGCCTGCGCGGTCGACCACATCATCGACACCGAGTGCCGCTACCACACGGAGACGAAGATCTCTCCGGATGCGGGGCGGATGGTGATCTCCGCCGACGCGCGCGAGGGGATGCCGATCCGGCTCTCGAAGTTCATCGGCTATCACTGGTCGCGCAGCTCTCCCACTGCCGAGCTGTGCGAGCGAGCCGAGCGCACCGTCGATCGCGTGATGAACGACGGGCTGGAGGCGCTCTGCCAGAGCCAGCAGCGTTTCCTGGCGGACTTCTGGCGACACAGCGACGTGCAGATCCACGCCGACGAGGCAGAGATCGACCCGAACCGCGCGCTGCGGACCGTCGAGCAGGTCCAGCAGATCATCCGCCTCAACCTCTTCCACGCGCTGCAGGCGACGGCGCGCGCCGAGGGAGTGGGTGTCCCGGCCAAGGGCCTGACTGGAGCAGGCTACGAAGGCCACTACTTCTGGGACACCGAGATCTACCTGCTTCCCTTCCTGACCTACACCGAGCCGCGTATCGCGAAGAACCTGATCAAGCAGCGCCATCGCCAGCTCGACCAGGCCCGGGCCCGGGCTCGCGAGCTCAACCACCAGGGTGCGCTCTTCCCCTGGCGCACCATCGGAGGGGAAGAGGCTTCGGCGAACTACGCAGCGGGAACGGCCCAGTACCACATCAACGCCGACGTGGCGTACGCCCTTCGCAAGTACGTGAACGCCACGGGCGATCTCGAGTTCCTCTACGACCAGGGCGCCGAGATCCTGGTGGAGACGGCCCGGCTCTGGGCCGACCTCGGCTTCTTCTGCGACGAGCGGGACGGTCGATTCTGCCTGATCGGCGTCACCGGCCCCGACGAGTACAACACGGTGGTGAACAACAACACCTTCACCAACCTGATGGCTCGCGAGAATCTCTGGGATGCCGCCTCCACGGTGGAGAAGATGCGCGAGGAGCATCCCGACAAGTACCGCGCCCTGGTCCACCGGACCGGCCTCGCAGAGTCGGAGATCAGCCAGTGGCGCGAAGCGGCGGATCGCATGTACCTGCCCTACGACGAGCAGGCCGGCATCCACCTGCAGGACGATCATTTCCGCTTCCGCAAGCCCTGGGACTTCGAGAACACGCCGCCCGACGCCTACCCGTTGCTCCTCAACTTCCACCCCCTCGAGATCTACCGGCACAAGGTGATCAAGCAGGCGGACGTGGTGCTCGCCATGTTCCTGCTGGGCGACCAGTTCTCCCTGGATCAGAAACGCCGCAACTTCGACTACTACGATCCGCTGACGACGGGGGACTCGTCGCTCTCGGTCTGCATCCAGAGCATCGTGGCGCGCGAGGTCGGCCACCGGGAGAAGTCCGAGGACTACCTCCGCTACGCCTCGTTGATGGACTACGCGAACATCGCGGGCAACGTGGCCGACGGCTGCCACGTGGCGTCCATGGGCGGGACCTGGATGGCCATCGTCTACGGACTCGCCGGCTTCCGGGACGACGGCGGGCGCTTCGCCTTCGCTCCCCGGCTCTCGCGTGACCTGAACAGCCTGCGCTTCAAGCTCTCGCTGCGGGGCAACCGGGTGGACGTGCAGATGGGTAGCGGCGAGGCCGTCTACACCCTCGAGGACGGCGAGGGCATCGAGTTCTTCCACCAGGGAGAGCCCGTCTCGCTCGAGCCCGGCCGGCCCGTTCGCGCGCCGATCGCCGAGGAGTAGCCCCTCGGTCGCCGCCGCTGGGTGTTCCCGCGGATCCGGCGCTCGGGCCTTGGCCCCGCTTCTTCAATCCCTGCGCCGGGATTGCCGATGACCTGCGCGTCGGTGCCCGCGGTGCGGGCTCCGGCTCCCGAATTCCGATCGCCCCGGGGGCCCCATGCGCATCCTGTTCATCAACCCGAACCTCCGGCCCGGAAACCCCGTCCGCTACCTGCCGGTGGGCATCGCCTACGTCATGACGGTGGTGAAGCAGGCCGGCTACGACTTCGACCTGCTCGACATCGGCCTGCACGATCACGACGATGCGAGCGTCGAGGCCTTCCTCGAGCGGGAGCGCTACGACGTCGTGCTGACGGGCAGCATCGTGACCCACTACAAGTGGATGAAGTGGCTCACCCGCGCGATCCGCCGCACCCAGCCGGAGGCGACCATCGTCGTCGGCAACTCGGTCGCCGGCTCCGTCCCGGAGGTCTTCCTCGAGAACTCGGAGGCCGACGTCGCCGTCATCGGCGAGGGCGAGTACACCACGCTGGCGCTCCTCGACTGCCTGAAGGCCGGGGGTGGGCTGCACGAGGTGGCCGGCATCGCCTTTCGCGGCGGGGACGGAGGGGTGGTCCGTACGGCCCGGCGGCCCGCCGCCCCCATCGACTCCATCCCGCGGATCGACTGGGAGCTCTTCGACGTAGAACGCTACTTCGAGATCACCGATGCCTCGGCCTTCGGCCGGGAAGAGGACGGCTCGAAGCGCTGGCGCACGATGCCGGTCGCGACGGCCCGGGGCTGCGTCTTCAGCTGCACCTTCTGCCATATCGTCTACAAGCACGACGCCTACCGGCATCGCTGTACCGAGGACGTGGTCTCCGAGGTCGACGACCTGATCGAGCGCTACGGCGCCAACTACATCAACTTCTGGGACGATCTCACCTTCTACAAGCTCTCTCAGGCCGAGAAGATCGTGGACGGGCTGCTCGCCTCGAAGCACCGCTTCTCCTGGAGCGCCGCGGTACGGACGGATCTCTTCGGCAACCCGAAGATCCCCTACGCCAAGCGACTCGAGGTGGCCCGGAAGTTCAAGGAGGCCGGGTGCGTCGCCCTCGGCTACTCGCTCGAGTCGGGCAACCAGCAGATCCTCGAGATGATGGAGAAGCACATCCAGGCCGACTACTTCGCCGAGCAGGTCGCGATCCTGCGCGACGTCGGCATCACCTCCAATACGAGCGTCGTCTTCGGCTACCCCATCGAGACCCGCGAGACGATGCGCGAGACCTTCTCGATGTGCGAGTCGGTGGGCGTGTACCCGAGCGTGGGCTTCCTGCTGCCGTTGCCCGACACGGGCATGTACACCTACGCCCGCAAGCACGGCTTCATCGAGGACGAGAACGCCTACCTGGACTCGATCACCGAGCGCCAGGACATCTGCATCAACATGACGCAGATGGAGGATCAGGAGATCCTGGACGAGATCCAGCGGGGCTGCGGGCGGCTCAACGAGAAGCTCGAGCTCGGCCTCTCCGAGGACTCCTACGTCCGCACCGGCGGCTACCGAAAGCACACGAAGAAGCAGCTCGAGTCGGACGGGAGCCCGACCCGCAACGAGAACGACACGAGCTTCAACTACTCGAATCAGGTGTTCGATCTCGGCCCCGGAGGCTCCTAGGCCCGGGCTTCTCGCCGGCTACCCTCCGGCGCGATGCTGAAGGAGTTCCTCGAGCGCAGCGAGGTCACCGAGGTCTGCGAGCTGCGTGGTCGCTTCGGCATCATGGCCTACCACGGCGGCAACCTCGAACGGACGACCGACGCCGTCGCCGAAGAGGTGGCGCGGCGAACGGGCTCGTCCTACTACGCCGTGCTGCAGCGGGCGCCCCTGCGCCACCATCTCGCCTCGACCGCCTTCGACCCCTCGCAGTCGGAGGATCTGGCCCGCTTCCTGGGCCACGTCGACGTAGTGATGACGATCCACGGCTACGGACGCCGAAGGCTCTGGCGGCACCTGCTGCTCGGGGGGCGCAATCGGGCGCTCGCGAGCCACGTCGCCACCCATCTGCGCCGCGACCTGCCCCGGCGCTACCACGTGCTCGACGACCTCGAGGCGATCCCCAAGGAGCTCCGAGGGCAGCATCCGCGCAACCCCGTCAACCGTCCGGCCGCCAAGGGCGTCCAGATCGAGCTGCCGCCCTCGATCCGGTGGAACGTGGCGGAGTGGGGCTGGTCGGATCATGAGGGGGTCTCGCGCACGCCAGCCATCACCCGGCTGATCGACTCCCTGAGTCGCGCCGTCCTCACCTGGGCCTGAGCCCGCCTTCAGGCGGGCCGGCGCGGGGCGATGCGTCCGCCGACGCGGACCCAGCCCGGTGCTTCGTCGGTGGGCTCGAAGTCGATCCAGGCGCCCCGGCGTTCCGGCGGATCGATGACGAGGGCGTGATCGCGGCTCACCCATCGCGCC